>CABUZK010000013.1 GCA_902496115.1 uncultured Collinsella sp. | reverse complement strand
TTTATGATCGCCATCCCCGCCGTGCTCGGCATCGTGGTCAACGAGCTCACACGTGGATGGGGACACGAGAAGCTCTCCCCCGCACTCTCGCCCGCCTGCAAGTTCATGATGATGGGCGTTATCGCCTCCAACTCCACCGCCATGAGCGAGTACGTTCTGCACATGAACGCGATGCGCCTGGAAGTCGCCCTCTTTATTTTGACCTTCGCCATCAGCGGCTTTATCGTCGGTTTTCTGATCGCCCGTGCGCTGCATCTGCCATATAGCGAGACGACTACCATGTGCTTTACCTGCGGCATGCGTAACATCTCTTCGGGCGCCGTCATCGCCACGCAGTACTTTCCGGGCGAAGTCGTGTTTCCCGTCATGTGCGGAACGCTGTTTCAGCAGGTACTCGCCTCGTTTATCGGGCATCTCTTTGAGCGTCTAACCGGCGAGGAGCGCGCCGCCCAGCGCAAGCGCGTCGAGGCCGGCCGCGACGCCATGGCACGCTAGACCGTCCGCATTGCGCGGGTGTTAGTCTTGCTATACGAGCGTTTCCAGGTGCGCACGCAGGCGCTCGGCATCGATATCGAGCGTTGTCTCGGCATTGACCTGGGCCAAACGATAGCCGACAAAGTAGGGCGAAACCACCCAACGCGGCAGTGCCTTGGCAATGGTCCGACCGCCCAGGTGATAGAAGAACAAGTTGTACGACTCTGCGCGACCACCGTGGTGCTCGTTCAGGATATAGCGCAGAGCTACCTGGATCGCATCGGCGAAGAGATCCGTCTCGGCTTGATCTCGCATGTCATCGCTGGCGGCGATTCCCTGCGGGGCTGAAACATTGACCTCAAAGAATCCCATGATCGGTTCGGTTGAGATGTTGACCGCGATTCTCCCCTGTTGCCAGACATTGATGCCTTCGAAATTGGCGGAAGTCAGCGAAGCATAGCCGTCTTCCTGCTCCAAACCCACAATCTGCATGTGCGGATGAACGAGACTGCCGCCCGAGAGCGGACCCTTGTTCTTGTACATGAGCACGCTTCGATACTGCTGTGAATCGATCATCTGCTGCCAGCAATCCAGGGCAAACCTCATCACATGGTGGAGTTCATCCGGCTCATAGGTCGCCAGGTCGGCATCGTGATCGGCTGACTCGATCAGCACGGTTTGACGGGTGGCGCGCAGGGTTTTGAACTTATTCTCGAGCCAGATGCAGTCGCCGTCGCGCCGGATGATATTGGCGAGTCCCTCGGTATCGCAAAAGGGGCACGCGGTGCCAGGGCGCCGGTTATCGTCGGGCTTACCGTTCGCCTGCTGAACGTCAAATACCAGCGCCACGGGTTATACCTCCAGCGGCACGATCTTGGTACCATGGAGCTCGGAGACGCCCAGTGCCGCAGCCACGGTATCGCGGTTGGCCGTGGAAATGCCGCCGCCGGGAAGAATGGTCAGGCGATCGCCCGCATACTCGACAAGACGCGACAGGTGCTCCAGGTTGTCCTCGATCGACGTTCCGGCAGCGCCACCATGTGTCAGGATGCGCGTGATGCCGCAGTCGGCGAGCGTGTCGACAGCATCGATCTGAGCCTCGGGCGAGAGCTGGTCAAACGCCATGTGGAAGGTGATGTCAATGGGCTCACGCTTGCACTCCTCGGTCGCGCAGCCCGCAGCCATCACGAGGGCGCCGAGCGTAAGTTCATCGAGCGCCCATCCGCCGGCACAAGGCTTACAGCAGCCAAAGACCAAGCCGTCGGCGCCGGCGCTCACGGCAAGACCCAAGTCCATCTCCATCATGCGCAGCTCGTCCTGGTTGTAGTGAAAGTCACCACCACGCGGGCGAATCATGCACATCACTCGCGCATCATGCTCGTGAGCATAACTGACCGCAGCACTGATAACGCCGGCCGAGGGCGTGGTACCACCGACGGCAAGGTTGTCGCACAGCTCGATGCGCCTTGCACCGGCATCAATAGCCGCCGGCACCCGCTCAAAGTTCTCGGCACAAAACTCGTACAGCATAGATAGACCCCCAGATGACAAACGTTTTCCGATGGGCATTGTCGCACGCCCCCATGAAGTTGCGGTGGAATAGGGACTGTTTTGGCCTCTGGGGCTCCCATTTAGTCCCTATTCCACCGCAACATAAAGGGGGCAGAACCAAAGTAACGCCGCAGGCAGAGGACGGACAGCGAGCGGGCACCAGAGCGAACAAATTGGCATGAAAAGAGGGCGGCATAGACCTTCTGGTCATGCCGTCCTCTTTGAATGACAAGTTGTCGCTCTGGTGCCCGCGCAGCGTCGACTGGTCCGCCGTTCGGCAGAACGGCGGAACCGCCTAACCGCCCAGGTAGGCTTTACGCACGTTATCGTCGTGCAGCAGCTCTTGGCCGGTGCCGGCCATGGTGATCTTGCCGGTCTCGAGCACGTAGCCGCGTGTGGCGATGGAAAGCGCCATCTGCGCGTTCTGCTCGACCAGGAGCACCGTGGTACCGGCTTTATGCAGGTCCTCGACGATCTGAAAGATCTGCTCAATCAGAATCGGCGCCAGACCCATGGAGGGCTCATCGAGCATGAGCAGCTTAGGGTTGCTCATAAGGGCGCGGCCCATAACGAGCATCTGCTGCTCGCCGCCCGAAAGGGTGCCGGCGACCTGGCGACGGCGTTCCTTCAGGCGCGGGAACTGCTCGTAAACGCGCTCAAGGCCCGGAGCCACCGTGGACTTGGGCTGCGTATAGGCACCCATTTCCAGGTTCTCCTCGACCGTCATCTGCAAAAACGCGCGACGGCCCTCGGGCACCTGGGCCAGGCCCTTGCCCACCAGCTTATCGGCGGGCGTATGAGTAATGTCCTCGCCCATAAACTTGATGGAGCCGGTCTTGGAACGCAGCAGGCCCGAGACGGTTTTAAGCGTCGTAGACTTACCGGCACCGTTCGCACCGATCAGAGCAACGATCTCACCCTCGTTGACGTTAAAGGAGATGTCCTTGATGGCGTGGATGGCGCCGTACCAGACGTTAATGTTGTAGACGGAAAGCATCGGCTCTGCCATTTAGTTCTCCCCCTTATCCTGCTTGCCCAGATATGCCTCGATAACGGCGTCGTTGTTCTGGATTTCCTCGGCCGTGCCCTTGGCGATGACCTTACCAAAGTTAAGCACGCAGATACCCTCGCAGATGTTCATAACGAGCGACATATCATGCTCGATAAGCATGATGGCGATACCAAAGGTGTCGCGAATCTTAACGATGTTCTCCATGAGCTCCGCGGTCTCGGACGGGTTCATGCCGGCAGCAGGCTCGTCGAGCAGCAACAGCTTGGGGTTGGTGGCAAGAGCGCGAACGATCTCCAGACGACGCTGGGCGCCGTAAGGCAGCGAGCCGGCCTGCTCGTTTGCCAGGTGCTCCATATCAAAGATGGACAGCAGCTCCATGGCGCGCTCGTGGGCGGCTTTCTCGTGCTTCCAATACGTCGGCAGGCGCAGCACGCCCTCAAAACCGGAGTAGCGCTCCTGGTTGTGCAGACCGACCTTAACGTTATCCTCCACCGTCATGGTGTTGAACAGGCGAATGTTCTGGAAGGTACGGGCAATACCCATGCGGTTGACCTGATAGACCGACTTGCCCGAGGTGTCCTCACCGTCGAGCAGGATGGTGCCGTGCGTGGGCTGGTACACCTTGGTGAGCAGGTTGAAGACCGTGGTCTTACCGGCACCGTTAGGTCCGATCAGACCGGCGATCTCGGTCTTGCCGATGGTTAGGCTAAAGTCGTCGACTGCCTTAAGGCCGCCGAATTCAATGCCCAGGTGGATGCACTCGAGCGCCGGACGCTCGCCCAGGTCGCGGTCGGGAACGATGGCGCCAGAAGGATACGGGACCATCTTGCCCTTGTTGAACTCAAATTTACTGGGCATCGGCTGCCACCTCCTTCTTGGAAGCAAAGCGGTCCTTGACGCGGCCGAAGAAAGCCTTGAGCTGCGGGTTGTTGGTAAAGATCATGACCAGGATCAGCACGATGGCGTAGATGAGCATGCGGTAGTCCGAGAACTGACGGAGCAGCTCGGGAAGCACCGTGAGCAACGCCGCCGCGATAACGGAGCCGCGCATATTGCCCAGACCGCCCAGGACCACGAACACCAGGATGAGGATGGACGTGTTGAAGTCAAACTTAGTGGCAGAAAGCTGCGAGAAGTTACCGCCGAAGAGGGCTCCGGCAGCACCGGCGAGGGCAGCGGAAACCACGAAGGCGATCATGCGGTACTGGGTGACGGAAATACCCACGGACTCGGCTGCAATCTTGTTATCGCGCACGGCCATGATGGCACGGCCGGTACGGCTGCGAACCAGGTTGAGCACGACCACGAGTGCGACCATAACCAAGATGGCACCGGCGAGGAATGTCGAGTACGTCGACACGCCCGAAGCGCCCTGCGCGCCCTTGATGATGGCGGTGCCGTCCTCGAGCAGGTGCAGGTCGTTAATCGTGGAGTTGCCTGTGATGTTAAAGATCACGTGCAGGCCGCGGGAGTCGACGCCCACAATGAGGCAGGTGACGATCTCTTTGATGATCTCGCCAAAAGCCAGGGTCACGATGGCCAGATAGTCGCCGCTCAGGCGCAGGACCGGGATACCGATCAAGAAGCCCAAGATGGCAGCGGCGATAGCGCCGACCACGATGCTGATGATAAGGCGCACCGGATCGGACGGAACGGCGCTCTCAAGGGCGACCGCGGTGACGATGCCCGTGTAGGCACCGACGCTCATAAAGCCCGCGTGGCCCAGCGACAAGTCGCCCGCGATACCGACGACGAGGTTGAGGGAAATGGCCATGACGATATAGGCTGTGATGGGAACCAGCTGGCCGGCGATCATGCGCGGAATCATGTGGTTAGACTGCATAAAGAACACGATGGCGAACGCCACAACGCACATGGCGTACGTGACAAAGTCGTGACGCGTCTGCTTGTCTTTAAGAAACTTCATAACGCTCACCTACACCTTCTCGGGGACGTACTTGCCCAAGAGGCCGGCAGGCTTGACGAGCAGAACGATGATCAAAACACCAAAGACGATGGAGTTGGCAAGGCTCGTAGAAATATAAGCCTGCGCCATCGCCTCGATGATGCCGATGAGAATACCGCCGACAAAGGCACCGGGGATGGAGCCGATGCCACCGAAGACAGCGGCGTCGAAGGCCTTGATGCCAGGCATGGCACCCGTCGTGGGCTGCAGCACCGGCGAGTAGGAGCACAGCAGCACGCCGGCGATGGCGGCAAGGGCAGAGCCGATGGCAAACGTCATCGAGATGGTGCGGTTGACGTTGATGCCCATGAGCTGAGCGGCGGCCTTGTCCTCGGACACGGCGCGCATGGCTTTGCCCATCTTGGTCTTACCTGTAAAGAACATCAGGCCGGCCATGATAACCAGGCAGGCGACGATGGTGACGAGCGAGACGGCGCTTACGTTGAACTTGGCCAAGAACTCCGGCACCTGGAAGGTGACGAGCGAAGTGAAGTTCTTGGGCGTGGCGCCCCACAGAAGCTGCGCGGCGTTCTGCAGGAAGTAAGACACGCCGATAGCCGTGATCAGAACGGCCAGCGGGCCTGCTTGGCGCAGCGGCTTATAGGCCAGACCCTCAATGAGAACACCGAGAACCGTGCAGGCCACGCAAGAGAGAACTACAGATGCCCAGCCCGGGAGGCCGAGATACGACGTGGCGCAGAACGAGACATAGGCACCGACCATGATGACATCGCCGTGAGCGAAGTTCAGCATCTTGGCGATACCGTAGACCATGGTGTAGCCCAACGCGATGATGGCGTAGACGCTGCCCATGGACAGGCCGTTGACCAGGTATTGGATAAAGACCGTCATGTTCCACATCCCCCTTTCGAATAGGTTTCCAGTTGATGTATGAAACAGGGACGTTACATCGTCCCTAGATACCAAGCAAGCAGGGAAGGCCAAAACCTCCCCTGCTTGGGATCAAAACCGCTCTATGTAAGGCGGCCAATTAGGCCTGTACGTACTTGCCGTCGGTGATGACGTACGCCGTGGGCTCCTTCTGGACCTGACCCTTATCGTTCCAGGTGAGCTTGCCGGTCAGACCGTCAACGGTAATCTTGAGCATAGCCTTGGACAGTTTCTCGGCGACCTCGGTCGGATCGGCGTCGACACCAAGACCGGCCTCCTTGACGGCCTCGGCCACCGCGTGCACGCCGTCGTAGGCGTCGGCGGCAAACTGGTCGGGGGTATCGCCGTACTTATCCTTGTAAGCGTTGACGAAGTCGGCGTTCTTCTCGTCGTCGGCGGAGAACGGGGTCATGAGCAGCAGACCCTTGGCAAGAGAGGTGTCGAAGCCCTCAACGCCCAGGATGCCGTCCATGCCGTCGCAGCCCATCATCTTGACGTCGTAGCCCATGTCCTTGGCGTTCTTGAGCAGGACGGACGCCGGCGTGTAGTAGATCGGCGCGAAGATCATGGTGGCGCCGGCCTGCTTGGCCTTGGTCAGCTGGTTGGTAAAGCTCGTGGCGGAGTCGTCCTTAAAGGTCTCCTCGTCAACAATCTCGAGCTTAGACTCAGCGGCCTGGGCCTTAAAGGAATCTGCGATGCCCGAAGAATAGGCGTCGCCGGAGTTATAGAAGAGCACGAACTTCTCGTCCGCATACTTCTGCGCCAGGAACTTGGCAGCGTTGACGCCCTGGTTGGGGTCGGTGAAGCAAACCTGGAAGACGCAATCCTTGCCGTCGGTGACATCCTCGGAGGACGCGGACGGGGTGATCATGAACGTCTTGGGGTCGTTACCGCACTCGGCGGCAACGGCGACCGACGCACCCGTGGTGGTCGGGCCGACGAGGGCCTGCATGCCCCAGTCGAGCAGGGTGTTAAAGGCGTTGACGGCCTTCTCGCCATCGGCCTGGTCATCCTCGGCCTTGCTGGCAAGCGGCAGCTCCTTGGTCGAGAAATCCTTGCAGCCAAGCTCGACACCCTGGGTAACGGACTTGCCGTAGGACGCGTTGGCGCCGGTCAGCGGGCCGATGGTGCCAATCTTAAACGAAGCGTCGCCCGACGCGGAACCGCTGTCGCCGCCGTTGGAGGAGCAGCCAGCTAGAATGGACATCGCCCCCAGACCTGCTGCGCTCGCGATAACGCTCCTGCGATTCATAACAGGGTTCAATGACTTACCGGTGAGGCTCGACATGCGGCTCTCCTCTCAAATCTCGTCGGGTTTCGGGTACCCGACAGGCCATCCTTCGCCGTGTTCGGCGTTCGCAAAATAGTAGACGCTTTAGTTGAGAAAAGTGGCGATTATTTCAACTTTTCTTTTGCTTTGTCCATTTATCCATAATTATGCGTATTTCTATCGGTTTATACAGTTTAGCCACTTTATTGTGTGAAAGTAATATTTCCATTCTGTTACAAGCGCCCCTGCCCTGATTAAAACAGCCTCACCGGTCGCGTTTTGTACGCACCTAGGCGGCGATGTACTTGCCGCCCTGAATCACATATGCCGTAGCGGGCTTTTCAACCTGGCCCTTGTCGTTCCACGTCAGCTCGCCCGTCAGGCCCTCGATCTTGATCTTGCGCATGGCCTTGGTCGGCTGGTTGATAAAGCTCGTGGAGGAGTCGTCCTTAAAGGTCTCGGTATCGACGATGTCGAACTTGGATGCCTTGGCCTGCTCGGCAAAGGCATCGGCGATCTCGCCCGAGACGGCGACGGCGGCACCGGTGGTGACGGGGCCGACGAGCGCCTGCATGCCCCAGTCGCACAGGGCAAACCTTATGGTGCAAACGTTGACAGTTTGTTACGGAAGTTCGTTTGTAGCGAGCGTGTTTCCAATGTTTCCGCAGCGTTTCGGGGGTGCCGTTTTGTGCGACTCCTGTTAACTGGCGAGCACGCGCCCTCGGTTCACGCTAGAATGCACTCAACCTTTAAGCGGTTAATCCATCCATAAGATGCACGAAGGAGCTATCTATGAGCGAACCCCTGCGCACCGTGAACGTCGGCCTCATCGGTCTGGGAACCGTCGGCGGCGGCGTGGCCCGTCTGATCAAGAGCCACCACGATGAGTACCTGGCAGCCTACGGCATCGACCTTAAGCTGACCCGCGCCTGCGCGCTTGCTTGGGAGCAGGCCGAGTCGGCAGGCATTGAGCGCGAGGCCTTTACGAGTGACTGGCACGACGTCGTCACCGACCCCGCCGTCGACATCGTCGTCGAGCTGATCGGCGGCGAGCATCCCGCAACCGAGATCTTTACCACTGCCTTTGAGCACGGCAAGCACGTCGTCTCTGCCAACAAGGCCCTGCTGGGCCGTCACGTCGAGACGCTTGCCGAGAAGGCGCGTGCGTGCGGCGTGCAGATTAAGTGCGAGGCCAGTTGCGGCGGCGGCATCCCCATCGTGAGCACGCTTGAGCACGACCTGGTGGGCAACAAGATCCTGACCATCGCCGGCATCCTCAACGGCACCACCAACTATATCCTGTCGCGCATGGACGCCGAGGGCGCCGATTACGCCGACGTGCTCGCCGACGCGCAGGCCAAGGGCTATGCCGAGGCCGACCCGTCCGCCGACGTCGACGGCTTCGACGCCGCCAGCAAGACGGCCATCCTCGCCTCCATCGGCTTTGGCACCCGCGTTACCACCGATGATGTGTACCAGCAGGGTATCCGCACCATCGGCGCCGAGGACATCGCCCAGGCCCGCGAGCTCGGCTACACCATTAAGCTGCTCGGCATCGCCCGCAACACCGACGCCGGCGTCGACGTCCGCGTGCATCCCACGCTGATCCCCGCCGACCACATGCTTGCCAAGGTCAACGGCGCCATGAACGCTGTTTACGTAGTGGGCGACGCCGTGGGCGAGACCATGTTCTACGGTGCCGGCGCAGGCTCCTTCCCCACCGCGAGCGCCGTCGTGGGCGATATCCTGTCGCTCTCCGAGCAGATCAGCCGGGGCGTGGCTCCGCTGCCCGAGATTGAGCCCTATGGTCACAACCTCGCCTTTAAGCCCATGGATGAGCTCCAGACCAAGTACTATGTGCGCCTGAAGGTCGCCGACCGCGTGGGCGCCCTGTCCGAGACGGTCGACATCTTTGCCAAGCACAACATTTCGATCTCGCTCATCAACCAAGTCGAGGACGGCAAGTCGGGTGTCAGCGATGCCTGCTCGGTCATCTTCCTGACGCACCGCGCACTCGAGAAGGACGTCCAGGCTGCCGCCGCGGAGCTTGCCAGCGTCGACTGCGTGGCCGAGGTCGCCAACGTCCTGCGCATCGAGGACGTCGAGGCCTGGACCGAAGGCGTCATGGCCAACTAGTTCGGTTTACACCCCACAACGCATTTGCTCGAAGGGCTCCCGTCTGGTCTTGGACGGGAGCCCTTTTATTTGCACGCTCGGGGCGCATTGACGCGATCCGCGTTTGAACAATTTGACCGTTCGGTGTCAACCAGGGATACCGCTCACCGATAAGCAGACATGTTTGCTTTTGTCCGCCGCTATCCTGTGCTGCGTACGTCCACCCCCGAAGAATGGAGGAACCATGTTGCTCGAGGGCAAGAAAGCAATCATCACCGGAGGCACGCGCGGTATCGGCTATGCCATCGCCTGCCGCTTTATCGAGGAGGGTGCCACCGTCACCGTCTTTGGCTCGCGTCAGGAGACCGCCGATGCGGCCGTTGAGAAGCTGACAGCCGTCTATCCCGACGCCAAGGTCTGGGGTCGCTCCTGCGACCTCACCTCACTCGAAGCCGTGACCGAGGCCTTTACCCAGGCTGCAGCCGATATGGGCGGTCTCGATACGGTCGTCAACAACGCCGGAATCTCCCAGCGCTCACCCCTTTTGGACTATACAGCCGAGGAGTTCGCCAAAGTTATGGACCTCAACGTCGTCGCCGTCTTTAACGGTCACCAGGCTGCCGCCAAGATCATGACCGAGGCCGGCCACGGCGGCACCATCACTACCACAAGCTCGATGGTCGCCAAGTACGGCCAGCCCTCTGGCGTCGGCTACCCCACGTCTAAGTTTGCCGTCAACGGCATGGTCCAGTCGCTCTCGCGCGAGCTCGCCCCCATGGGCATTCGCGTCAACGCCGTTGCCCCAGGCGTAACCAAGACCGATATGGTCGCCAACCTGCCCGAAGAGGTCATCAAGCCCATCATCGCCACTATTCCGCTCGGTCGCATGGGCGAGCCCGAGGACGTTGCCAACGCCTTCGTTTTCCTTGCGAGCGACATGTCCTCCTATGTCACGGGCGCCATCCTCCCCGTCGACGGGGCAGCCCGCTCCTAAAGGTCGAAAGTTTCGGCTTCGAACCTCAACAGAGTTCAACGCAAAAGGCGCGCTGTCCGCATCAACCGCAGGCAGCGCGCCTTCTATTATTTGGACGGAACCCGTATCCCGACATTCCTTGCTACTTGCCGTCGTCGTCCTGGGCTTCATCGCGCGCGTAGAGCTCCAGCATGCGGCGGCGGTATTCGTGTACGGCGAGCTTGGCGCGCTCAAGGCGGCGGCGCTCACGCGGAGTCAGCTCGGACGGGTCAACCTCATCACCATAGGTCTTATCGGCAAGAAGACGCGCCGCGTCCACGATGCGGGCATCGATGTGGCCGCTCGCCGCCTCGGCGGAAAGACGCTCGGCAATCGTATCGAGCGTAGGCAGGCCCTCGAATACGCGACCATGGCCATGCGAGGTCAGCAGCTCGTGCTCGCGTGCGAGCAGGCTCGCCAAATCGTGATGGGCGCGCAGGATGTCAAGTGCATCGGATGGATGCTCGGCAACCTCTGCCACGGCGGCGACCGGCGCGGCGTCGACCACGCGGTAGAAGAGCTGCGCGAGCAATGGCATCAAGAACACTGTGATGGCACCGGCGGCAACCATGACCGACGCAACATCTTGCGACAGCGCGCCCGCGTTGACGGCCACGCTCGTTACGGCAACGATGATCGGCAGCGCCGTGGTGCAGTAGAGCGCCACGGTAATGCGGCCATACGCCGACACATCGCACGTCACGGGACAAATGCTCATAGAGATGAGAATGGGCACGGCACGAATGATCAGCAGCGCCAAGATAAAGCCCACGAGCAGCCCGGGGCGCGACACCACGGCCGTCAGGTCGATCTTAGCGCCCGACACGGTAAAGAACACCGGGATCAAAAAGCCGTAGGCCAGGCCGTCGAGCTTGGTCTCAAGCGTATGGTTGCCCTCGGGGATGATATAGCGCAGGACAAAGCCGGCGGCAAAAGCGCCCAATACGATATCGAGGCTAAAGATGGCCGAGAACGCCACGAGCGTGACCAAAATAAGCACTGTCAGGCGTACGAACGTCTGCGACGTGGTATCGGCGCGCTCCTCGACAAACGCAAAGAAGCGGCTGCCGACGCGTTTGGAGCGACTGGGGACCACGGCAAGCAGCACGCACACGGCGGCAAATAAGCCCAAGATCAGCAGCGTCTCGATGCCCGTACGGGCAGACAGCAGTACCGACATGGCGAGCACGGGGCCGAGCTCGCCCCACGTACCATAGGCAAGAATCGAATCACCGACGCGCGTTCCGGCAAGCAACCGCTCGCGCAAGATGGGCATGAGCGCCCCAAGCGCCGTCGAGGTCAAGGCGAGCGTCACGGCGATACCGTCGAAATGGCTGACCGAGAACCACGGGGTAAAGCGCACGGCAAGCCAGGCGATACAAAATGTGACAGCCCACGTGGCCATACCGTAGCGGCCCTCGACGCCCGTGATGTTCTTGGGATCGATCTCAAAGCCGGCAAGCAGGAACAAAAATGCCAGACCGAGCTCTGACACGAGCGAGACCTCGGCATCTACATGGATGACGCCGAGCATATGGGGTCCCAGCACCGCGCCGAACACGAGCAAAAAGACCGTTTCGGGAACGGGCTTTCCGGGAATCGCCGAGGCGATGAAGGGGCTTGCAAAGGCCACGAGCGCGATGATGGCGAGTGAAACGAATGCCATGTGATGCCTTTCTCTTGTTTGCGCATCACTGTAGCACCCTCGCCGTCCTCAACGCCCCGCGAGCTGTCGTATCATAGTGACGTTTACAAACATGTGGCTCAAGGCGACCGCGAGGCTTGCCCCGTAAACCGACCGCTGCCGCATACCGTACCGTACGCCCAACCGATCAGGAAGGCAGGAACCAATGGTCTCTCGTATCTACGTGGAGAAGAAACCCGGGTTCGACGTCGAGGCTCAGCAGCTCAAGGGCGAGCTGACCGAGATTCTCGGCATCAAGGGCATCGAGGCCCTGAGGATCATCAACCGCTACGACGTCGAGGGCATCGACGAGGAGCTTTTCCGCTCCTGCGTGCCGACCGTCTTTAGCGAGCCCCAGGTTGATGTGACCTACGACGAGCTCCCCGCAAGCGATGGCGCCGTCTTTGCCGTCGAATTCCTGCCTGGCCAGTTTGACCAGCGCGCCGACTCCGCCAGCGAGTGCGTGCAGCTCATCAGCCAGGGCGAGCGCCCCGCCGTGCGCTCCGCCAAGGTCTATATGATCTCGGGCGCTCTGGACGAGGCCGCCATCGAGGCCATCAAGCACTACGTGGTGAACCCCGTCGAGGCGCGCATCGCCTCGCTCGACCTGCCCGAGACGCTGTACATGGAGACCCCCGAGCCCCAGCCCGTCGAGGTGCTCGACGGCTTCCGCGAGCTCGACGAAGCCGGCCTTGCCGCCTTTATCGCCGATCGCGGCCTTGCCATGGACGAGGCGGACATCGCCTTCTGCCAGCAGTACTTCCGCGATGAGGACCGCGACCCCACCATCACCGAGATCCGCGTGATCGACACCTACTGGTCCGATCACTGCCGCCACACCACCTTCGGCACCGTCCTGGACGACGTGACGATCGACGACGCCGTGGTGCAGCAGGCCTTCGACCGCTACATGGAGATGCGCCACGAGCTCGGTCGCGACGCCAAGCCCGTCTGCCTCATGGACATGGGCACCATCGGCGCCAAGTACCTTAAGAAGACCGGCGTCATGACCGATGTCGACGAATCCGAGGAGATCAACGCCTGCACCGTCAAGGTGAAGGTCGATGTCGATGGCGAGGACCAGGACTGGCTGTTCCTCTTTAAGAACGAGACTCACAACCACCCGACCGAGATCGAGCCCTTCGGCGGTGCCGCCACCTGCGTGGGCGGCGCCATCCGCGACCCGCTCTCGGGCCGCAGCTACGTGTACCAGGCCATGCGTGTCACCGGCGCCGGCGACCCCACCGTCCCGGTTTCCGAGACGCTCGAGGGCAAGCTGCCGCAGCGCAAGCTCGTAACCACCGCTGCCGCCGGCTACTCCAGCTACGGCAACCAGATCGGCCTTGCCACCGGCCAGGTCAACGAGCTCTATCACCCCGGTTACGTGGCCAAGCGCATGGAGGTCGGCGCCGTCGTGGGCGCTACCCCGGCAAACCACGTGCGCCGCGAGTGCCCCGCCCCCACCGACAAGATCATCCTGTTGGGCGGCCGCACCGGCCGTGACGGCATCGGTGGCGCCACCGGCTCCTCCAAAACCCAGAACACCGAGTCCATCGAAACCTCGGGTGCCGAGGTCCAGAAGGGCAACGCCCCGGTCGAGCGCAAGCTGCAGCGTCTGTTCCGCCGCGGCGATGCCTGCCGTCTGATCAAGCGCTGCAACGACTTTGGCGCCGGCGGCGTCTCGGTCGCAGTGGGTGAACTTGCCGACGGCCTGTATGTCGACCTTGATACCGTAACCAAGAAGTACGACGGCCTGGACGGCACCGAGCTCGCTATTTCCGAGTCCCAGGAGCGTATGGCCTGCGCCGTCGCCGACGGTGACGTCGAGGAGTTCATGGGCTACGCCGCCGAGGAGAACCTCGAGGCGACCGTTATCGCCGAGGTTACCGCCGAGCCGCGCATGCGCATGGCCTGGAACGGTGTCGCCATCGTCGACCTGTCCCGCGAGTTCCTCAACTCCAACGGTGCGCCCAAGCACCAGGCCGCCCATGTGTGCGCCCGCAGCGTGTGGCAGCCCAGCTGGGCCGGCACCACGCTTGCCGAGCGCATGACCTCGCTTGTCACCGACCTCAACGTTGCCTCCAACAAGGGCCTTTCCGAGCGCTTCGACTCCACCATCGGTGCCGCGACCGTGCTTATGCCTTTTGGCGGCAAGACGCAGCTCACCCCGAGCTCTGCCATGGTCGCCAAGTTCCCCGTGGACGGCGAGACCACCACGGCGAGCGCCATGGCATGGGGCTTTAACCCCTATCTGATGGAGGCCGACCAGTTTGCGGGCGCCTACCTGTCCGTGGTCGAGTCCATCGCCAAGCTCGTGGCCGCCGGCTTTGAGCACAAGCGCGCCTACCTCTCCTTCCAGGAGTACTTCGAGCGTCTGCGCACCGAGGCCGAGCGTTGGGGCAAGCCCATGGCAGCCGTCCTGGGCGCCCTTATGGCCCAGGTCGACCTGGGTGCCGGCGCCATCGGCGGCAAGGACTCCATGAGTGGCTCGTTTGAAGACGAAGCCGGCGAGCTCAACGTTCCGCCGACCCTGATCAGCTTCGCTGTCGCCGTTGGCAAGGCCGCCCGCGCCGTCTCGCCCGAGTTCAAGGGCCTCACGCACCGCGTCGTCCGCATCGCCCCCGCCACCTATGGCGAGGACTACCGCCCCGATGCTCAGCAGCTGCTCGCCGCGTTTGACGCCGTCGAGGCGCTCACTGCTACCGGCAACGCCCTGGCCATCTCCACGCCCGGCTACGGCTGCGGCGCCGAGAGCCTCTTTAAGATGTGCGTCGGTAACCAGATCGGTATCGAGCTTGCCGAGGATGTAGACGTGGAGAGTCTCTTCACCCCGCTCTACGGCAGCTTTATCGTCGAGCTCGCCGAGGATGCCGAGCTGCCCGAGGTCGCCGACGGCGTTGTCGTCGAGCCCCTAGGCACCACCGTCGAGGGCTATGTCATCGACACCGGCTCCGAGGTCATCGAGCTCGCCGAGCTCCAGGAGGCCTGGGAGAGCGGCATCGAGGGCGTCTTCGCCTACCGCAGCGCCGGCGAGACCCCCGAGGTCGAGGCCATCGACTTCCGCGCCAAGGACATCCACGTGTACGGCGGCGCCAAGATCGCCCGTCCGCGCGTGATTATCCCCGTGTTCCCCGGCAACAACTGCGAGTACGATAGTGCCCGCGCTTTCCGCGCCGCCGGTGCCGAGGCCGATACCTTCGTGATCAACAACCTCACGCCCGAGGCCGTCGCCGAGAGCACCCACGAGCTTGCCCGCCGCATCCGTGCAAGCCAGATCGTCATGATCCCCGGCGGCTTCTCGGGCGGTGACGAGCCCGACGGCTCCGCCAAGTTCATCACGGCGTTCTTCCGCGCTCCCGAGGTCACCGAGGCAGTCCGCGACCTGCTCAAGGCCCGCGACGGCCTGATGCTGGGCATCTGCAACGGCTTCCAGGCCCTGGTCAAGCTCGGCCTGGTGCCCTATGGCGACATCGTCGACGCCACGCCGGATGCACCCACGCTGACCTTTAACACCATCGGTCGCCATCAGAGCCGTCTGGTGCGCACCCGTATCTCGTCCAACCTGTCCCCGTGGCTGTCGCAGTGTAGCCTCGACGACCCCTACACCGTCGCCATCAGCCACGGCGAGGGCCGCTTTGTCGCCAACGACGAGGTACTCGCCCAGCTGATCGCCAACGGCCAGGTCGCTACGCAGTACGTGGGCGAGGACGGCAAGCCCGGCATGGATCTTTCCGTCAACCCCAACGGCTCCGCACTCGCCATCGAGGGCATCACGAGCCCCGACGGCCGCGTCCTGGGCAAGATGGGCCATGCCGAGCGTCGCGGCGACAACCTGTACCGCAACGTGCCCGAGCATGTCCCCGGCGACAAGTTCATGCCGATCTTTGAGAGCGGCGTAGCCTACTTCGCCTAAACCTTTCCCATCGGGTACAATCCCTTCGGGTAACATCACCCGCCACCGACGCATCCGGTGGCGGGTTCTTTTTTGCTTCGCGCATGTAGGAAGGACATCATGGAAAGCCGCAAGCCGTATCTCGCCACCCTGCCCGGACTCATCCTGGGCTGTCTCGTTTGCTGCGCGCTCTGGGGCTCCGCCTTCCCCTGCATCAAGATCGGCTACGGCCTCTTTGGCATTCCCGCGCACGACAGCGCCTCGCAGCTGCTCTTCGCGGGTCTGCGCTTCACCCTTGCCGGCATGCTGGTCATTGTTGGCATGAGCGTGGCCCAGCGCCGTCCGCTCGTTCCGCAAGCGCGTGATAT
This sequence comes from uncultured Collinsella sp., assembly GCA_902496115.1. Taxonomy (GTDB): domain Bacteria; phylum Actinomycetota; class Coriobacteriia; order Coriobacteriales; family Coriobacteriaceae; genus Collinsella. The sequence goes on along the minus strand of CABUZK010000013.1, from coordinate 23,891 downwards.
CAAGCCCATCTGCATCTTGTCGCTCTTCCAGACCATCGGCCAGTACTTCTTTTTCTACCTTGGTCTCTCCCGTGCAAGCGCTATGTCGAGCTCCATCATCGAGGCCAGCGCCAACTTCCTAGCCATCCTCTTTGCCGCCCTGGCGTTTCGCACCGAAAAGCTCGATGCGGCCAAGGTGCTCGGCTGCGTACTGGGCTTTGCCGGTGTCGCGCTCGTCAACCTTTCGGGCGCGGACGGTACCTTTGGCTTTACGCTCGACGGCGAGGGCTTTATCCTGACCTCCACCGTCGCGGGTGCCCTTTCGACCTGCCTGATCGGCATCTTCTCGCGCGAGCACGACGGCGTCTTGCTTGCCGGGTGGCAGTTCTTGGTCGGCGGCCTGGTCCTCACCGCCATCGGCTTTTTGATGGGTGGCGCGCTCTCCCCCACGGCGATTGCCCCCGCCATCGCGCTCATCATCTACATGGCGCTTATCTCCGCGATCGCCTACTCGCTGTGGTCCCGCCTGCTCGCCGTCAACCCCGTCAGCCGCGTCTCGGTCTTTGGGTTTATGAACCCCGTCTTTGGTGTGCTGCTGAGCGCGCTGCTGCTCGGCGAGGGCGCTGGCACGAGCCCCGTTACCGTCATCGTTGCCCTGCTGTTGGTCTGCAGCGGCATCATCATCGTCAACAAACCCAAAAAAGCTTAATGAACTGCCCTTATTTAGCAGAGGGGATTCACATACTTTAGCTTAATGGAGTACATCGGTGAGCTGCCCCGTTCCGAGAAAAAGACGAGGCTCATCTTCGACAGCCGTTGCTAATCCCTGCCAACGCAAAAAGGGGCGCACAACCACCACGGTCGTATGCCCCTTTTCCTAGCGTATCTGGACGCCGGCTTTCTTTTTCTCGGCCTTGACGCGGTAGAGCTCCGCGTCGGCAGCGCGAAGCAAGTCTTGCCAGGTATCGACGCCATCACCAACCCGTGCGTAGCCGATGGACATCCGCAACAGATACGGAACCTCGGCGCGCGCGAGCTCGTCGTTGATTGTCGCGCACAGATGCATGATATCCTGCTCCGCCGTCGCCTTTTGAAGCACCACGAACTCATCGCCGCCATAACGCGCGATAAAGCCACCAGACGCCGAGCAGACCTCTTTGAGCGCAGCGGATATGACCTGAAGAGCATGGTCGCCCTCCACATGTCCATAGCGATCGTTAATCTGCTTAAAGCCGTCGGCGTCCATCATAAGCAGATACACGTCTTCGGCCTGATTCACATTTGAGAAGAGCGACAGCATATAGGTCTCAAAACGGTTGCGATTGTTGAGGCCAGTCAACGGGTCGGTCGAGATGAGCTGCTCCTGGTAGATGATGTAGAGCAGCAGGATGCTCAGCGTTATACCGACACAAAGGCCCGGTACCGAAAACAAAACCTGGAAGGTACCGCCCACCAGAGCGGGAACCGCAAAAAAGGCGAGGGTGCGATAAATGGCCTTCTTTTGCAGACTTTCGACTTTTCGAGTCTGAATAAAGGCATGCAAAGACGTATATATGATGTAGCAGTAGCTAACGATAGGCTGAATCATATAAAGCGCTCCGCGACGATATACGCCCTGTGCATCGATATAGAACATAGTGTGCGTCCAGTAGCTGGTAAATGCCAGCACGACCACCAATACGGTTGGCAACGTCACGAGCGCCACCCTATAGCGCGCGGTCAAAAGGCGTGAGCCCTGCACTGTCTCGGAATAGATAAACCAAATGAGGCACGCGATAGCAAAGAGCGAAAACGAAACCGCGTTGGAAATCCAGTTGGCAGCAATGCCCAACGTGCCGTCCACACCGTCCGAAAGCGTCCAGATCATATCGAATAATATGTACGCGGCAGAGGTGTAGCCAAGCATGCTAAACAATAGCTGCTGGGTGCTCGAGAACAAGGAGCGACGACTTCGCACGGCAAGCCCGATAAGAACAATCATGCATAGCACGAATATCTCAATCTTGAGTGCCTTAACCACTAACCGCCATCCCTTCAATATCCAAGTGGTCTGAATCGACCAATTCGAATCTGGGCAACAAACACCCCTACCCGCAGGGGTAAGGGGAATAATAGCAGAGCGCCCGAACGTCACTGCAAGACAGCTCTCGTTCGGGCGCTCAAACGGCGCGAGTTGCACGCCGAAATCAATTATCGGTAACGGACGTTACTCACCGTCGATATCGGTTGCGACAGCCTCCTCGATGGCCTCGACGCCAGCAGGCGACAGGTCTTCCTTACCCTGACAGAACTTCTTGTCGACCCAGCCGGTCAGAATCGGAGCCATGATTGCCGTGATGATAACGGCGGTGGCGATCTGAGCGTACGCAGTGGGCGCAAGCTCGGCGTAGCGCGGTGCGACTTCGGCGAGAGCAACCGGTGTGGTCATGGCCGTGCCGGCGATGGTGGAGCAGGCCACGGCAGCCTTGCCGTTACCGCCGCACAGGCGCTCGAACGCAAAGGTGATGGGACCGACGACAAACAGCGTGATAAGGCCCAGCAAGATGCCGGAAATACCGCCGGTGATAAAGCTCGAAAGACTCATGGACGCACCGAGCTGAAATCCGATAACGGCAATTGCAGGGTTGGTGCCGGGAACCAGCAGGTTCTTGATGAACGGGAAGAGGTCGCCCAGAACTATACCGATGACAAGCGGCAGGATGGAGCCGACGATGGTACCCAGCGGGATGTTAGCAAGACCCGAAACGCCCAGGATGATCATCGTGACGGCGGGGCCGGCCGTAAAGAACAGGATACCGACGGCGCCCTGCTCGGACTCGTCGCCGAACTCGCCCATGATGCCCGTGTAGAGCGCCATGTTGCAAAACGTAATGCCGCCGATGATGGAGACCGAGCTCAGACCCAAAAGGTTATCGTTAAAGAAGTACGCGACGCCCAGGCCCAACGCGGCCGCAACAACAAGCTTGGGGATCAGCACGACGATGCCGGTCTTGATAGCGCCCGGCGTGGACTTAAAGCTGATGCCGGCACCCACAAACAGCAGGATCGCGGCAACGATGGTGTTGGAACCACCGCGGCAGGCGGCGGTAAAGAAGCCGCCGATCTCAAAGACCTGCGGGCAGAAGGTATTGAGCAAAAGGCCAACGATCATCGGGTAGATCATGATGTCACCCGGGATACGCGGGACTTTGAATTTCTTTTGCTCGTTGGCGGTCGCTTCCTGTGCCATGAAACCCCCATTTCCGCCGACGCAGAACAAAAGCCAACGTCACACTTTGCTACAGTAAAGTTTGACCATGGTACCAGAAGAAGCAGACCGGCTCGGTGAGAAATTCGATTCGTTGTGCCGGGACGCTAAACGTGCCCCGCTCTTATATGAAGCTCAAAACGATATAGAACACGATGCCCGAGACGCAGCACCACAACATCGACTTTGTCTTGATTGCCACCGCTACGACACCGGCGGCCGCAATCCAGGGAATCAAGCCCTGCCACAAGCCGGCGTCGAAAGCGCCAGGGCTTATCAAATCGTTGGCGACCAGCGCCGCAAAGGCGGCAGACGGAATATAACCCAAGGCCTCGGTAACGCGGGGCGACAGCGTTCTCCCGCGCAAGGCAAACGCCGGGGCAATGCGGAAAAACGCGATGGCCGCCCATGACGATAGCCATAGGACCAAAAACTCATTAACGGGCATCGCGAGCGCCCCTTCCCTCGGCGAGGACATCGCACGCGAGTGCCGTGACAACGCCGACGAGCACACTTGCCGGCACGGCGATATTCGTCCACCCCAAGAACTTGCATATGGCGACGGACACCGCAGCCAAACCGGCAGCTACGACATTACCGCGCGACAGTCGCTGCGAAAAGAGTAGGCAGATAAAGAGCGATGTGCAGACAAAACCCGCAATAGCGGTGGGAACATCGACAACGGCGCCGACGATGGCGCCCGTCGTACACGAAACGCCCCATGTTGCGATGAGGATCACGTTGAGCACAAAGGACTCGAGCGGACCCCAATCCTCCCCTTTAACCAACTTGGCAAGCGAGATGCCGTATGCCTCCTCGGTAAGTGTCGCGGCAACAGCCAGCGTCTGACGCTTCGAAGCACCCCTCAAATGCGGTGCGATCGATGCCGAGTAAAGCGCAAAGCGCGAGGAGATTGCGGCGACGCTCGCGACGATCGACGCCGCAGGCACGCCTGCTAGCCACAGATTACAGATCATAAACTGCCCGCTGCCCGTCACGAACGTGCTGCTCAGGGCAAAAACCATCCAGGGTTCCATTCCCGTCTGCGCCATAATCATTCCGCACGGCGCGGCTATCGCAACATAGGTAAGCATCACCGGCCAGACGGTTTTAACGATTTTGAGCACCATAGCGTTCCTCGTCCCGACAAGATTTCCGAGCCGCATTCAACGACGCGGCAGAACCATCGCCCGATGGCAACCGAGTTCACCTACAATTGCCACCGGATCGAAAGACACAGAAAGACACAACTTTTTAGGAAGTCATTATGACAGCTATCGATCGAACGCGGACTGCCGCGGCCTTCAAGACCTACACCGATGCCTACGATGCCGCCAATCCGCGTATCGCGCTCAAAATCGAGCATACGTACCACGTTGCCGAGGCATGCGATGCCGTGGCATGCGAACAGGGCTGGTCACCTCAGGACATTGACCTAGCGTGGCTTTGCGGCCTGCTGCACGATATGGGCCGCTTTGAGCAGCTGCGACGCTGGGACACGTTTAAGGATGCCGAGAGCATGAGCCATGCGGCGTTGGGCGTCGAGGTTCTCTTTGGCGAAAACCCTGCAGACGCGCCCGCGACAACAAGTATCCGCGACTTTATCGACGATCCGGTAGAAGACGAGTTGATTCGCGCAAGCATTGCCTATCACAGCGATTTCCGTCTACCCGCGCAGCTCGACGAGCGCACGCGGCGCTTCTGCGATATTGTGCGCGATGGCGACAAGGTCGACATTATGCGCACCATCGCCGACAGCACCGTCGACACCATCCTCAAAGTGGATGAGGACGTGCTTCTTGCCAGCCACTTCTCAGCACCGACGCTGGCTGCCTTTGACGAGCACCGCTGCGTCACGCGCGATGAGCGCGATGAGCCCGCGGACTACTTGGTGGGGCTTATCTGCTTTATGTTTGAGCTCGTCTATCCGGCAAGCCGCGCGCTGGCGCGCAAGCGGGGCGATATCTACCGCCTGCTCGACGCGCCCTTTGGTATCACGCGCCCCTTCACCGATCCCGCCACGCAAGCGACCTGGGAGCGCCTAAAGGACGAGCTGCGCAGCTGGCTGGCAAGTGCCTAGCACTCAAGCTGGGCCAGCAGCTCCTCAACGACCTCGACGGCGTCGCCGACGACCTTGTACTGGGCGACGCCAAAGATGGGAGCATCCGGGTCTTCGTTGACGGCGATGATGCACTCCGCCCCACCGATGCCGGCAAGATGCTGGATGGCACCCGAGACACCAATGCTCACGAGGAGCTTGGGTGAAACCGACACGCCCGTCTGGCCAATCTGGTGGCGATACTCCAGCCAGCCCGCCTCCACGACGGGTCGCGTGCAGCCGAGCTCGGCACCCAAGGCATCGGCGAGCTTTCGCATCAGGGGCAGATTCTTCTTGGAGCCAATGCCGCGGCCCACCACGACCAGGCGCTCGGCATCGGCAATTGATGCCTGCTGCCCCCACTCCTCGGCGGAAATCGAGATCTCGACGCGGACCTTAGCATCATCCGCAAGCGATACCTGGGTAATCGTGCCAGAGCGGCTGTAATCAAACTCGGGTACCCCAAAGATGCCGGGACGCACCGTTGCCATCTGGGGACGATGATTGGGGCAGATAATGGTGGCCATCAAGTTGCCGCCAAACGCCGGGCGGGTCTGCTGCAGCAGACCCGTCTCCGTATCCATCGAAAGCACCGTACAGTCGGCCGTAAGGCCCGTCTGCAAGCGTACGGCCACACCGGGCGCCAGCTCACGACCAAAGGCGGTCGCGCCGTACAGAATGGCCTCGGGTCTGCGCTCGGCCACCAAATCGCAGATGAGACGAGCATAGATCTCCGCATCGTTTTGGCGCAGTCGCTCGTCGCGGCAGACCACGACCTCGTCGGCACCGGCGCAGACCAGATGCTCCAGGTCCTCAAGCGAGCCCTCGGGGCCCATGCCGGCCAATGCCACCAGACGGCAACCGCGAGCATCGGCAAGCTCGCGCCCCTTACCCATGAGCTCGTAGGCCACCGGAGCCACGACATCGTGATCGTCGGTCTGCACGAATACCCATATGTCTCGATATGCATCGAGGTCAACCGCGCCGGCGGCCTCGTCGCGCTCGATCGAAATGGCATTGACGGGGCAGGCGTCGACACACCCACCGCATAGGATGCAGCCGTCGGTTACGCGGGCGCAACGGTTGGGCCGCTCGCCTTCCACTACGATGCCGCCCGAGGCACAGGCGCGAACGCAGCGACCGCAGCCGATACAGGCTTCGCTATCGATAATCAGTCCGCTCATCTACGCCATCCCCTCGATAATCTTGGCAAGCTTTGCCGCCTGCTCGACCGGCGTGCCCTCGATGGCCTCACACGTTTGGTCACGGTCGGGCACAAACGAGCGCACGACCTGCGTCGGCGATCCGGTAAGGCCGCAACGCGAGGGGTCGGCATGCACATCGGCAGCACAGACCACCCGCACGTCCGCATCTTCGGCCGCGCGTATGCCGGCAATGCTCGGCATGCGCAACTGGCCGATCTCCTTGGCGGTCGTCATCGCGCACGGCATCTCCAGATAGACCGTCTCCTCGCCGGCGTCACAGCCGTGGACAAGCGCCAGCGAGCCGCACGTCGTAAAGCCCGCGCTCTGCACGCAGCTCACATCGGTCACGCAGGGAATCTCGAAGGCGCCGGCCAGCTCGGGGCCAATCTGGGCAGTATCGCCATCCACCGCCATCTTGCCGCAGATGAGCAGGTCGAAGTCCTCGTCGAGCGCCTCGATGCCGCATTTGAGAGCATAGGTGGTCGCCAACGTGTCCGCGCCCGCAAAAGCACGGTCAGTGAGCAGCAATGCATCGTCGGCACCGCGGGCAATGCAGTCGCGCAGCAGCGATTCGGTTGCAGGGATACCCATCGACACCACCGTCACGCGTACATCCATGCCAAAGCCGATAAAGTCGTCCTTGAGCGCCAGCGCGCATTCGAGAGCACTTGCATCGAAGGGATTAATGACCGCCTGCCTGCCATCACGCACGATGGTATTGGTTTTGGGGTCCATCTTGACCTCGGTGCTTCCCGGCACCGCCTTGACGCACACCACCATATGGAAATCGCTCATCTTCACGCGCCCCCTTTCTGGACGAGTTCATCCAAGAGCTTCTCCGAAAACAGGTTGCCACGGCCCAGCTGACCGGCAGGATCGAGCTGCAGCTTGAGCCGAGCCGATTCGACCATGGCCTCGTGTCCGTACATCGTCTCCAAAAAACCCGCTTTGATCTTGCCGACGCCGTGCTCGGCAGAGACGGCACCACCCATTGCCGTTACCTCCGCAGCCCACCGGGCAAACAGCTCGCCACCGCAACGGTAGTCCCGCGCATCGCGCGGCAGGATATTCACATGCAGGTGGTTGTTGCCGATATGTCCCCAGGCGGCAGACTCAAGCCCGCTTTCGGCCAGCGTGCGGCGATAGAGGGCTACGACATCGGCCAGGCGCGCGTTGGGCACCGACATATCAGACCCCAGCTTGGTAATGGTGGGGTCGGTGCGACGACGCTCGTCGATGAGCATGTTGACGCTCTCGGGGACGGCGTGGCGGAAGAACCGCTGGCATTCGCGATCGACCTCGGTGCGCGCAACCCAGGTCGCGTCGTCGCGGCCACCCGCAAGCTCCAAAACCCATCCCAAGTGGTACAACTCCTCGGTCGCCTGCGCCTCGTCGTCGCAGTCGAGCTCCACATAGACACAGACCTTTGCCTCATCGTCGAGCGCTGGCAGCGAGGCAAACGCAGTCGACTGCTCACGCTGGCGGCGAAGGATATCCAAGGCGCCAGCATCGAAATACTCGATAGCGGCGGCATGGGACAGCACGGGGCGCACGGAATCGGTAAAGGACACCGCCTTGTCCTCGCTGTCGAAGAAGCAGCTCACGCCCCATACGACCGAAGGTGCCGCCTGCAGGGCGATCTCGAGCTCGGTAATGACGCCGAGTGTGCCGCATGCACCGATAAAAAGATCGATGGCGTCCATGTCGTCCGAAACGAAATAACCCGACGCGTTTTTGGTCTTGGGCATGGTATAGCCGGGAAGATCCAGCTCGAGCGCGCGGCCCCCTGCCGTCACGAGCGACAAGTAGCGTGCGTCAGCGTGTGCCCGACCTCGATGAAGCTCGAGCAGGTCGCCGTCCGCCAATGCCACGTGAAGCCCCGTAACGTGCGGGCGCATGGGGCCATAGGCATAGCTGCGGGCACCGGAGGCATTGCACGCCGCCATGCCACCCAGGCAGGCAGATGCCTCGGTGGGATCGGTGGGGAAGAACTGCTCGGGAGCTGTCTGGAACTCCTCATAGGCCTCAAGCGATACCTGATCCCAGCCAGCGGTCGGCAATGCCTTCTTACCCAGCTGCTTGCGCAACTCCGAAAGCACGACCCCCGGCTCCACGCGCAGCAGAAAACGGCCCTGCTCGTCGCGGCGAAGACCCAGGTAGCGATTCATACGAGAAGTGTTGAGGATATGTCCGCCGTGGGGCACGGCACCGGCAGCCAGACCGGTCCGAGCACCCTGGACCGTTATCGGAACATGCTCGGCATGGAGCTTTCGCAGAATGGCACGGGCCTCGTCCTCCGTTGTCGGAAACGAGATACTCGACGCCTCGCCCGATGTGCGAGATTCATCGCGACCATATTCTTCGAACTCGTCGCTGAAGGGTTTGATGGCTGCAGACACGCGGACTCCCCCTTTAGTTAACTACAGTGTTTGCAGGGAGATGTTACCGCATCGTTTCGTCGACGTGTCTGAGACCGTCTCCATAATTGGCGAATTTTACGTTTGTGCAATTCGGCGAACGGCGACGTTTTCTCGGCAGGCGCTGTATTTGACGCGCCCCTTCCCATCGTTGCCGTGCACGTAATAGGCGCTCGAAAAAACTTGAGATATTTTTTAGCGTCTCTCACCTGCGGCGATGTAAACCCGTCAAGCATTTGGTCAGAAATTGGTCAAGTTGTGGCTGATACGGTCGGCATCGACAGCCAAAACCAATAGAAGGTTTGGCCCAAAAGCAGGGAGGTTCCCATGGCATATTACTGGCCCCAGTACGGCATCGCCATCGAAGTTGACGATGACCCATATCTTCTGCCCTTCGATGAGGAGGCATTTCCCGATGCGGTTGTCTATCACGTCACCACCGACGTGATTTGCGATCCCGAATCGTTTTCGGCACTCGCCCACCATATCGCTCACATCCACGACATCAAACTCGACCCAAACTTCGACGAGCTCATCTACTCGCGACGCCTCATGCTCCACATGCTCTTTGGCGCCGATCCGTCCACGTTCGCGCGCGTCTATACCACTAAGGATGCCGCATGAACGCACGGAAGCGGTCGAGCCCCCTGGGGTCAAAACATCGAAAAAGGCTCGGCGCCGTCTGCCTAGCCATCGCCTGCGCCCTTATCGCCGTCGGCCTTTACGCCTGGCAGTCAAAGCCTATCGCCGAGACGGGCACCTCGGTCACAACGGCAGAGGGTAAGTCGCGCCAGGAAATCCAAGACGAGCTCGATGCCATCGTCCGCGACAACATGATGACGATCTCGGTCGCACCGGTCGCCCGGCTACAAAAAGGCGGCAAGCTGCGCGTCAACGTGCAAAACGTCCAGGATAACAAGTTTCCCCAGCGTTTCCGCGTGATCCAACACGACGAGACCATCTATGAATCGGGCGTGGTCGAGACCGGCAAGACCGTTGAGACCTGCCCTGCAGGCGACATCAAAGAAGGTGAGGCGTATATCGAGATTCAAGCGCTCGACGCCAAGACCTACGACGCCCATGGCAATCCCACGCGCGTCAAGGTGCGGGTTGCGCAGGCCGAAGACTAGATCTGCCACCTGTTGTGAAAATGCGCACCCGTGCCGCTTTCGTCTAACCCTCACGGAAACGGTCCGTGACGAATAGAAAGGAACGATTATGAACATCACCAGGAACTTGAATGGGGCCAGGGTGCTCGTCGTGGGCGCGGGGCTGATGCTTGCACTCTCAATGGGTGCCGCGCCGACCACCGCCCTGGCGGAGGGACGCACTGGAACCACCAACGTGACCATCAGGACCGAAATCGACAACATCAAGTTCAAAGCCCCGACCGTCATTCCGTTCGTCGCTAAGGCCGACGGCACGCTCCAGGGCCCTTCCGAGAACGCAACCACCATCGACAATCTTTCGGCCTATGGCATCCACGTTACCAACATGAAGATCGGCGCCAAGAACTCATGGAACATCGTCGCCGATGCCAAGACGGGAACCGCTCAGAACTCTATCGATTTTAAGGTTGGCCCCGACAAGGCACTCCAGGACGCTCACGCCGCGACACAGGAAGCGGGACTCGACCTTTCCAAGAATGCATCCTTTGACATGGGCTATCAGGGCATCGCCAATGGTACGGACAAGATTATGCTCAAAACCAGCGGCAATGTCGCCCGCGTCACGCGAGACATCTTCCATGTGACCGGCACGGGCGACCAGGTCGCAACCATTACGTGGACGGTCGAGCCCGGTGCGCACACGGCCTAAGGCGATGGTCCTTGCCGTCATCATCGGCGTTGCAACGCTTGCCCCGATCGCCGCCTTTGCCCAACAAGAGCAGGCGCAAGCTGCCACACAGGTGACTGTCGATCTATCGGAGCTCGAACGCAGTGGTCAACACGAGCCCCTAGCGCAAACGGGCGACACGCGACAGTTCCTGGCAGCAGGAATCGCCGCGGCAGGCGCAAGCGCCATCGGCCTAGGCCTGCGCATCAAACGCAGCCAGTAGCCGCACAAATCGAGACCGTCCAGAACAGGTAAGGAGAACCCATGGCATCAAAGAACCTTTTGCCCGTTGCCGCGCTCTGCAGTGCGCTTGCCACCGGGATGCCCGTCGCCGCTCTAGCGACACCCGCCGTGGACGTCCCCTTACCTGCCGTCAACTGTCTCGCCACAAACCAGACGAGCGCCATCGCGCGCCAACGCTTCTCGCTTGCGCAGGCAAGCATTTCGACCTCGGGGTGCCTCCGTCGCCGCGCAAACAGCTCGATAGTCGTGGATACCGAGCGCTCGAGCACAGCGGACGGCCCCCTAACGGGATGCGTTATCTGCACATGGCGCGCAGCTGCAACTGATGCCGATGGCGATTCCTGCGACGTGGAGCTGCGCCTCGACATCACCCTGTCCGATGACTCGGCGGACGGGGCAACAGTCGCCTTCGACAGCACATTTTTCGAAGACGGAGGAGGTGTATGCCTGGGCTGCGTCCCCTCGAACGAAGATGACACGCAGCCCGCTATCTCATTCACAGCATCGCTGAAAATGACCAAGGCGGGCACCGACGCCACAGCAAATGGCGAGATCCCTCTGCTGTTCTACGCGAGCGGCACAGAAAGCCAGGAGATTCGGGGCAAACAGCGAACCGGATCGCTCAGCCTGACGCGAGGGACAGATCCCAACCCTGTCGATATCAGCACCCAAACGCAAGGTGTGCGTCGCGCCCTTGTCGATCCGGCACTCCTCGAGATGGAATGGAGCGGAGCGGGAGCGGTCGGACTCGCCCCCTCGACAGCTGACATCGCAAGCAACTCCAGCGAGAGCAGCGGTGAAATAACGCCTGGGGACAATGGCGCACCAGGCAACATAACGCCGCCATCGAGCGGTCCTTCAGCCACTTTCAGCGAGCCAAGCGAAACAACCGCCGCAGTGGGCGGCACACAAGCTGGCGAAAACTTGGGGTATCCCATGCCGGCAGACATCGACGAGGACAATTGTTGCATGATGGTCGCGCTCGACCGCACGGAAACCGTCGACGCCGCGAGCATTGAGGTCGCCGCCGCCGATAAGCCCGTCCGCAAAGCAGCCATTATCGCATTCCCTAAAACCGTCGAAGTTGTTTTTCTGCCATCGGGCGAGGTCGTAGCCCCTACCCTGCTCACCTTGCTTGGGGCAAAGGGCACGGCCAACCAAATCGACCACCTCACGGTCGTCGACCCTGCGACCACCGCAAAACTGCACCTGTATGCCGTAACCTCGGACGGAGGCAAAACCGAGGAATTCGACGGTGAAAGCCTCCTGAATAACCGGATACTCCATAAAATGGAAGACGTCTCGTATCAAATTGAGCTCGAGGGATTTGACCGAGCTCGAGATGCCGATATCATCGCCGCGGCCATTGAGTCCCCGCAGCGACTCATGACGCTGCGTTTCGATTACAGCCCCTATGTCGTGATGGGAGGCTGAGGCTTAGGCACCAAATGCCGTCATTAATACCACTTATATAACGTATAGGATGAGTCATGACGCACCCTGCAGCCCGTTCTGCTACGATTGCCAGATTGGCATCAATATGGGAGGGCTCATGCCGGGTTTGGGAACGATCATCAACGTCGCGCTTTTGATTGCGGGCGGACTGCTGGGCCTGATAGGCGGACGTTTTATCACGCCCCGCATCCAAGGCACGCTCATGAAGGCGTCGGGGCTGTGCGTTCTGTTTATCGGATTGGGCGGCACCATGCAAAAGATGCTCGTCATTGACGGGAAAACGCTGGCGACCACCGGCACCACCATGCTCATCGTCTCGTTTGCCCTTGGCTCGCTCATCGGCGAGGCCATAAACCTGGAAGCCGGCATCGAAAACCTGGGCGAATGGCTCAAGCGCAAAACCGGCAGCGAGGGAGACAACGAGTTCACCAATGCCTTTGTCTCGACATCGTTGACCGTCTGCATCGGTGCCATGGCTATCGTGGGATCAATCCAAGACGGCCTGCTCGGCGACTGGTCCACGCTCGCCCTCAAAGGAGCGCTGGACTGCATCATCGTCTGCACCATGACGGCCTCACTCGGCCGCGGCTGCATCTTCTCCGCCCTTCCCGTTGCCGTATTCCAGGGAACGATTACGCTGTTTGCCGGCGCGCTCTCCCCCATCATGACCGCCGCCGCCCTCGACAGCCTATCGCTCGTGGGCTCTATGCTCATCTTCTGCGTCGGAGTCAACCTCATCCGTCCTCAGACCTTCCGCACGGCCAATATGCTCCCCTCCGTTGTCATAGCCGTCATCTATGCCCTCCTGTTCTAAATCTATCTACGTAGCGGTATCTCGAACACCTGTTTGATGCTGTGCTATGATATGAGGTCACCAAAGCTGCGTTAGGAGAGGGGAAACGGTGGCCGACCAGGACATCAAGATGCTCATCGAGCGCATTATGGCCGAGGCACGGACCCATCAGTCTGCTCGCTTCTCAAACGAAGTCTATGCTGACGAGCCGATTCTCAAAACCGGTCGTCAGATGCAGAATTTCCTTCCCGACCAGTACCGCAAGATGCGCGAGATATCGCGCTGGCAGGATGACCCCAAAGGCGGCGCGGGTCGCTGGCTTTCGGAAGCCGAGCTTTTCTACCGCCAAGGCCTGCTGATGGCCGACTTTGAAGACGACTGCCCCTACAACGGCACATTCAAGTCGTACTTTCCCACCTACAACGCCATGAGCGATCGGCAACTGCGCGGCTATTTTACTTGGCGCGCCCAAGTGCGACGCGGAACCGTCGAGGAAACGTCTACGTCCTTTGCCTTCCTGTATCTCTATGAGCTGATCTGCGGCATTGGCGTAGATGACCCACTCGATGGTTTTAACAAAATCAAGGCCTTTTGGGATGTCTATCGCACCTTCGAGCCCGGCATCGATCGGTTTGCACGCGTGTGGTTGCAGGATTACGCCGTATTCCATGGGCTCGACCCCAAGCTGCTTCGCGACTCTAAAACCGTCATGTTCGATAACGCCCTCATCGAGCTGCGGCGCGCGGTTCGAGACCTTGCACCAGCACCGGCGCCGTCGGCCCAAGTCCCCAAGCGTCGCAAGACCTCCGAACCCACGCTCCCCCTTCCGCCCGACGAGGCGCGCGAGGAGCGACTCATGGCCGCCATCAACGCCCTCTCCACGTATAACCTCAATAACTCAAGACTCGATCGCGGTCGCCATCGCGACCTACGCCACGTGGCATGCGCCGTGTATGTCCGTATGGCGCGCTACTATGACACGCACCGAAAGACCGGTATCGTGGCGAGCTTGTTTGGGGAGGAAACGGCCATGCCCTATACCATGTTTGCCTCGGCCGTATTCTTTGCGCCAAATCGCCACGAGGATTGCGAATACCGTCTGGACCCCATCCATATTTACCGCTGCCAAAATGGCTTTTGGGAATGCATGCGTATCCACGGCAGCAGACAAAAAAGTAGCAAGCTCGGTGAGATGATGCGCGCCTGCGACCAACGCCTGCGCCTGGCCCTAGACCCCGCCCACCCCCTGAAGGAGGAGAAGGTCCCCAAATATCTGGCCAAGATCATCGATGATGAGATCGTGGCATGGCTTTCGTGGGATGCCGCACACCAGCCCGTCAAGATCGATATCGATTTGAGCCAGCTGGGGCATATCCGGAGTGCCGCCGCACAAACGCGTGAGGCGCTTTTGATTGATGAGGAGCGCGAGGACGATGTGCCTGTGGAAGCCGAGACGACGCTTATCGAGCAACCGAACACCGAGCCTGCGCCTGGCATGACTGCCGAACCTGGCGAGATGACCGTACGGCAAGACGAACCCGACGAGCCGACTGTCTCCACCGAAGACTTCGGCGTCGTGGCACCGCTCCTCGTGTCTGCGCCCGCACCTGTAACGCCCGCGTCTGCCGAAGCTGCGAACAAACTCGCGCCTGCCGCAACCGCGTATCTGCGCGCACTGCTCGAGCAAAACGCAGCGCAAGCGACATCGGCAGTGGCGCACTCGGACCAGAGCGAGGACATGCTCGTCGATAGCATCAATGAGGCGCTCTTTGACCTGGTGGGTGACACCGTAATTGAATTTGGCGCGGCAGGACCGCACATTATCGAGGACTACGAAGCAGACGTGAGAGGATACCTTGACTATGAGTGATACCGCATCCGCAGCACCCCGCGTGCCCAAGCGCGTCGCCGCCGTCATTCTCAACTCGCTCAAGGGCGGCGTGGTCCCGCGCATCGGCCTTCCCTACATCACCGTAGGGCGCGAGGTCGAGATCCGCGCCCTGCTCACCGACCTGAGTCTCATCGCCGACGGCGGCGCGAGCTTCCGCTTTCTGGTCGGTCGCTACGGAGCCGGCAAGAGCTTTTTGCTCCAGACCATCCGCACGCACGCCATGGGCGAGGGATTCGTCGTGGCCGATGCCGACCTATCCCCCGAGCGCCGCCTGCAGGGCGGCCAGGGACAGGGCCTTGCCACCTACCGTGAGCTCATCCGCAACATATCGACTAAAACGCGCCCCGAGGGCGGTGCGCTCAACCTTATCCTGGATCGCTGGGTCGCCTCGTGTGCCGATGCCGACGAGTCTGCCGTCAATGCCCAACTGGCCCCGCTCGAGGAAATGGTCCACGGCTTCGACTTCGCCCGCATGCTCCGCCGCTACCGCGCGGCAGTATCCGAGAGCGACGAAGAAGCTATGAGCCGCGTAACCAAATGGATTCGCGGCGAGTACCGCACCAAGAGTGAGGCACGCGCCGAGCTGGGCTCCTCGACCATAATCAGCGATGACGACTGGTACGACTACGTTAAGCTCATTGCGCGCTTTTTGGTCTGCAGCGGCTACAAGGGCATGCTGGTGCTCATCGACGAACTCGTGAATCTGTACAAGATTCCCAACGCGATCACGCGCCAATACAACTACGAGAAGATCCTGACCATGTACAACGACACGCTCCAGGGCAAGGCGCAGTACCTGGGCGTGATCATGGGCGGCACGCCAACCTCCATCGAAGACCGCCGCCGCGGCGTGTTCTCCTACGAGGCCCTGCGCAGCCGACTCGCTCAAGGCCGCTTTGCACGCGAGGACCTTAAGGACATGCTCGCGCCCATCATCCGTCTGCAGCCACTCACCTATGAGGAGCTGCTGGTGCTCATCGAAAAACTCATGCAGATCCATGCTGGCTACTTTGGCTGGACGCCCACGCTTACCGAAAACGACTTGGTGGACTTTCTCAAGATTGAGTTTGGCCGCGTGGGAGCCGATACACACTTGACGCCGCGTGAGGTCATCCGTGACTTTATCGAGCTGCTCGATATCCTGTGTCAGAACCCCGATGCAAATGTGGCCGAGCTGCTGCAAAGCGTTGGCGGCGACGCGCTGGCGCCGGCAGCCGCAACAGGTGACACCGGCACCGCAGGCGGCGACCGTAACTTCGCCGAATTCACCATCTAACCTGCCAAAAAGGGACAGGTTTATTCTGGCAGGTTATATCCTGGCAAACGTTGAGGCAGTAATGCAGCAAACCTTTGGCCACCGCGTTAAGAGGTTCGTATTTGAGAGAAGGTCCCGTGAACGCCTTTGACCGATATGCTCCGTTTATCCAAGACTTCATCTACTCCCACGATTGGGAGAGCCTACGCTCTATCCAGGTTGCAGCAGCTGATGCCATCTTTAACACGCAAGACAATGTGCTCCTGACGGCATCCACGGCTTCCGGCAAAACCGAGGCAGCCTTCTTTCCCATCCTGACCGAGTTTTGGGAGAACCCGCCCGCAAGCGTGGGCGCCCTCTACATCGGCCCGCTCAAGGCGCTCATCAACGACCAATTCGTCCGCCTCAACGACCTCTGTGAAGAGGCCGATATCCCCGTCTGGCACTGGCATGGCGATGTCTCGCAGTCGCACAAGGCTAAGCTCATCAAAAAACCGAGCGGCATCTTGCAGATAACCCCCGAGTCACTCGAAGCGCTCCTGATCCATAAGCATATGGCGATCCCGCGCATGTTTTGCGACCTGCGCTACGTGGTCATCGATGAGGTCCACTCGCTCATGCGCGGCGACCGCGGCGGGCAAACGCTCTGCCTTATCGAGCGGCTCTCGCGCATGGCCGGCGTGCAGCCCCGTCGCATTGGCCTTTCGGCTACCATCGGCGACCCCGAGCGCACGGGCGCTTTTCTCTCACAGGGAACGGGGCGCGACTGCGTTATCCCCCGCTTTGAAGAACCGCGCCGCGTGTGGCGCATCTCCATGGAGCACTTCTACAACTCGGGTCCCCAGGCGCAGCAGCGAGGATTCGAGAGCTCGGGTCCTCAAGAGGCCGAAGTGCTCGCATGCGCGCGCATCGAGCCGGCTGCACCCACGGCGCTGCCGGCTGACACCAAAGACATGCGTCACAGCGGACAGCTCACACAAGAGGAGCGCCGTCAACGTCGCGAGCGGGCACGGGGCAAGGCCGCTCCCAAGGACCGCCAAGCTTCCTCGGCCCCCGAGGGCGAAGTCGACATCCCCCAAGCACCCGAACAGGCATTACTCAACCCCACCGACACGGCACCAGACAACGCCGACCCCGGCATGGGCTATATCTTCGAACACACCCGCGGGCGCAAGTGTCTGGTCTTTGCCAACTCGCGCGAGGAGGCAGAGGCCGTATGCTCCATGCTGCGTAGCTACTGCGAGAGCCGGCACGAGCCCGACCGCTTCCTCATCCACCACGGTAATCTTTCGGCATCGCTGCGCGAGACGGCAGAAGAGCTCATGCGCGATGAGGAGCAGGCACAGACAACCGTCACCACCTCTACGCTGGAGCTCGGTATCGATATCGGCCGCTTGGAGCGTGCCTTCCAGATCGACGCGCCGTTTACCGTCAGCTCCTTTTTGCAGCGAATGGGCCGCACGGGACGCCGCGATCTTCCGCCCGAGATGTGGTTTGTCATGCGCGAGGAAGAGCCCGAGCCGCGCACGATGATGCCCGAGACCATTCCGTGGAAGCTCTTGCAGGGCATCGCGCTCGTACAACTCTATCGCGAGGAAAAGTGGGTCGAGCCGCCCGAGCTCGATCGACTCCCCTACAGCCTGCTCTACCACCAGACTATGTCGACGCTTGCCAGCACCGGAGAGCTCACGCCGGCAGAGCTTGCCCAACGCGTGCTCACACTCAGCTATTTCCATCGCATCTCGGCCGATGACTATCGCATACTGCTGCGTCACCTCATTAAGATCGACCATATCCAGGTCACCGAGGGCGGTGGGCTCATTGTGGGTCTCGCGGGCGAGCGCATCATTAACAACTTTAAGTTCTACGCCGTATTCCAGGAAAACGAGGAGTTCACCGTTCGCAGCGAGTCGGCCGAGCTGGGCACAATCGTCAATCCGCCACCGCCCGGTGAGCGCATCGCCATCGCCGGACACTGCTGGATTGTCGAAGAAGTGGACTGGAAACGCCACACCGTCTTTGCCACTCAGGTCAAGGGCCGTGTGCCGGCTTACTTTGGCGATTGCCCCGGCGACATCAACACGCATGTGCTCGAGCGCATGCGTAAAGCGCTCAACGAACATGCCGCGTATCCGTACCTTATGGGTAACGCGCGGGCCCGCTTGGCGCAGGCTCGCCATACGGCCGAGATTTCGGGCGCGGGAACCAAGCCGCTCATTAACCTGGGCGGCGACACCTGGGTGCTCTTCCCCTGGTTGGGAAGCTACGCCTTTTTGGCGCTCGAGCGCATGCTCAAGATTAAATGTGCCGCGGAGCTGGGCCTTCGCGGACTCGACCCTTCACGCCCGTACTTTATGCAGTTTAAGATGAAGGCCGACGAAGAGACGTTCTTTGAGGTGCTCGCCGCCGAGGCCGAGAAGGACTTCGATCCCATCGAGCTCGTCTATCCCGGCGAGGTGCCTTATTTTGATCGCTACGACGAGTTTGTTCCCGAAGAGCTCGTGCGCAAGGGCTTCGCCGAAGGTGTGCTCGACATCGAAGGTATGAAGCAGCGTGTCCGCAGCTGGCGCGACCACGCCTAAGACCAGTCTTTTTGGGACGGGGAGACTTACTTGTCGTGAAGGACGGTGCCGAGGAAGTCGGTGTCGAAGGGCACGGCTTCGGCAAAGACATAGTCGCCGTCGCTGGCGATGAGCAGGTAGTTTTCCTCGCCGCCGAACTCCGCATCGCCACATGGGACCACCCAGGCGTGGGCGAATACCTCGAGTGCCGTGGCAGCGCAATCGCGCAGGAACGTCACATCGCTCCCCTCGTTTGCGCTCACGATATTGGCCACGTAGATACCCCCGGGGTTCAGGCTGCCTCGCACCAAACGCAACGCCTCAACCGTCGCCAGCTCGCGTACGGGCTCGGCACCGCCAAAGCAATCGCTCACGACCATGTCGTAGCGACGATGACCAACACTCGTCACACCCAGATACGAGCGAGCCTCGGCGGTAATCACTCGCAGGCGATCGCCCACCGTGCGCTCCAGCTCGTCCAGGTAGAACCAACGGCGCGCCAGGCGCGTAATCTCGGCATCGTACTCAATGACGTCCATGCGCAAGCCCTCGTGCGACATCAGCGCAAACTTGGGATAGGCAAACCCACCGCCGCCCAGCATAAGCATACGGTCGATGCCGTGATCATAAGCGTCGCGCATCGCATCCTCGGACTCAAACACGTCGTCAAACGCACGATAGTACGCAAAGACGGGCTCCTCCCAACGCTCGCCAATGTAGCTTGCGCTTTGGTAGACGCCGCCTTGCACCAACACGCGAATCTCATCGCCGCACTCATCGTGCACGCGCTTCACACGCGCCAGCCCATTACGGGTTCGTGCAACCTGCAGACAGGCAGCACGAACAGCGACAGCAGCCGCACCAAGCGCCGCGGCTCCCAGAGCAACGCCGGCAACGACGCCAGCAGAAACACTCGGCTTGTTCATCTAGAGCTCCTTTTGCAGATAAAGGCCATGGTCATAAAATCCAAGATGGCGATAGTACTCGCGTGTGCCAATCGCGCTAATCACGTTGATGCGCGCATAGCCCGCATCCCGGGCGATCTCGCATGCATGCTCTACGAGCAAACGCCCCAACCCGTGATGCTGCGCCGCCTGGCCTTGATCCCCCACGCGCGCCGCCATGCCGTACACGTGCACCTCGCGAATCATCGCCTCGTCCGGCGTCGTCGGCAACTCGTCCGCATGCGCGGCAACAAAAGTACGATCGGGCAGCGACAGGCGCAAAAAGCCCACGATCTTGCCCTGCGGCGTCACCCACTGCAAAAAGCGCTCGTGCGTCACCGGCGTCTCGTACGCCACCTCCTCGTCAAGGGTCAGCTCATCCAGGTCGGCACCCGCCGTGCTGATCTCGCGATAGCGAATCTCGCGCACCACCGTGCCTTCTCCACGAGCCGCCAAGCGGTTCTCAACGAGCTGGCGCAGGTTAGGCTTCTTGTTGCCCACCATGATGTCGTCGGAGCTAAAGTCGCGAATCATGCGACTAATGCGACAGAACGCCGGCGTCACCACGATGTCATCGGCCAGCACATCGAGCAGCTCATCCTCGGTATAGGGGCGCCACTCGCCACGCTCATAGCAGCCCACCAGACGCGAGCCCTCGATGAGCGCACACGGGTAGACCTTGACCTCGTCGGGCATAAAGGCCCCTTCGGTCATAAAGCGCTCGTAATCGCGCTTGTCCCCCTCGGGCGTGGCGCCCAGCAGGTTAAGCATAAAGTGCGCGTGGATCTTAAAGCCAAACAGGCGCGCGAGCGAAAACGCCCGCTCGATCTGCGCCACCGAAATGCGGCGCTCGTTGATATTGAGTAGATGCTGGTCAAGACTCTGAATACCCATCTGAATCTTGGTGCAGCCCAAGCGGCGGATAAGTGTGAGGGCCTGCGGCGTTACGGCATCGGGGCGTGTCTCGATAACGAGCCCCACCACGCGATGCTTCGCCGTCTCGTTGATGCGCTGCTGACGCTCAAGTTCCTCCATCGTTGCCGCCTGCCACTCGGCAACCTCGCCCCACGGCGTGCCAGGGCCGTACAGACGACGCACTGCGCGGTTATAGCCACCAACGACAGCATCCACACGCCCCTGCTCGTCGGCAACGCCGGCAGCAAGCTCAGCCTCGTCTGTCGCAATGCCGGCAGCCCGATAGCGCTCGCGGCGCTCTGTTACCACCGGCGGCAGGGCATCGGCGGGAGCGTCATCGAGCAGGCGCCCTGCCTCGGCACGGCTGATGCCCGGACGCGCCAACATGGGGTTTGCCGCCACGCCGGCGACGGCATCGTCATTGAGCGCACGGAAAAGCTCCGACATAAACCACGTTTGATACCCTTGCGGATAGTCGCTCCAGGTGCCACCGAGCACGATGAGCTCGATCTTATCGGTCGCATGACCCATCTGCGAAAGCGCGGTCAGGCGAGCGCTCACCTGCAGATACGGGTCGAAGCAGTTTTGCTCCGCACGGGCGCACGCCGGCTCGGCGTGCAGATAGCTTTTGGGCATGCGCAGATCGTTGGGGCAAAACAGGCAATCGCCCGAGCATGGCCAGGGCTTGGTGATGACGGTAATGGTCGCCACGCCCGAAGCCGTTCGGCGCGGCTTCATACGCAGCGCCTGCAGCAGTTGACGTTCCAGATCGGAATCGACATTCCACGCAGCCCACCGAGCCGGCTCCTCGCGTTTAACCCGCTGGTAGAACGGCAGCAGACGGCGCTTGGCCAAATCGCGTTTGTCGGCGCCCTCACGGCGCGCCTCGGCATGTATCAGTTTGACGAGCGCTTTGTCGTCCACGGTCTCGCCGCGACGCAGAGCCTCGAGTATGTTCAAGATAATCTGTTCCATGTCCCCATTGTAAAGGCAAAGGCGCCGAAGCCCGTCACGGCTCCGGCGCCTCCATCAAAGAGCATGCCTATATGTACCGATCTCCGAAAACCGCATGTCACTCCGGATCAAACGACATGTCGCCCGAACCGACCTCAAAACGATACGTAGCAGACTTATCGCCGTTATCGAATTCAAGATTCAAAATGGTCTCGCCGTCGTAGCCAAGCGGAAGGAAATCGCTCTCGAAATCGCCACTGCCCAAGGTGAGAATCGCTTTAAAGCCCGTAGAGTTCGGAACCGTCATCTCCACGTCGCCCGAGCCCACGCTCACATCCATCGACTTCGCGGGGGCCTGGTAGAGCTCGAACGTCACATCGCCCGAACCGACCTCGGCATTCAGGGTGTCGGTCACGGTGCCCGTAAACTCAACGTCTCCCGAGTCCAGCGTTACATCCAGATCATGGCACGCAATGTCCGCGACCGTCAGGTCGCCCGACCCTACATTCGCCGTAATGCCCACCAGGTTATCCGCAACATCTCGCGGCAGCTCAATGGTGACCTTACGATCAAGGGCGCGCTCGTCATCGCAATCGAACTGGCGAATCTTGAGCGTAGAGCCCTTGATTTCGGCCAGGTTCTGGGTTGCCGCATCAAAGGCAACGGTCCCCGTTGCCACGCGACCGCTTTCAATTACGCGCACTGGCCCGCCGGAGACGTGTTTGACCTCGACCGTGCCCGACGTCACGTCCAAGTCAAGCGATGTGAACGCGTCGGCATCAAACGTTTCGCTCGAAAGCTGTTGAGGCCGAGCGGAATAGTTACCGCTATCCAAAAAATCGTCCTCGTCAACCGCATCATCCATACCAGACAAGCCGGATACAACATCATCAAGATCCCACGGACCATCAAAATGAATCAATGTCCGCGAAGCGCCAAAGACAAGCCCGATGATAAGCACGAACGCTCCGATGCCAACGCCCAAGCGTACCTTGGATTCATGCGAAAGCTTCATCATTCATCACCCTCTTTGACGACCGGCTCAGCGGTGGTCGCGGTAGCCGCATCATCATCAACCGCAGCGGAAACGTCCCGCACCTGAGCCCTAGTTGTCATCGGCACCGGACCGATCTGAATATCACCGCGCGCCCAATCGCCATCGAGCGCACGCGCCACCCAGTGATAGATAGGAATCGTAAAGAAGATCAGCGCGGCAAAGGGGCCGGCACCAAACGGGAACATCAGCAAAAAGAACAGCAGCCAGCACACAGCCCAGTACGGGAACGACCGGAACGGACCCTTCACCGGAGTCGAGCCAGCAGCACCGCCACTCGTCGCCTGCGCCGCCACGGCATTGGCTGCCTGCGCGCTCCAACCTGCAGCCTGCGCCGCCTTGGCAGCGGCATCAGTCGCCTGCGTTGCCGCCTCGGTAGCGCGCGCTGCCGCCTCGTGGGTACGGGCACACTCTGCCGCCTCGGCCTCGCGCTGGCGGGCGCGGTCCTCGTTCTCAAACTCGATATCGTCCTCAATCTCGTCGCTCGGATTGAGCAGCTCGTCCAGGCTCACGCCATAGAGCTTGGCGAGTGAAATCAGATTCTCGGTATCAGGAGAGCTCTCCGCACGCTCCCATTTGCTGACCGCCTGACGCGAGAGGCCCAGCCTTCGCGCCAAACCCTCCTGGCTAAAGCCCTTACTGCGGCGAAGATCGGCGAGCCGCTGTGCAGTTTCTACATTCATGGTTCCTCCTATGTGGTGCCAGCCGTGCCGCCGGACCGTTTTTGTTCTTAAGGCGCCTTGCACAGTTAAAAATCTATCCGCCACCGCCAAAAGTATGCCACCTATTCTAGTGAGATTTTTGACAACCGGCGGTTGCGGGCACATATGAGCTGCGGAAATGTGTCCAAACAAAGCAATGACCCACGGCTCGGTTGTCCCCGTTGCGGCGTTAACGGTAGTATGGTCGTACTGTTTATTCCGCACCGCCAACGGAGGGAGTCCCGCGCCGTGAACCGCGATTTCGCCTCATCGCTCATCCAGCTCAACAACACGTTCTATCGCGAGCACTCCGCCTCCTTCTCCGATACGCGTCAGGCCCCGT
>CABUZK010000012.1 GCA_902496115.1 uncultured Collinsella sp. | reverse complement strand
GAATCGCGGCTCGCCCGAGAAGGCCGCCCGCAGCGCTCTGACCAGTGCCATCGATGCTTACATTAAGCAACAGGGCAAGTACAACAAAAACGAGAGCGGCATTAAGTGGCAAGACGTCCAGGACTGTCTGGTGCTGGTAACCAACTGCTTCTCCACCCAGACGTCCTACGAAAACCAGACTAAGAAGGCCATCAATAACCGCTTTATCCAGCAGGCCATGACTGCCTTCTTTAAGGAGCGCCTCTCGACCTACCTGATCGAGAACAAAGACGCCGCCAACAAGATCATGGAGCAGGTGCTCATCAACAAGCGCTCGCGCGAGAATGCCGAGAAGACACGCCAGAGCATCAAGACCAACCTGCAGCAAAAGACCGACATGGCCAACCGCGTGCAGAAGTTCATCGACTGCCGCTCCAAGGACAAGAGCCGCCGCGAGATCTACATCGTAGAGGGCGACTCGGCAGCGGGCGCCATTCGCACGTCGCGCGATGCCGAGTTCCAGGGCGTTATGCCCGTCCGCGGTAAGATCCTCAACTGCCTGAAGGAGGACTATCCGCGCATCTTTAAGTCCGACATCATCATGGACCTCATGCGCGTGCTGGGCTGCGGCGTGGAGATCAAGGACAAGCGCATCAAGAACCTCGGTGCCTTCGACCTGGACAACCTCAACTGGAACAAGGTCATCATCTGTACGGACGCCGACGTCGACGGTTACCACATCCGCACGCTCGTGCTCACCATGCTTTACCGCCTGGTGCCCACACTTATCGACGAAGGCTACGTGTATATCGCCGAGTCGCCGCTCTACGAGATCAACTGCAAAGAAAAGACCTACTTTGCCTACACCGAGCTCGAGAAGAACGGCATCCTCAAAGAGATCGGCGACCAGAAGTGCTCCATCAACCGCTCCAAGGGTCTTGGTGAGAACGACCCGGACATGATGTGGCTCACCACCATGAACCCCGAGACGCGCCGCCTGATCAAGGTAGAGCCCGAGGACGTCACCAAGATGGAAACCATGTTCAACCTGTTGCTGGGCAACGACGAGGCAGGCCGCAAGCGCCATATCTCTGAGCACGGCAAGGAATACCTGGACCAGCTGGACCTGCAATAGCAGCAAATCGATAACGACGGCCCATAAGAAGTTCAAGAGGAAATCGTGGCAAAGAAGAAGACGAAAACCCAGCCAAAGAAAAAGCAGGTCAACGCCGAAAACGTCATCGGCCTGCACTCCGAGGTCACCGATCAGCCGATCACGCAGACGCTCGAGGTCAACTACATGCCCTACGCCATGAGCGTCAACGTCTCGCGTGCGTTCCCCGAGATCGACGGCTTTAAGCCCTCGCACCGCAAGCTGCTCTACACCATGTACAAGATGGGTCTGCTCAAGGGCGAGCGCCAGAAGAGCGCCAACATCGTGGGCCAGACCATGAAGCTCAATCCGCACGGCGACGCCGCAATCTACGAGACGATGGTGCGCCTGGCCACCGGCAACGAAGCGCTGCTTGCCCCCTTCGTGGAGTCGAAGGGCAACTTTGGCAAGTACTATTCGGGCGACCTGAGCTACGCCGCCTCGCGTTATACCGAGGCCAAGCTCTCCCCCATTAGCGCCGAGATCTTCAAGGACATCGACAAGGACCCGGTCGACTTTGTCGACAGCTACGACGGCGCCATGAAGGAGCCGCGCCTGCTGCCCACCACGTTCCCCAACATCCTCGTCTCGGCCAACAAGGGCATCGGCGTCGCCATGGCATCTGACATCTGCGGTTTCAACCTCAACGAGGTCTGCACCGCCACCATGCATTACCTGCAGGATCCCGACTGCGATCTGCTCGAGTACATGCCCATGCCCGACTTCTCGACCGGCGGCGAGATTATCTACCGCCGCGAGGAGATGGAAAAGATTGTCGAGACCGGCCTTGGCAGTTTCCAGATCCGCTCCCGCTGGCGCTGGATTCCCGAAGAGCGCATCATCGAGGTGTACGAGATCCCCTACACCACCAAGACCGATGTCATCATCGAGCGCATCGTCAAGCTTTCCAAAGAGGGCAAGGTCAAGGAGATCGCCGACATCCGTGACGAGACCGACCTATCGGGCCTGCGCATCGCCATCGACCTTAAGCGCGGTGTCGACCCCGACAAGCTCATGGCGAAGCTTTATCGCTCGACCACGCTGCAGGATTCGTTCTCGTGCAACTTCAACGTGCTCGTCGACGGCTATCCCCGTGTTATGGGCGTGCGCCAGATTCTGCACGAGTGGGTCAAATGGCGTATTGAGTCCACGCGTCGCCGCATTAACTTTGACCTGGGCAAAAAGTCCGAGCGCCTGCACCTGCTGCACGGCCTCGAGGCGATTTTGCTCGACATCGACAAGGCCATCGCCATCATCCGCGGCACCAAGCTCGAAGCCGAGGTCGTGCCCAACCTTATGAAGGGTTTCGATATCGACGAAACCCAGGCCGAGTTTGTTGCCGAGCTCAAGCTCCGCAACATCAACGAGGAGTACATCCTCAATCGCACCAAGGACATCGCCAAGCTCGAGGGCGAGATTGCCGAGCTTGAGGAGATCCTTTCCAGCGAGGAGAACATCAAGAAGGTCATCAGCGACGAGCTGGCCGCGGTCAACAAGAAGTACGTGATGCCGCGCCGCACGGGCAGGATCGAGCCCCACGAGGTTATCGAGGTAAGCCTGGAGCCCGAGGTCGAGGAGTACCCGGTCACCATCATGCTCTCGCGCGACGGCTACCTTAAGAAGATGACGGACCGTGTGCTCAAGAAGGCGACCACGCTCAAGTACAAGGACGGCGACAAACCCTTTATCGATTTCCCGTCCTCCAACACCCACGAGCTGCTGGTCTTTACCAACAAGAGCCAGGTGTACAAGTGCAAGGTTGCGGCGTTTGAGGACACCAAGTCGGCCCAGCTGGGTTCGTACCTGCCGACCGACCTCGAGATGGAACCCGACGAGAGCGTCATCTGGGTCATCGACCCCGAGGACTACAAGGCCGATGTGCTGTTCGTCTTTGAGAACGGCCGCGCGGTGCGCGTCGCACTTGCCGGATACGTTACCAAGACCAACCGCAAGCGCCTTAAGAACGCCATCTACGGTGGCAGCAAGCTGCTGTATGCCCAGGTGCTCAAGGAAGATCGCGACATCGCGCTGGTCTCGAGCGACTATCGCCTGATGAACTTCAACACGTCGCTGCTCAAGACCAAGACGACCACCAACACGCAGGGCGTCCAGGCCTTTACGGCTAAGAAGGGTCGCTCGGTCACCACCGTCGGCACAACCGAGGAGATCCTTGGCGCCGGCGTCTCGGCCGAAAAGTTCACCGCGCAGAGTCTGCCCTCCGCCGGTGCCCTCATGAAGGAAAACGACATGCCGAGCCTGTTTGACTAGGACGACGGCAACGAGATCGTTAGATACTTCGCAAAGCGACGAGGCCCGGAACGCAACGGCATTGCGCCTGGGACTCGTCGTTTTTCTTCTCAACTATTTTTTAACGCAGATAAATTGATTTCTGCTTATTTTTCTGCGTAAAAAATGTCAGCGTCACTGCTTCGATGCCCTTTGGTCAGTCGTTAGCAAAACTTGCAAAAGTTAGCAAAACTTGCAAAAATTAGCAAAACTTGCAAAGGAGCTACCATGGAGTACAGCAAGAACCCCTTTACCCCGACGTTCGGAAGCGTCCCTCCCTTTCTAGCGGGTCGCGAGCATATCCTACGTGACATCAACCGTGGCTTTATCAACGGCCCGGGAGATCCCAACCTGTCGACCATTTTTACTGGCGCAAGGGGAACGGGCAAGACGGCGCTTCTTTCGCTCCTTTCAGAAACGGCGCTTGAACACAGCTGGATCGCAGCAAATGTCTCCGCCATGCCAGGCATGCTCGAAGATATTATCGAGCGAACCAAAGAAGCCGCAGATAGTTACCTCTCACAGCCTCACGCGCGCATAAACGGTGTTCAAATTGGCCCAGTGGGCATCGATTGGACATATGCTCAAGAGGCTCAGGGCAACTGGCGCACACGCATGAACGGCATCTTTAAGCAACTCGAAAAACATGACATCGGACTTCTCATCACCATCGATGAAGTCACAGTAGATCTCGAAGAAATGCTTCAATTTGCCTCTGTTTACCAGCACTTTGTACGCGAAGGTAAAAAAGTTGCCCTACTCATGGCAGGGCTGCCCTACAAAGTATCGGCGTTGCTGCGTAACGATTCCGTCTCGTTCCTCAGGCGTTCCCAATATCATCAGTTAGGACGAATCACTGACGTTGAAATTGCAAACGCATTCCGCAAAACCGTTGAGGCCGGAGGACGTTCAATCACACCAGAAGCGCTCGAGGATGCTGTGAAGGCCGTCGACGGATTCCCCTACATGATGCAGCTCGTCGGATATCGCACATGGGATGTTTCGGAGAACTCGCCCAAAATCAGCGCACCTGATGTACAGCAGGGTTCTCTGCTTGCCCGTATGGAGCTGCACGATCGAATTCTCGAAACGACCTATCGGGAGCTTTCCGATAAAGACATTGAGTTTTTGCTCGCAATGCTGCCCGATTCTGGCCCCAGTAGAGTCTCGGAGATAGCCAAACGCATGGGCGTCGCCAGCAACTACGCAAGCCAATACAAACGCCGCCTCCTGGAGGACGGCGTCATCGGAGAGCGCGGGCGTGGTCTCGTTGGCTTTGACATCCCCGCGTTCAGGGAATTCTTGAACGAGAAGGCGTTTTAGCACACCGGAATTGTCCGCTGGAGCATCGTTGCATGGCAATCAGCAATCCTCATGGTAAGGGCAGCAAGCATTTCCGCCAACGCTGATTGCCATGCGCTCCTCTTGTCCTTAGGCGAGCTTGCGAGCGAGCTCTCGCACCTCTTCCAACTTGGGCGACGATGCCATGCTGTCGCGCTCGGTCATACCGCTAATGGTGACAATGCCCCGGTCCTCCCACTTGCAGTACGCGCAGGTTGACTTATACATAGCGATCGCCGCATCATAGACGCCCGCGCTGTGGCTATCGAGCAAAAGGGCCGTCTTGGTGAACGGGAAGCCTGTAGTACCGAAGGCGTACAGGCGGTCGATGGCGGCCTTCTCCTGCGCAGTGATATCAAACCAGTAGATAGGCGAAGCGAAGACAACCATGTCGGCGCCTTTCAGCGACTCGATCACGTCGGCCATGTCATCCTTCTGCACACAGGTGCCCTCATGGGTAAAGCAGTACTGACATCCCAGACAACCAGCAATCTTCTTACTGGCAACGCGGATGACCTCGACCGTATTGCCGCCCTCACGCGCGGTCTCGGCAAACGCCTCGACCATGGTGTCGGTATTGGCGCCCTTACGCGGGCTACCACTCAATACAACGATATTCATAGGATTCCCTCTCCTTCATGCTGCAGGCGCGCAGCATGTTTTCTTGTAACCAAAACGGATGGGGTTATTCAATCGCCTCGTTTCAGCTACTCCCACTCTTTAGAAGAATCGTTGCTGGAGACTTGGCATTAAATCAAGGCACGACTTATTTCAGGTATTCCTCAAAGAATGCCTTCAGCTTTCCAAACGGAATGATGTCCATCTGATCGTAAAGGTCGGTGTGGCTGGCACCAGGGATAATGAGCAATTCCTTGTTGTCCCCCGTCAGCTTGCCGTACGCGGTTTCGCTGAAATAGCGGGAGTGCGCCTTCTCGCCATGCACCAGCAACACAGCGGAGCGAATTTCGCTGCTATATTGCAAAATCGGCATATTCAAAAAGGACAGCGAGGACGTCACATTCCAGCCACCGTTTGAGTTCAGGCTGCGGGGATGGTAGCCTCGAGGAGTCTTGTAGTAGGCAAAATAGTCCTTCACGAACTGCGGCGCATCCTCCGGTAGTGGATCGACTACGCCGCCCGCCAGCGCATAATTGCCGTTTTTATAGTCCTCGATGCGCTGCGCGTTCAGCGCTTTCCGCTTATCAAAGCGTGCCTGCTCGGAATCCTCGGCGTCAAAATAGCCGTTTGCGGTCACGCGGGTCATGTCGTACATGGTCATAGCAGCAGTGGCCTTAATACGGGTATCGATGGCCGCGGCGTTAATCGCCATGCCACCCCAACCGCAGATACCGATGATGCCGATACGCTCCGGGTCGACACTTTCCTGCACAGAGAGGAAATCCACCGCTGCGCAGAAGTCCTCGGTGTTGATGTCCGGCGATGCTACATAGCGGGGCGTGCCGCCGCTCTCGCCGGTATAGGACGGGTCAAAGGCAATTGCAAAAAAGCCCAGCTCCGCCATTTTCTGCGCGTACAGACCGGAGGACTGCTCCTTCACCGCGCCAAAAGGGCCGCTGACAGCGATGGCGGGCAGCTTGCCTTCCGCGTTCTTAGGCACGTAGACGTCAGCCACCAGCGTGATGCCGTATCAGTTATGGAAGGTCGCCTTGCTGTGCTCAACCTTGTCGCTTTTGGGGAATACTTTGTCCCATTCCTGCGTCAGATTCAACTGTTCCATACCTAAACCTCCTTGTCAGTCGCTTTAAGGTATTGCTCGTCGTCCACGGGCTCCAACCACTCGTTGGAGGCCTCCTCGCCCGGAACCTCCACCGCGAGATGGGAGAACCAGCTGTCGGGCGCCGCACCGTGCCAGTGCTTTACGCCTGCGGGAATATTTACTACATCGCCGGGGCACAGCTCCTGTGCCGGTTTGCCCCATTCCTGGTAAAACCCTCGGCCAGCCACGCAGACGAGGATCTGCCCGCCGCCGCTTTTGGCGTGATGGGTGTGCCAGTTGTTGCGGCAGCCGGGCTCAAACGTCACGTTGTAAACGCCGACTTGCTCGGTGGAAAGGGGTGAGAGGTAGCTTTGACCGATAAAGTACTTCGCAAATGCGTCGTTGGGGGCACCGATGGGAAACGCCATCTCGTTTTGGTGCTGCGCCTTTGCGTCGGCAGCGTCTTCGTCCGCCCAGACCTCCTTCGCCATGCGAAAGGCCGCCCATGCCTTGGGCCAGCCTGCGTAAAACGCCGCGTGCGTAAGGATTTCTGCTATCTCCGTCCTGGTCACGCCATTGTTCTTTGCGGACATCAGATGGTATTGGAACGAGGAGTCCGTCAGTCCCTGCGCCATCAGGGCCACAACCGTCACCACGCTGCGATCTCGAAGGGAAAGCCCGTCTTCTCGGCTCCACACCTCGCCGAACAGCACATCGTCATTGAGCTGTGCAAATTTGGGGGCAAAGTCCCCCAGGACATCTCTGCCTGCCGTTTGTTTAATTGCCATGATCGATTTCCTCCTGTCGATGGTTTTGAGTGCAAAACTGCTTCCGTCCAGCTAAGCCGCGCCTAGACTCCTGTGCCCATTCGTCGCGCCTGCTCAAGAGCGAGATGCCCGCCGATTTCGCCCACGCCGTTCAAGCCGCCGGCGAATACCGTTCCGGCAAGCGTGCGCCTTTGGCGAAAATCCCTTGCGCTCCCGATTTGTATTGACGAAAATAAAGGTAATACCTAAACCTAACTTTAGGTCAAGGAGTTAATTCGAGATTTGTCCGGAGGGACAATGTACACAATCGGACAGGTGGCGGAGATGTTCGGTCTGCCCGTTTCCACGCTGCGTTATTACGATAAGCAGGGATTGTTCCCGGGGCTGGAGCGGACGTCCGGCATTCGCCGATTCGGCGATACGGAACTCGAGGCGCTTCGGGTCATCGAATGCCTGAAGAAGGCTGGGATGGAGATCAAGGACATCCGGCTGTTCATGGAATGGTGTGCGGAGGGCCCATCGACATATCCCAAGCGCAAGGCCATGTTCGAGGAGCGAAAGGCCCACATGGAGTCGGAGATTGCGAAGATGAACCGCGCGCTGGACATGTTGAAGTTCAAATGCTGGTACTACGAGCAGGCGATCCAAGATGGCAACGAGGATAGAGTGAAGGCGCTGATTCCCGACAATTTGCCGGAAGAGATCAAAGATACCTACAATAACGCCCACGCTCAATAATGCCGCCCGATGCTCAAGGGGCTTTGGCAAGGGGCTCTTTCCGAGCAGAACGAAAAAGAAAGCCTCCGAACCAGAGGTTCCGGAGGCTGTTATTCCCGTTATTCCCATAGGCATAAGCGCATCTGCTCGCGATTGTCTATCGATGCTTTGCCTCGAGCGCGGCAGACACCGCATCGAGGAACTCCCGCACATGGTCTGCGGGGTGCGACGAATGAAGCAGCCCGTAAGACACGAGACAGTCCCAATCGGTAGGGACGGTTTTGAGCATGGGGTGGACGTTGGCCCACAACGGCAGCGTCGCAAGCGCGAGGTCCTCGTTCGCGCCGCGATTGAACACCTCCGCCCGATATTGCGGGAAGTCTACGAGTGCGATTTGAGGATGATGCAAGAGTATCTCGTCGCGCACGCGGTCGATTTCGGCGTTCCAGCCCCGGCGTATAAGCATAAGACTGTGATTGTGGAGGTCGTCGAATGTGACGATGTCGCGTTTGGCGAGTTCGTTGTCGACGGGAACGGCGCACCAGAGCGGCTCGCGCGAAAGCTCGAGGCCCAGGCACCCGCGCTCTTTAAGAAAGGCATCGTCGAAAATCCCCGCCACGATATCCATGTCTTGCCCGAGGTTCGCCAAACCGCGCGCCGCCGAGGGTGTGTTTTCAAACGTGACTACCTGAAGGCTCATGCCAGGGCAACGTTCCTTCACCTTCGGCCACAGCTTCGTGAGCGGCGTACTGGGCGTCATGAGCGACACTCCCACGCGGATGATGCGCTTCTCTCCACGCTCGGCGACGCGGGCGCGTGCGATTGATTCTTGAGAGTACTGCACGATATGGCGGGCGTCGGCGAGCAGCGACCTGCCTGCTCGCGTAAGCGAAAGCCCCTGATGCGATCGGTGGAACAGCGTAAGGCCTAGCCGCGACTCCAGCAGGTTCATCTGCTTGATGACGGCCGTGGGCGTGATGAAGGACTCTTGTGCCGCCTTGGAGAAGCTGCCCGCCTCCGCCACGCGGATGAAAGTGTCAAGCTGTGGGTTGTACATCGATCCTCCTGCCACGCATTATGTGCCGTATATACCCCATGGTTATATCCATCATTCCAACGTGAACTTCTCGCACGTCAGTAAACGCCGTAGCATTGCATTCGAAAAGTCACCATTAAGGAGGAGACCATGGAGTATCTGAAGCTCAATAACGACGTAGAGATGCCCATCGAAGGTTTGGGCACCTTCCTCATGACCCCGGCCGAGGCCGAGGCGGCCGCAACCGCCGCGCTCGCGGCTGGCTACGAGCACATCGACACCGCCAACGCCTACATGAACGAGCGCGCCGTGGGCCGTGCCATCGCCAAGAGCGGCATCGCGCGCGACAAGATCTTCGTCTCCACCAAGCTCTGGCCGAGCGTCTACGACGCGGGCATGCCGGCGGTGGACGCCACGCTCCAGCGCCTGGGGCTCGACTACGTCGACATGCTCATCCTGCACCAGCCGGTAGGCGACTACCTGGCCGCGTGGCGCACGATGGAGGAGGCGTACCGCGCGGGCAAGGTGCGCGCCCTCGGCCTCTCCAACTTCCCGCAAGACAAGATCACCGAGGTCATCGAGGTCGCCGACATCAAGCCGCAGCTCGTGACCGTTGAGTGCCACCCCTACCACGCCCAGCGCGACCTGCGCGCCTACCTCGCGCCGTACGGCACGGTGATCGAGGCGTGGTACCCGCTCGGCCACGGCGACAAAGGTCTTCTGGAGGAGCCCATCTTCGTCGCTCTCGCCGAGAAGTACGGCAAGACCCCGGCCCAGGTGATCCTGCGCTGGCACGTGCAGATGGGCACCTCCATCATCCCCCGGCTCCAAGAACCCCGCCCACATCGCCGACAACGCGAACATCTTCGACTTCTCCCTCACCGAAGACGAGATGGCCGAGATTGCCAAGCTCGACGGGACCATGACCTACTACACCGCCACTGAGGAAGCACTCGCGGGCTACCTGGCCATACACCCCGATTTCGACGCGCAGGAGTAGCGCTCAGACGATAACGGACCAACCAAGCCGACGAAGGAGATGCCCCATGACCGCAAACCCGACCGTGACCAGAAGAAACTTCCTGCTCGGAGCCGCGCTGTGCGCAACGATGCTCTCCGGTTGCAACCAGGGTGACGGCGGCCAAGCCGCCGCCGAGGACCAGCCCGCCGCCGCGCCCGCTGCAGGCGGCAACGTCCTCGTGGCCTACTACTCGGCACAGGGCCACACCGCTGCCGTAGCTCAGACCATCGCCGACGAGCTCGGCGCCGATCTCTTTAAGGTGACGCCTACGGAGCCCTACTCCGACGATGACCTCGACTGGACCGACGACAGTAGCCGCGTGACCCGCGAGCACGAGGACGAGAGCCTGCGCGACGTCGAGCTTACGCAGGTCACGCCGGACGGCTGGGAGAACTACGACACCGTGCTCGTGGGGTATCCCATCTGGTGGGGCATCGCGGCCTGGCCCATCGACAACTTCATCTCAGGCAACGACTGGGACGGCAAGACGGTGCTCCCGTTCTGCACCTCTTCCTCCTCGAGTCTTGGCCGGAGCGGCGAGCTACTCGCCGAGGCCGCGGGCAGCGGGGAGTGGCAGGAGGGCCAGCGCTTCTCGTCCAGTGTGGACGAGTCCGGGGTTCGTGATTGGGTCGCCGGTCTCGGCCTGGCATAAGCAATTAGAGATGACAGACCGCTGACAATCTGGGAGTTTCGAATGATCCTATACTTCACCGGGACGGGCAACTGCCTCTACGTGGCGCGCGAGCTGGCCGCGGAGGGCGAGAGGGTCCTGAGCATCCCGCAGGAGCTGCGCCGCGAGGGCGAGCTCGCCTACGCGGACGATACGATTGGCATCGTGTACCCCATCTACGGGCACATGATGCCCGACATGGTGAAGACGTTCCTCGAGCGCGCGACGCTCGACACGCCCTACCTCTACTTCGTTTGCACCTACGGCAACCGGCACGCCAATGCCGTCGAGCTGTGCCTGGAGGACGCGCGGGCGGCGGGGCTCAACCCTGCCTACGCAACCACACTCCTCATGGTGGACAACTGGCTGCCCAACTTCGACATGGACGAGCAGCGCGCCCGCATTCCCGAGAAGAAGATCGGCGAGAACCTTGCGCGCATCCGCGCGGACGTTGCGGCGCGCCGCCAGTGGCTCGAGCCGGTGACCGACGAGGATCGCGCTGCCCACGAGCAGTTCATGAGCCGGGGCTTGCGCTTCGAGCCGGCGATGCTGGGCGGATTCCTGACCGTTGATTCCGAGAAGTGCGTGGGATGTGGGGCGTGCGCAAAGGTGTGCCCGACTGGTTGCATCGCACTCGAGGGCGGCAAGGCTGTCCGTAACGCGCAGGCGGGCTTTGGCTGCAACGCCTGCCTCGCCTGCATGCACGCCTGTCCCGCGCACGCCATCACTTGCGCGGCGGGCGACAAGAATCCCGCGGCACGCTTCCGCAACGAGCACGTGACCCTTGCCGAGCTGCAAGAGGCCAACAGCGGCCGCTGATGCGCTTCTCGCCAAGCCGAAAGCCTGCGGCTTCGGCTTGGTTCATTCAGAAAGAGGAACTATGCACGTGAGCCATCTTTCACGCAGGTCCTTTATCGAGGCTGCCGCGCTCGTTGCGGGCGGGCTGGTACTCGGGGAAGGCCTGGTCGGCTGCGCGGATGTCCGTGAGCTTGGCGGCTACGTCCTCACGGAGGGGTCGCAGACAGACCGCGGCTTCGTCGTTGACGACGCCCTGCAGACGCCATCGGGCAGGACGCTGCACTTCTCGCTCCATGTGCCGGACTCCTATGACGGGTCCGCGCCCTATGCGCTCTACGTGGCCTGCCCCGGCTGGGAGGGGCTCTACTTCCAGGGCGTGGGGGCGAATCTTCAGGAGGACTACCCCTTCTTGGCGAACGGCTACATCGCCGACATGATCGTGGCCTCGCCCCAGCTCGACGCCTGGGACGAGCAATCGGCGTCAGACGTGGTGGGGCTCACCGAATGGCTGCTCGGCGCCTACAGCATCGATGCGGACCACGTGTACCTGAGCGGATGCTCGGGCGGCGGCGAGACCATCTCCATCGTCTTGGGAACGCGCCCCGAGCTCTACCGCCGTGCGCTTCACACCATCTCGCGCTGGGACGGCGACATCGAGACGCTCACCACAGCCGAGGTTCCCGTGTATATGGCTATCGGCGAGAACGACGACTATTACGGCTCCGGACCCGCGCGCGAGGCGTACGAGGAGATTCGCGCCGCCTATCGAGCTCGCAGGCTTTCCGAGGAGCGCATCAGCGAGCTGGTCGTGCTCGATGTCAAGCCCACGAGCTACTTCACCGAGCGGGGCTTTGCTGCGGACGCGGGCCAGCACGGAGCGGGCGGCTACCTCTTTGCCCGTGACGAGGACATCATGGGATGGCTGTTCTGATGACGCGGAGAATAAAGGGACTGACGAGAAGGGCGCTGCGCCGCACGGTCGACATAGTCCTTGCGACCCTGCTTGTGGTTCAGATGTTTTCGCGTTTCTGGGTGCCCTGCTCATGCAGGTAGTCGTCCGCAGCGCCCGTCCGATCATACACTTGGCGAACGAAAAGGGGCGGTGGGCCTCCGTCTTCACGGGCCCACCGCCGCCGAACTGGGTTACGCAAGTCGGGACTACGCGAGCTTCTTCGAGAGCGCCCTTGCCTCGTGCGTGTTGTCGACCATGCCGCCGTAGGTCATGCCGTAGAGCGCGGCGAAGCGCTTCATGGTGTACTCGCCCCAATCGAGCATCTCGCGCGTGGGCGCGCCACCTTGGAACACGAAATAGAGCGTCTTGCCGCTCATACTGCCCTCGCGCACCGGACCGTAGAAGCGGTCGAGCAGGTTGCGCAGCATGCCGGAGAGGTTGTGCCAGTAGACGGGCGACCCCACGACCAGGGTGTCCGCCGCCTCGATGCGCGCGAGCACGTCCTCGAAGTCATCGTCGCCGTAGTTCTGGCCGTAGCCGTAGACCTTGTGCTCGGCAAGATTCAGCTGCTCGTACGGGCGATCGCCGATGAGCTCGCGCGCCAGGCGCGCCGTGTTGCCATCCTTGTTGGGGCTTCCGTTGATGAAAAGAATCATACGTCTCACTCCTTACGTATTGTCTGATACCGCCTTTACCATAGGCGTGAGAAGATCCGGCGAGAAGTTCCTGCTCGTAGGCAGCTTATAACCGTGGGGTGTGTACGTCTTGCCATCCTCATCGCTGCGCCTTCCAAAACGCGAGGGCATCGTCGATCCAGCCCTCTGCCACGGTGTCGACACCCAGGCCAAAGCCGTGGCTCAGGCCTTCGTAAACATGAAACTCCGTGGGCACGCCCGTTGCTGAGAGCGCTTCGAGACGCGCCTGCATGGTGCGCCAGCTCGCGATGCCGTCGCGATCACCCACGCAGGCGTAGGTCGCGGGGTCGGCACCCGTCAGTTCGCTCATGCCGGTGTACTGCATGATGGCCGCCGCGGGCTGGGGCGTTCCTGCCGGCGCGCCAAAGGCGGCCGGGCCGTAGCCGCCGACCCATGCCGCTATGCGCGCACCGGCCGAGCCGCCCCACAGCGAATAGCCCGACGTGTCCACGCTGAGCTCGTCGGCGTGCTCGAAGATGAAGGAGACGGCGCGGGCCAAGTCCTCGCAGGCGAGCTGCGCGTCCGGCCGATAGATGACCGCGAACCCGTTGACGCCGGAACGGGCCAGGTGCAGACAGTGCGGGAAGGAGTCGTGCATGGCAGCGACGTAGGCGAATCCGCCGCCCGCGCTTACCACGGCAAACGGTGCAGACGCGCCGCCCGCTCCCTCGGCAGCGAAGCGGAAGAGCCCCGTGTTGGCGAGCGAGGGGTCGGCGGCCTTCTCGGCATCCGTGTAGATGTCGTAGAAGAACGTCCGTTCCGCTGCGCGCTCTGACAGCAGATAACTGACGACGTCGACCGTGGTGCTCGTATGGATTTCCGAGTACCACGGCAGGCAAGCGGAAAGGTCATCGAGCGTCATATCCTCCGTCGGCGGATGGAGCATTGTGGGGAAGAGCAGCCGTCCGTAGCCATCGAGCAAAGGGTTGTTGATGACGTCGTAGATGGGCGTGTCCGCCGTGACCGGGCCCGGAGCGGAGCCGCGCGCGAACCCGGCGGTCCCGTCCGACGAGCAGCCGGCAAGGCTGCCCGCAGCGGCCAACCACACGGCAGCCTCCAGAAACGAACGGCGCGGCATCATCGCCGCACTCGATAGACGAGGTGGAGGCCGTTGCCGGCAAGGCGCTCGACGCGCTCAAGCGAAAATACGTGCGAACCGCCGGCTGAGCGAGGCATCTCGTCGAAGACGGAAGCCGTTTCGGGCTCCCCCGAGACCGTCGGGGAGAGAACGAGGCTCAGCTCGTCAAGCACGCCCGCGGCAAGAAACGACATGTCCGTCTTTCCGCCGCCGCACACGAGCAGGCGCTCGATGCCAAAAAGCTCGCGCAGCTTGCGCAGGGCGAGCGGGAGGTCTAGCCCGCGCGAGCCGGCAAGCACGTATGAGACGCCGCGCTCTCGCAGATAGTCGCGATACGCCGGCGATGCCGCCTCGGTGAGGATCTCGATGACGTGCGCGTCCGCACGGCCGGCGCGACGATAGGTCGCAGACTCCCATGCAATCTCCCCGGCGGGGTCGACGGAGACATAGAACGATCGTTCGTCATGAGGCGCCACGAAGTCCCCCTTGGGCGCGCTCCCGTGGGTATCGAGCGCAAGGGGGCGCGACCCGACGAAGCCCTTCGTGGTCACGGCCCCGTACGCCACGGCGTCCGCCCCGAACTCGACCTGCATGCGAGAGTACGCGGCGCGTGCGGGCGAGGCGGCGGGGTCGAGCATGTACGCGCCGTCGATACGCCCGTTGAGCCCGGCAAAGACATGACAGACGACATAGGGTCTAATGTTCATGGCTCCCTACCTTACCGTGTGCCCGCCGAAGACCATGAGGTCGAGTCCGTTGAGCAGCCCGTCGATCTTGGCAACCTCATCGTCGGTGAGCCCGACCTCGGCGGCACCGAGGTTCTCGAGCAGTCGTTCGGGCTTGCGACTGCCCGGGATGGGAATGATATAGGGCTTCTTCTCGAGCATCCAGGAAAGGGAGACCTGGGCGGGCGTCGCCGCGTGCAGCTCAGCCAGCTCGCGAACGAACCGCATGAGGGGCTCGGCGCGCCTTTCGCCTTCCTCTGTGTACTGCGGCATGCCATCGCGGTAGTCTTGGGCGCCCTCGAATCTGGTGTTGTGGCTGTACGCGCCCGTCAGAAAGCCGTTCGCCATGGGAGAAAAGGCCACGAAGGCAACGTTCAGCTCCTCGAGCACGGGGAACAGGGATTCGTTCCAGCGTGTCATCATGGAGTAGCGGTTCTGGACGGCGGAGACGGGGCACACCGCATCGGCGCGACGCAGGTACTCCTCCGTCGCCTCGGAGATTCCCCAGGCGCGGATCTTACCTTCCTTGATGAGGTCTGCCATGGTGTCTGCAACGACCTCGGGCTCGACCTTTGGGTCGATTCGGTGCTGGTAGTAGAGGTCGATGTGGTCGGTGCGCAGCCGGCGCAGGCTCTTCTCCACCGAGATACGGATAACCTCGGGGCGCGAGTCCACGAGGATGGTCTTGTCCGGGGCGTGCGTGACGCCGAACTTGGTGGCAATGACAACCTCGTCGCGCACGGGCGCGAGCGCCTTGCCCACCACGTCCTCGTTGTGCGCCTCGGTCCCATCAGCGCACGTGCCAACGTAGCACTCCGCCGTGTCAAAGAAGGTATAGCCCATCTCGTGGGCCTGACGGACGACGCTCGCGGCCTCGTCGTCGGGCATCGGGTCTCCGCTCGCGTGCGTGATTCCCATGCAGCCCATGCCGAGCGGGCTGACTTCGATGCCGCTCTTTCCCAAAACGCGCTTGTCCATTCCTGTTCTCCCTGTCTATGATATCCGTCATTTGTTTGCAAAGTCCACGTCCGCCCGTTCATCGAGCTCCGTTAGGCACATCCCCTGTCGGTGGCTTGTGCTCCCTCATCGCCAAGCGTACGACCGCGGAGCGCTCGGCGGAATCCCCCTTTGGTGCGGTGCCCTGAACCCGCGGGTTATAACCCCGTGCGCACCCCAGCGTTATAGAACCCTCACCAACGGAAACTTCCGCCGCCGCGGCGCCCCTCGTATGGTGGATACGTCAAGTTGCGAGAAAGGAAGGCACCATGGACTACATCACCTTGAACAACGGCGTCAGGATGCCGCAGCTCGGCTTCGGCGTGTATCAGATCCCGGACGCCGCGGAATGCCAGCGCGCCGTGGAGGACGCGCTCTCGGTCGGCTACCGGCTGCTCGACACGGCCGCGAGCTACGGCAACGAAGAGGCGGTCGGGGCCGCCATTCGTGCGAGCGGCCTGCCGCGCGACGAGGTGTTCGTGACGACCAAGCTGTGGATGTCGGATGTGAGCTACGAGGGGGCCAAGCGCGGCTTCGACGCGTCGCTCAAGCGGCTGGGGCTCGACTACGTCGACCTCTACCTCATCCATCAGCCGTTCGGCGACGTCTTCGGCGCGTGGCGCGCCATGGAGGAGCTCTACGAGCAGGGCGTTATCCGCGCCATAGGCACAGCTAACTTCTACCCCGATCACCTCGCAAACCTCATCTCGTTCAACCGCATCGCCCCCGCCGTGAACCAAGTCGAGTGCAACGTGTTCTTCCAGCAGCGCGAGGCGCAGGAGTACATGGCCGGCAAGGAGGTGGCCATGGAGGGCTGGGCGCCCTTTGCGGAGGGCAGAAACGACCTCTTCCGCAACGAGGTCCTCGCTCGCATCGGCGAGGCGCACGGCAAGACGGTCGCCCAGGTCGTGTTGCGCTGGCTGCTGCAGCGCGGTGTGGTCTGCATCCCTAAGAGCACGCACCGCGATCGCATGGAGCAAAACTTCGACGTCTTCGACTTCGCGCTGGGCGACGACGAGATGGTCGCCATCGCCGCGCTCGACACCGGGCGCAGCGCGTTCTTCGACCACCACGACCCCGCCACCATCGAATGGATGTCCGGGCTCGTGCGCAACGTGTAGACGAGCGGTCAGACCGCACTGATAACTTACTAGGAGGAATTGCCATGAACTCATTCACGTACGACTACCCGGTCAGGAACTACTTCGGCGAGGGGGCCATGGACCAGGCACTCGACGCCGAGATGGGTGCCATGGGCAAGACAGTGATGCTCGCCTACGGCGGAGGTTCGGTCAAGCGAACCGGCGTCTACGGCCACGTGGTCGATAAGCTCACGAGCGCGGGCAAGCGCGTGGTGGACTTCGGCGGCATCATGCCCAATCCGACCTACGAGAAGTGCCAGGAAGGCGCCGCGCTCGCACGCGAGGAGCAGGTCGACTTCATTCTCTCCGTCGGCGGCGGGTCGGTCTTCGACTGCTGCAAGGTGGTCTCCGCGCAGGCGATGCTTGACGAGGACATCGAGACGTTCGAGCACGCCGACGGCAAGATGCCGAGCTCGTTCATCCCCATGGGATGCATCGTTACGCTCTCCGGCACGGGCGCCGAGCAGAACAACGGCGCCGTCATCACCAACGAGAAGGCGCACGTGAAGGGCGCCTATCTGGGGGCGATGCCCATGTGGGCGGCGCTCGACCCGGCACTCACGCTCACCGTACCGCACGCGCAGTTCATGAGCGGCGCGTTCGACACGCTCTCGCACTGCATGGAGAGCTATTTCGGAAGTCCGCGCGGACGCAATGTCACCGACGACATCAACCTCGCCATCCAGCGTAACGTCATCCGCAACATGCGGATCATCGCGGACGACGACCAGAACCTCGATGCCAGAAGCGAGCTCGTATACGACTCCGCCATGGCCGAGAACGGCGTGCTCAAGATCGGCAAGTCAACGGACTTCCAGGCGCACATGATCCAGCACCAGTACGGGGCGTACACCCACACCAACCACGGAATGGGCCTCGCGGTCATCCACCCTGCGCTCTACCGCCACCTGGCCCCCGAGGCGCCCGCGCAGTTCGCCCGCTGGGCACGCGAGGTGTGGGACGTCGACGCCAAGGGCAAAGACGACCTTACGGTGGCGCTCGAAGGCATCGACCGCCTGCAGACGTTCATCGGCGAGATGGGGCTTCCCACGAGCTTCGCCGAGATGGGCTCCGACGCGTCCGACGAGACGCTACACAAGGTTGCGGACACCTGCGTGCTCACCGGCGGCTGCGCCAAGAAACTGGAGCGCAGCGAGGTGTTCCAGATTCTGACCGAGTGCCTCTAGATCGGCGGTGGGTCCCGATCCCGCGCCGAAGGAAACAAGAAGGCTCCTCGTTTTTCTCGAGGAGCCTTCTGAGTTTTTGCCCGTTTGTGAAACCATGTGGCTTGCAGGTGCGGCGGTTCCGAAACGTCCCCATCGGTCGCCATCGGAACCGTATGAAACCGCATGAAAAACAAGAGCAAATGTTCTATTACTACTCCCACTCAGTGACTAATCCAGTTCGAGTGTTGTCGATGCGTGTCGCGTCGTACCGCCCGAGGGCTGATTCGTGCGCAATTTGAGCGAATCAGGCCCTTGATTCGCGATTTCGGGAATGACTCAATTGATTCGCAAAACCGCAGGTCGCTCCTTTAATCACTCCCTGGTTTCCGCCGGGGTTCGTAGCGGGTGGCTTGGAAAAGGGTGATTCGGGAGATCAGAGGACAGGGGCGGAAAAGCCCCCTTGGCAGCATCCCGCTACTTGATCATCTTGCGGCGCGCTTGCTTGAGCCAGTTCTTCTTGAACGTGCCTATGCCGCCGAAGAACTTGTTGTAAGTCTCGCCGTCTTCCTTCGCCGCGTACTTGACCGCCGCAAGCTCGATGGTGCAGAGGTAGTCCGCTGCTTGCTCGAGACGGTAGTCGGTCATCGAAGTCTTGCGCCGCTCGACGACCCCTTTGGAAAGCACGAAGCCGATCGACTGGTCGAGCGCCTGCTTCACGATGTCCTGGCCGTTGTCGTAATAGACCTTCACCTCGTCGAAGCTTTGAAAGAATTCTAAGCGATCAAACAAAAGGCCCGAAATATCGCGCTTCATGCGCGAGGTGAGCTTTGCCAGATCCTCGAACTCGCTTCTGCGGTAGACGAACGTTCTATAGGAGACGGGAAGGCGCTGAACCAGAACGTTGAACGAGTACAGCATCTTCTTGCGCGCCTGCAGGTCGATCCCCTCGTACGGCCCGTGGCCGTTCAGCAGCGGCTCAGAATGGAACGGTATGTTCGGGAGGTCGGAGCTGGCGAGGGACTGCTCGTATCGGGAGACCTTGTCGGCAATGCCCTCCGACTGGTCATGGACCACGAGGGTCAAAAGGTAGTACCGGGCCTTTCCGCCCCGATCGCCGCTCTCGTCGACGAATATGCTCAGGTCTCGCGCCAATATATGCCCCTGGATAGAATAAAAGCCGGGGGATAAGCCCCCGGCACTTGGAGGTAGCTGAAACAGCCACCAAAATTCTTATACCAGATCTAAGCCGGCTATGCAAGGATTCCCGCAACGCGAGTGGGTTTCTGGCACTGGAGATTCCGAGGTGCAGCATGCCCCCGCCGATTGTCGGCGTGTTCCGTACGGGCAACTTGCCTGCTGAAGCAAGTGAGCCCCGGCGACTTGCATCAGCGGTCGTACCGAGGCTAACTGGTTTGCATTGTAGCGCATGCATTCTGTTCGCGAGGTCTTAAGTGTCCGATGTGCGAATCAACCCCTTATTCGCGGGTTCAGAAATGGCTCGATTGATTTGCGAAACCACAGGTCGCTTCATGCGCACCGGCATCGCCCTACGAATATGCAACCTTGTTGACGCCGACGAGCCCTCGCTCAAAGAAGACGACGTCTGCGGTGTGCAGGCACGCCGTTTTCACGGATGGCGCAGAGAGTCGGGGCGCCGTCGAAACGGCGGCTGTCTTTACCCTTGCCGTTTTAATGCTCGCCCCTTTGATGCCGAGCATCGAAAGCAGGTGCTGGGGAACCTCGTAGTCTTGCTCGATGAGGCCAAAGAATGTGACGCCGGAATCGACGCACACCTTCATGACGCAAGACGAGACGGGCTTGAACGCCATGCTTCCCGCCGCTCCGCCGACGAAGGATCCGATGAGCACAGGGAGGGTCGCCCCGCCTGTCAGGGCGGTCGCGACAGCGGCTCCGCCGAGCATCATGACGGTTGAGAACACGGATTGGCCCATGTTGCTCGCCATCTCGACGGGCTCGATCCTCCCCGACGCCACGAGATAGGAGTTTCGGCACGTCTCCATGGTTAGCACGACGAGTGATGCGATGACGTTCGCGCCCCTCGATCCCATTGCGGCGGCCTTTACCATCTCGCCGAAGGCGCCCTTTGCTGCTGCGGCAGTGATTGCCGCGGTCGCCGATCCGGACACGAACCCGTTGGTGGCGCCGGCGCATGCCGCCGTCCCGATGGACTTCAAGTGCTCGTCGTCGATTTCTCCTTCTGCGATCAGGTAATCGATGGCGCGGTAGATCTCGGGGGCAACGCTCAGGGCGGCGCTCAGGGCGGCGGCTGTGCCGCCGGCCTTGAGCGATTGCTTCACTATGTCGCTCGCAGCGATTAGTTGGGACGTGGTCATGCCGTCGTCTGCGGGGTCGAGCTTCTTCTTGTTCGAGACGTCGATCGCCTTTCGGCGCATCTCCTCGTTCGTGGCGGGCCTGCCCTCGACGCCCTCAGGTGTCTCGATTCGGTCCGTCAGGTTGTCGCGCACCTTCGTCCAGCGCTGCACCTCTTCGTCCAAGCCGCGGCCTTTCGCGCGCTCGATGCGTATCAGCGTGTACTGCTTGGCTGCTTCAAGCTTGTCCGA
This sequence comes from uncultured Collinsella sp., assembly GCA_902496115.1. GTDB lineage: Bacteria > Actinomycetota > Coriobacteriia > Coriobacteriales > Coriobacteriaceae > Collinsella. Next base: position 24,515 of record CABUZK010000012.1, on the reverse strand, counting down.
CGGGATCAGGCCGCCCATGTCGCCGTAGAGCAAGTCGTCTGGGGTTTTGCCCGCGAAGCCCTTCTCGACGGGCCACTCGTCAAAAGAGAGATCCGCATATCTTTTCGGCCTGCCGTTGTACGAATCGCGAAGCGTCGTCGCGAGCTTGCGCGCGATGTTCTTCGGGTCGGTCAGAAACTTGAGCTGGTACTGATCGGCGCCCCAGGCCACATCCGCAGACCCGAGGTCGTGCGAGTCGAGCCTGATGCCCTTGGCGTCGACCCTCTTAACGGCAGCGTCGACGTTCGCCGTCCCAAAGGCCCATTCCTCCGCCAGGAATCCCTTGAGGGAGTCCTGCGCCGCCTTGCTGTTTTTGTAGTGGTCGTAGGAGTTCATCGCGGAGTACAGCTCCTCGATGGCGGCCTCCACGCTGTTCACCCAGCTCGCAGCATCCATCCCGGCGGGCACGGCGGCGGCATGGCGCGCGGAGAACTCGAACCCCTTGTCGAAATCGTTCATCCCTACGCCTCGACGAAGCTCTTGAGCTTCTCGTGGTAGAAGCGTTTCACAGCGTACTGGTAGCGTTGGTCGCGGATCTCGCCCGCCTTCTGATGGAGGACGACGGCCTGGTTGATGCCGTTCGCGCCATCAGCGGCAGCCCTCCCGATGGTCTTGCCTACCATTTTGGCAAAACCAAGCACGGGATTGGAATCATTGCTTTCTTCGGGTTCCACCGCCTCCTCTCCGGGGCGCAGGGCCGCGAGAAGATCATCGAACTCCATGCCATGCTCCCTTGCCCTTTCGAGGAACTTCCAGTAGTCCTCCTTGGAAGGCGGCTCGGTATTCACTGTGATGCAGGCGTGGTTCCCGCTCACGCCGATGTAGACGCCTTCCTCGTCGATGGCTTCGGGGTTGTCGAGCCGAATCGCGTCGATGTAGTCTCCGGTGCCTTCCGACCAGCCGATGAAGACGACCTTCTGACTCGACGAGATGGCGGTCTGAGCAAACTGGTCCTCGTTGAAGATGGAGGCATCGACGCTGCCGTCGACGGGGCCGGTCGGACCAGCCTCTGTGTCATCGTTCTTTCCAATCATGTTGTAGAGAAGCTTGGAGAACTTGCCGGTGTTTCCGGCCTCGACAATAAGAAGCGATTCGGCGGTGTTGAACATCATGGGCAACCTATCTAGAGGAAATATATGGTTGAGGCGATTATAACCCCGAGGTAAACAGCTATATTCAGCTGTCAACTTAATATCGGGAGGGTTTGCAAAGGCTACTCTCGCCCTACGCTGGGGGGCATGGGGCTTTCAATATCAGACCACTGTCGGGTCTTTTCACTCCTGAATAGCACGCAAGCTCCTAAATGAAAATAATCGCAGGTAAAAGGGAGTGAAACGACAAAGAAAAAGCTCCGTCCCAACGCGGGAACGGAGACTCGATGATCGTTTTTACTCACCGCTGTCGCTGGCGGCTTTGCCATGACTCTCGTACGAAACAAAACTCAGCGACACAGTGCGGCACTCAAAAGTGCAAGTCAAAGCCCCATCGGCTTACTCCCACTCATATGACTAGAGCCCTGGTGAATTGGCTGGATCACCGTTCCGGGAACCGGTATCGACCTACCTGCCCGCCAAGCTCCTTCTTCAGCTCCAGCCTAGTATCCGACTCGCGCCGCTATAAGCGAAAACCGAAGAGATGCGTCTTAGCCAAGAAAATAAAGTTAGCCTTATCTTACTGCATGATTCGTGTGCTATAGTTAGATGGCTCTAACTGTTTGGGGGCGATAGCCATGCACGGACGCAGGGGCTTCTGGGACAGGAATGCCGGTCGGTACGACCGTTTCATGCGAAAGGACCGGGCGGCGTATGAGAAGATGTATGGGCTGATCAGGCCGGTGGTGAAAGCAAAGACCGTGCTGGAGGTTGCCACCGGCACGGGGCTTATCGCAAAGAGCATCGTGGATGCGGCGGCGCATATCGAGGCTACGGACGCTTCTGCAAAGATGATCCTTGAAGCAAAGCGGGACAATCAATCCGCAAAGCTGCACTTTTCCGTACAAGATATGTTCCGTCTGCCCTATGCACAGAAGTCCTTCGAAGTGGTGATCGCGTCCAACGCGCTTCACATAGTGCCGCATCCGGAAAAGGCCCTGCAAGAAATCAGGCGGGTGCTGAAGGACGACGGCGTGCTCATCGCGCCAACCTTCACCCACGCGGGAAACTCGGTTTCCGGCAAGGTAAAAGCCTTTTTCATGAGTATGGCGGGATTTCCCCTCCACAGCAGGTGGACAAGCGAGGAATACCTACGTTTCCTGCGTCAAAACGGCTGGGCGGTGCAGAAAAGCGCGGTGCTGAAGGCTTCGTTCCCGTTGACCTATGCGGAATGCACGAAATCGGAGGGACCAGATGTCGTTCTTTGAAAACACCCGCAAGCCCGTGGGCCTCGGCGGAAAACTTATGGTTGCCATGATGAATCTGGGCCACAGCCCTGTGGCCCAGTGGGGACTTCAATTTCTACGACTTGCGCCAAATGCCAAGGTGCTGGATTGCGGCTGCGGCGGCGGGGCGAACATAAAACGGCTGCTGAAAAAATGCCCGCATGGCGTCGTCAGGGGCATTGACTATTCGCCCGTCAGCGTTGAGAAGGCTAGAAAGCTCAACCGAACTGCAATTCAGGAGGGGCGTTGCGCCATTCTGCAAGGCAGTGTGGCGGATATGGCGTTTGAGGATAGTTACTTCGATGCTGCCACGGCCTTTGAGACCGTCTATTTTTGGCCTGATTTGACCCGATGCTTCCGTGAGGTCTGGCGGACGCTGAAGCCAGGCGGGACAATTCTTATCTGCAACGAGAGCAATGGCGATACGGACAAGGACGAGAGGTGGACGCAGATCATCGGCGGCATGACCATCTACAAGGACATTGAATTAAAGGCATGTCTGGAGCAGGCGGGTTTTCACGAGGTGCAGATACACAAAAAGAAAAAGTGGCTCTGCGTCACGGCGCGAAAGTAAGGGCATCAAGCACGGGTATTTTTGCATCCATCCTGCACATGGCGATAGGCATGACGGTCATAGCGGCTGTGCTGGCGGCAATTATGACAGTTTTTATTCACTGAGGAAGAAACCCATGAAATATAAAATTGAGAAAAACACCGTTCAGGAGACGCTGATCCTCCCGCTGTATTCCCGGAAGCTGTGTACGGAGCTGTACCCGAACCTTTATAGGGATGAAACAGCGGTTCGTCTGCTCGACCAAATCGACTACGACTTTTCAGAGGCAGAGAAAAACTCCCGCAGCCTGATGCAGCGCTTTGGTGCGCTGGAGGTGGCCACACGGCAGAGTGATCTTGCTTTCGAGGTGCGGGATTACCTGAAAGGCCACCCCAATGCGGCGGTGGTCAATCTGGGCTGCGGGCTGGACAACACCGGCAGAACCTGCGACAACGGTAGATGCAAGATCTACAATCTGGACTTCCCGGATGTGATCGCCTTGCGGCAGCAGCTACTGCCCGCCGGGGATCGAGAACAAAATATCCCCTGCGACCTGAAAGACACTACATGGTTTAGCAAAATCGATGCCTCCGGCGGGGCGGTGTTCTTTGCCTCCGGGGTGTTCTATTACTTTCTGACCCAGCAGGTCCGGGAGCTGGTGCGGGGGATGGCGGACGCTTTCCCCGGCAGCGTGCTGGTCTTTGATGCTGCCAATCGAACGGCGGTAAAGATGATCGCAAAAACATGGCTTAAGACTGCAAAAATCAAGGATGTGGGGGCATATTTTGCGGTTTCGGATGCCGCCAAGGAAATCGGCACGTGGGACAGCCGTCTGCAGGTCACAAGTCGCGGCTATATGCTCGGTTATAACGATTTGAGAGACCCTTCTGTCAGCGGCTTTTTCCGGTTTCTCGCAAGGGTCGGTGACAACGGGATGAAAATGCAAATCGTGAAAATAAGATTTTGAGAGACAAAAATGCAAAAGACGAGCGCTTCTTGCCGCCCAATTGGCAAGAAGCGCTCGTCTTTTCTTAACGCGTTGTATGGCGGAGAGAGCGCAAGTTACGCGAGCGCCCTTCTTGCCAGCTCGGCCGCGCCGAGGATTCCCTGGTCGCCGCCGCAGCCCGGGGCGCAGATGTAGCTCTCCATGTCCTTAAGCTCGGCGGTCTGGATGTAGCCACCCAGATATTCGAGGGTCTTCTTGCGGACGATGCCGTAGAGCTGCTCCTGGTGCATCACGCCGCCGCCGAGGACGATGCGGCGAGGCGAGTACATGAGCACGAGGTTCGCACACATCTGCCCCAGATAATCCCCCTCGAGCATCCACACCTCATCGTTGTCCGCGAGCTCGGCCGCGGGCTTTCCCCAGCGCGCGGCGATGGCGGGGCCGGAGGCGAGGCCCTCGAGGCAGCTCGCGTGGCTCGGGCAGACGCAGCGTCCTTCCTCGGTGGGACGGGTCCTTACCAGCATGTGGCCGGCCTCGGGGTGCAGCATGCCGTGAAGGAGCCTGCCCGCGCACATGACGCCCGCGCCCACGCCGGTGCCGATGGTCACGTAGACGGCGTCCTCGAGCCCCTTGCAGCAGCCGAAGACCGCTTCGCCGAGGCAGGCAACGTTCACGTCCGTGTCGTAGGCCACCGGAATCCCGAGGGTGTCGGCGAACGCGGCGCGAAGACCATAGCCTCGCCACGCGAGCTTGGGCGTCTGGAGGATGGAACCGTAGCGCCCATCTTTGGGGTCGACGCAGGTCGGGCCGAAGGCGCCGATGCCCAACGCGTCCACATCGCGGGCGGTGAACCACTCGACCATTTGCGGGACGGTCTCGGCGGGCGTAAGCGTCGGGATCTCCATACGGTCGAGGACCTCGCCGTCGCCGGACACCACGGCACAGACCATCTTGGTCCCGCCGGCCTCGAGGGCGCCGAGCCTCATTTGCTTTTCGCTCATGTGGTCCTTCTTACAAAGGGACGCCCGCAGTCATGGTCAACCGCGGGCGCCCATAACGTTGGCTTGTTTCGAGGCGACCCTACCTGGGCACGCGGTCCTGCCTTGCGGCAAACGGGGCGAGCACGGCGTGCGGCTCGCTTTGGTACCAGTAGGCGACGGTGGAGATGTCGTCCTCGCGCTCGTAGAGCTTGATGTCGTCGTTGCCGAGGTCCTGGAACGTCACGCGCAGGTCTTCCTTGAACGAGATCGGGTCGGGAAGGTGCCACCTGTAGAGGCCGTGCCTGGGCAGCGCGTCGTCGTTGGTCGCGAGCATCGGGTTCGGGTTCGGCTTGCCCGCGCTGAAGCGGTCGCGCGTGGCGTCGCGCGTCGAGCGGTACGGGTAGCCGGCGAACAGCGTGTTGAAGCACTGCGCCTCGGGCAGCGCGTGGGGCGGCCTGTCGAGGAAGGCCCAGGCACCGCCGAAGTAGTCCTCGGCTCCCGTCGAGGTGACCGTGGGGAACTCCTCGTCGCCGTCGAGGAAGAACTTCATCTCGCCCTCGCCCCACCAATAGCGCTCCAGGGCGCACAGGGCCATGTAGGTGCCGACGTAGTAGCCCTTACCGCGCACGCCGTCGAGCACGGTGTAGTCGACGCCCCTGCGGGTGCTGCGCTCGCGGTTAAAACGGGCGTGGAAGTACATGGCGTCGTCCGGCACGTCGGTGAGCGCGTAGTTGAACGTGTAGAAGATGTACTTAATGAACCCGGGGTGCTCGCTCGTAAGCGTGACCTTGGCGTGCTTCCTGAAAGGCATCTCGAAGTAGCAGTTCATGCCGCCCGTCGGGTTCACGCAGATGGGCATCGAGTTGACGATGGCGCGCTCACCGAAGCCGTTGCAGAAGAAGTCGCCGACAGGGCACTCGACCGAGGGGGTCTCCTCGTCGTCCCAGTAGAAGCGCAGTACGAGGTCGCGCATGACGAAGCTGCCGGCGGCGGTCTTGTCGGGGACGGTCATCCAGATGTGGCGGATGATGCCGGGGCCCTCGATGTCCGCGAGCGTGATGGTCTCGCCGGACTCAAGGGGCACGCAGCACGAGCCCTTGCGGCCGACGCCGAGGTGGCTGGCCGACATGGCGGCGCGGCCCTTCTCGCCCGTGATGTTCTCGGGGGTGATGGCGCGGCTTTCCTCACCGCCGTGCATCCACACGTCCTTAAGGAACTCTCTCATCGTCGACCTCCCCTATTCGTCGTCTTCGCACTCGGCGGAACTGGCACCGTTCACGTAGACGATCTGCTGGCGCGCCTCGTCGACGAGGGCGTCGAAGTCGAGTTTCTCGTCGGGGCGCGCGAGCGCGACCGTCATGGCGAGCGGGAGGTTGACACCCGCGATCACGTGGATCCGGTCGGAGGCGAAGCGGGAGAAGCGCTGGTTCACGCTGCCGCCGAACGCGTCGGTGAGGACGACGACCTCGTCAGTGCCCGAAAGCGCCGCCTCGACCGCCGCGTCGAGCCCCTCGCCGTTGTCGTTCACGTAGGCGCACACGGCGTTGATGGCGTCGCTCTTACCCGTAAGGAACTCGAGGGTGTCCTTGAAGCCCTGGGCGAGAAGGGAATGGCTCGCCACAACTATCTTTCTCATTGATTCACCAATCTCTTGGGTCGAAGCTAGGCGAGGATGCCGGCGGCGGAGGCGACCATCGCGAGGACGATCACCACGAGGATGAGGGCCGTCATGCTCGCGTTCTTCTTGGTAAGAAGGTAATACGCGCTTCCCGTGATGGCGGCGGGGATCATGGCAGGCAGGATCTTGTCGAGCAGCGGCTGAATCTCCATCGAGACGTCGCCGAAGCTGAAGCTAATCGGGCAGGTGACGCCGATGACCGAGGCGATGAGGCAGCCGACCACGGTGAGGCCGAGCACGGAGGCGGCGGCAGTGAGGTTGGGAAGCTTCTCGCTGAAGTCGGTGACGAGCTTCACACCCTGCTTGTAGCCGAACTCGAGGGCGTGCATGCGGACCCAGAAGATGGCCAGGATGAGCGCGAACCAGATGCCGGCTCCCACGGGGTTGCCCTCGATGGCCATGTAGGCGGCGATGGAGCCCATGATGGTCGGGATCATGGTCATGAGCAGGGAGTCGCCGACGCCGGCGAGCGGTCCCATGGTGCCGATCTTCAGGTCTTGGACGGCGTCCGCCGCCGCGAGGCCGTCACGCTCCTCCATGGCCACGCAGGCGCCGAGGATGATGGCGGCGAGCCAAGGCTGGGTGTTGTAGTAGCGGAAGTGGTTGTTGAGCGCTTGCTTATAGTCCTCGTCGTTCGTGTAGATCTTCCTCAGGATCGGCGAGAGGGCGTAGGCGACCGAGGCGCCCTGCTGGGTCTGGTAGTTGAAGGTGCACACGCTCATGAGCCAGCGCCAGTTCGCGTTGCGCAGGTCCTTCTTGGTGACCTTATAGCCGGAGGGCTTGCCCTCGGCGGCGGTGATGTTCTCGTTTTCCATGGTTACTCATCCTCTCCGATGAAGGCGTCTGCGGAAGCGTGGGCGGTGAGCTCGGCGTCCTTCTCGGCACGCTGATAGAACGCGATCGCGAGGGCAACGCCGACGATGGCGGCACCGATGATGGGCACGTTCAGGAAGGCCGAGAGGAAGAAGCCGGCGAGCAGGTACTGGAAGTACTTAGCGGTGGGCATGTAGCGAAGCAGCATGGCGATGCCGACGGCCGGGAGCATCTTGCCGGCGAGGGTGAGGCCGGAGAGGAACCACTGGGGCATGACCTCGAGGAGCCAGTTGACGGCGGGCTGGCCGAGCGTCACGGAAACAAAGACGGGCAGGGCGGCGCACAGACCGAAGAGCGCGGGGCAGACCCACAGGATGGCGTTCATCTGCTTGAACTTGCCCTCGTTGCAGAGCTTCTGGGACTTCTCCACGACGAAGCCGTTGAGGATCTTGGCAATGACGTCGAGCTGGATGCCGAGCATGCCGACCGGCAGGCCGATGGCGAGGCCCGTGTCCGAGCCCAGGGTCACGCCGTAGGCGGTGGCGATGATGGCCATCGTGCCGTAGTCGGGGATCGAAGAGCCGCCGAAGCCCGCGACGCCGAGCTGCATGAGCTGGATGGTGCCGCCGATGACGAGGCCGGTCTGCCAGTCGCCCATGACGACGCCGGTGATAAGGCCCCAGAAGACGGCATAGTTGACGAAGATCATCGGGATGCCGTAGTAGTCCACGTGCTTGATGAAGGCAAGTAGGGTCAAAAGGACGACCTGCAGGATAGTGAAGTTGACCATGATCCCTCCTTAGATGAGGTCGGCGACGGAGACGGGCTTGTCGGCGGGCACGAACTGTGCCGTCACCTTGACGCCGCGGGCGATGAGCGCCTTGTAGCTCTGGACGTTCTCGGCGGAGGCATAGGCGCGCTGGGTGAGCTGGACGCCGTCCTCCTTGACAAGAGAACCGCCGACGATCAGCGACGGGAACTCGACGCCCGACTCGGCCAGGTGAAGCATCGTCTCGGGCTCCTTCGCGATGACGAAGACCTTCTCGCGGTCGTACTTGCCCGCCGCGAAGTTCTTGAGCGCGGTCTCCTCGGAGATGATCGAGACGGCCATGCCCGCGGGGCGCGCCATCCTCATAGTGGACTTCAGGACCTCGTCGCCGGCGACCTTGTCGTCGATGACCATGACTCGGGTCGCGCCCGACACCGGGGCCCACTGCGTCACGATGATGCCGTGAAGCAGGCGATTGTCGATTCGTGCCATAACAACACTCATGTTTGCTCCTATCAAATGAAGTTTTACGTTCGGTACTGCCTCGGCGCTATCCGGATTCGCGCCGGGCAAGGGGTTATCGGATTATTGAGGACGCGCGGTCAGCTCGCGGCGGCGCGCGCGGGGGGGGTCACTCGTCGAACAGGAGGCTCGAGGAGCCGAGACGCTCCTCTCGCGCCGGGGCGGCGCTCACGCTGATGTAGTCGAAGACGTAGGCGATCTCGCTTACAGGAACCTCCACGCGATAGCGCGTCGAGATGCTCGAGAAACTCTGCCTGAAGGACTCGATGAAGTCGGCGTGCTCTTCCTCGAAGCGATCCTGGCCGACGTAGGTCTCGATGGGGTTGCGGGTGACGAGGCGCTCGACGAGGCAACAGAGGTGAACGTACAGCCCGATGATGGCGTTGCTGCCGATCTTCTCGCCCGTTCTGCGCTGAAGCTCGTGCACGGCGCTCTCGATCTCGTGGAACAGCCGCTCCGGGTCGAGGATGGTGATGGAGCGGATAACGTTCTGCAGCGTCATATTCGAAAGCAGCTTCTCGTGGAAAGAAGCGAGCTCGGAGACGTCGAGCCACCTGCCGAACACGGCATCGACCTTCGAGGCGGACGCCGTCGACATAATGTCTTCGAGGGCGACGAAGGGAACGGAGGCAATCCTGGGGTCTCCCGTGCCGATGACGGCGCAGACGCGGTGCTCGGAGAAAACGGCGTCGTTCGACCCGTTCGCGGCAAGCTGCTTGAAGGGCCTCGTGAGCAGGCGCGCGCCTATGGTGCGCGGGAGGCTCTGCGAGACGAGCTGACGTATCCTCTCGGCCGCGTCGACCCCGGACTCGGAGCAGAAGACGATGGCGTCCTCACGGTTGACGCGCTCGATTACCTTGCAGTGCGTCACGCACACGGCGGTCGCATCGCCAAGAACCTCGGCGATGGACTTGCCGCCGAGCAGCCCGGACCCGATCTCGAGCGCGAGCCCGGTGGAGACGTTGTTCACCACCCCGATGGTGGAGTCGGTAACGTTCTCGAGGGCCTTATAGGCCTCCTCCAAAGAGCCCATGTCAACAAGAAACACGACCCCGGTGCAGTAGGAATGGCGGTCGACGAGGCGCTGGAGCGGACCGACGATGTCCTTCAGCTGCTGGTCGTAGGGCATGTCGACCGCCTCGTACACATGCACGCCGAGCATACGGTTCGCCGCGTCGGCGATGCTCGTCGCCGTCGAGTAGCCGTGTGACAAGATGACGCAGAGCGTCCGAAGGGCCTTCGCGTCGCGAGACTCCGATGCGACGCACAACGTCAGAAGCGTCTTCGTGAAGTGATCGAGCGAGATTCCGAGCGCCCCTTCCATGTCTGCGGCGACCTGATCGGAGACGCTCGAGGCAAACGGCAATTCGGAGGTCACGGCACCGAGGAGATGGGAAATTTGCTCCGCACAGGCAGACTTTCGCTTAGCCAGGCCGATGCCCGGCCACAACTGCAGGCAAATCTCCTGGGCCAGTAGAAAAGTGACCTTCCTCGAAAGCTCGATGCCATAAGAAGAGCCTGCGTCGGCAAGGACCGCGCCCACGACGCGCTCGAAGGCGCGCGACCTCGATGAGGCGACGCCGTGGCCGAAGATCAAGTGATCCTCAACGCCGCGCACAGCGGAGACAGCTTGCGAGACAAGCTCGGAAACAGAGAGCTCCCCGGCGCAGAATCGCTCATCGAGAGAGCACAGGGCATCGAGCGCCTGCTCGACCGGCCCTGTGCTCTCGGCGGCATCCAGGGACGCGTCGATCAGAACGCCATCGTCGGGCTGTTGATCGATCTGCGCGGAGGAGAGGAGCCCGCTGGGAAGAAGATACGGGCGAACGACGACGTAGTCGCCCTCGCGATTGAGGAACGCTTTGGCGCAGCAGTTCGTCACGCAGGCGCGCAAGCCGGCGATGTTATCGGAAAAGTCCGCGTTCACGAGGCAACGGTATGCGCCGCGGCTGATCTTCACATCAGAACCGATTCGGCACCCCTCGCTGCGCAGGAAGCTCAAGATGAGATCCTCGCGCTCCTCGGGGGTCCGCTCCTTGAGTGAGGGGACGCGGGCACAGATGGGCATTTTGCTGTAGGCCGAGGAAACCTTCGGGTCATCGGCGGAAAGCGTCGTCGAAAGAACGAGGCGAGCGCGCGGCGCATCCTGGGAGGCATCGAGCCCGAGGGCCGTCGCAAGGCAGTGTTCCATCGCAGAGGGAGAGAGTGCCTCGATGCCGTTGACAAAGACCACACCCCCGCGCGATTTCGCGATCGACTCGTCAAGAAGCCCGTTGAACGAGGCGGCGTCCGGGACCCCGGCGCAGTCGATGCGCACATAGGAGGAGTCGCGGGACAGCAAGCCCTGGTTCTTGCCGTACTCGTACACAAGGCGAGAAAGGAAAGACTTACCGACACCCACGCCGCCGCTCAAGAGGATGGGCAGGCCAAACGGAGGGTACTGAACCGCAGCCTTGCACTGCTCGACAACGGAGCTGAGGCTCAAGTCGAAGCCCACGGCACGCGCGAAGTCGCGGTGATCGGCGATTCCCGTCGCCTGGATGAGGTCGGCGAGCGAGGCGTACTCGCTTGCAGAGAGCTTTACCTGAAAACGCTTCTGGAACGCGCGGCGATGAAAATAACGGACAGGCCTGCCCGCCACCTTAACCACAAAGCCGGCGCGAACAAGGTCGTTGAGGTACTGGCTCGCCAGGCTCCTGGAGATGATGAGCGTCTCGGCGATGTCGGAGGTGGACAGACGGGCAAGGTCGTCGAGCGAGACGGCAGAGGTGAGGGCCTCGAGATGCTCGAGAATCCTGTCCCTCATGTCGACGGGTTTCTTTGCCAAGCTGTCCTGTGCGGTCTTGTCCATGACTTCTTACCTCCTCGTACAAGGAGTATAAGGGGAACACAGAGAACGGAAAGGGGCGCGTGGGGGAATCAACAGCCCCGAGGAAAAGTCCACCACTTGAGGGGCAGAAAACAACGGCCATTGAACATTCAGGGCCGACGCTCAACACTTCGGCTCGACACTTCGCTTTGGAAAGGGCCCTGCGCGCCGGGGTCCCAACATAAAGAAGGGCCCCGGCGCGCAGGGCCTAAAGCTTAACCATGCGCGCGGCGATGCGGCCGCAGTCGCAGGCGGCCTTCTTCTCGAAGGTGTTGTAGTCGACGACCTGGCCCTCGGCGCAGGGCTTGTCGCTGATGGCGCGCACGACGACGAGGGGCACGCCGTTGAGATAGGCGGCCTGCGCGATGGTGCAGTCCTCCATCTCGCAGCACAGGTCGCCGAAGGTCGCGAGGATGCGCTCCTTCTGTTCCGTGGGCGAGACGGCTCGGTGCGCAAGGTCCTCTCAAAAGGGATCGTCCGACGCCGCAGGACCTCGATGGCCGACTACCGCCTCGAGCAAGTGGCGGATTACCTCTGCACTATCGAACTTGCCTTGGTCAAGTACGAAGCCAAGGAGAACGGTGAGACGTACAACAAGTTCTTCGGAGGTATAGGCTCTTTCAAGAGGAACTGGCTCAAGCAAGCCCGCGGCAAGCGGATATAGGTGGTTACGTAGTCTCATAGGGAACGGCCATCTCTCCTCCGGCGAGGAACTCCCGACGACGTGCTTCGAGCAGCGGAAGCTGAAGCGCAAGCAGAAGCAGCGCGGGCAATGATCGGTGCCGACATGGGCCCAGACGTGAACAGCGCTACGTCCCCTGTTCACGGGGCACGAAACCATAAAGGTTGTCCAGCGGTTGCCAAACGAAAAGCCCCCGACCTATTTGTGCAGGTCAGAGGCTCGGAAACGCTAGATATCAACTACTCCCACTCGGTGGTTATAGTTTTGCCGTCTCGTCACTCCAGTTGCACCCAGTTTTCGGCGGCATCTCGAAGTGAGTGCCGCTGAATGACGCGACGTCGCGTTTCATCGGCTTCGGGGACAAAAGCTGGGACAACTTCAAAAACCATTTTCAAACTCAGAGTATTGAGTTTTTATTTTTGTCCCAAGGGGCACGGAGAGCCGCCTTTGGAGGCTCGATATCGCCGAAAAACGCCCGTTTTGAAACTCAACCGCCTTTGAGCCTGCAAACCACCAGCTTCAACAGTAAGTGAGTCGACGCGGGTGGCTTACGAGCCGTTCACAAAACCGCAGGCCACAGGTCTTTGTCAACGATAAGCAAAGTGAATAGTCTCAGGTGGCTTGCCCATGAGTTGGCGTAAGCCTGTTTAGCAAAAGGCTAATCGGACACGACAGGCCGCCCGCATGGCGACGGCGTTTCCCGTGCGGGCACAAACAGCCCTGCGTGCCCTGTCGCGCGATATCCCAATGCGACGTTCAGAACCCTACCCGCCAAGCAGCCACCTCGCGAAATTCAGCACGAGCACGCCCTCCCGGGTATGGGGCTCATGCCTCGTGCGAGTGATGAGAATCTTCGGGAATGCATCCCCGATGGATAGAATCGGCGCAATCTCCCTCTCGAGCGTCGAATCGGCGCCGATATCGTCGCTCACATACACTTTCCTTCCCGGTTTCGAAACTTGGAAGGCAGTATGCGCAAGGATGCGTCGAGGTGCGATCCCAGTCGTACCATGCCAGCAGAGATGTCGAGGCACATTCGTTCATGCTGCAATGCGGGCATCGGAGATGAAAAACAGCCCGTCGGGTAGTCATGGGCGTGCGGGAGCCCGCATCAGTAACCTGCCTCCTCGGTTGTCCCTTCTTTGCATGGTCGTCTACATAAAGGAGGAACCAGCCATGCAGATCAGCATGCTTGCCCTTCTTGGGTCACGGACCGGGGAGGCGAGGGCCTCCGTCGGGACCGCCCCGAGCAACCGGCATATCCAAGGAATGACAAGGCTCGATCGCTGTGCTGGTCAGGATGCCGAAGCGGGCCGTCCGCCAATCGGAATGCGGGTCAGGATGCTGCAACGTGATTCCAGCTGCAGGATACGGCTCCTTTGCGGTTGCCGCAAAACCTGCTGGCAACATTCTTACTATCCGAATGATGTACGCATCCCTTGGGATCGTTTCGCCTGACCAGGGCCATCTTCAGCGCCTCATCGGCCAGCTCGGCAGGCGCCTCTTCCACGCGTAATAGCCCTGGCGGGTCACCTATGCAACCAAAGATACAAAAGGAATCGAATGGCCAGAGAGGATTGCCCTTTCCGATGGTCGATTCTTGACAGGCAAACTCAAGCCTCGTTAATATTACATGGTTTGCCAGACCGAATTAACAAAGGAGGGGTGTCGTGGTTGGTCTTTTCCGCACGTGGATGAGCGCCTAGAAAGCGGCACTGTTGTGGCGTCGCGCTGTTTTTCTGCACGCCATTTCACGATTGGACATAACCATGATATTTGAAACCTCTCGGCGCAGGTCTGTTTCGCTGTGCCATTCATGGCAATTTAAGATTTGTTTCGTATGGGGCGGGGAGCTCGTGTCGACATTGACGAGCTTGATTCTCCAAATGGGTCTCATTTGGCATATCGCCCTCACGACAGAATCATCTTCCCTCCTCTCCCTGGCATCGTTAGCAGGCTTTCTGCCGATTGCTTTGTTCGGAGTCCTTGCGGGCGCCGTTGTCGACAGGCTGCCTTTGAAACGTGTTCTCATCGGCGCCGACCTCTTCGTTGCCGCGGTGGGCGCCGCCTTGGCGATTGCCTCGTTGGCCGGCAGCTTACCTGCGTGGTCAATACTCATCGCCCTGTTTCTCCGCGCAGCTGGCACTTCGTTCTACACGCCGGCCTCCCAATCCCTCACGCCCCATCTCGCCCCGCCAGAGCATCTCGTTCGCCTATCGGGAGTGATGCAGGCGATTCAGTCCGCCGGATACATTCTTGGCGCCGCGCTCGCGGCAGTGATTTATCCTGTGGCGGGCATTACCGCCATGATTGCCCTCGACGTGCTGGGGGCGCTTTTCGCTTCTCTAGCTGTCCTCGCCGCTCAGATAGACGCAGGAGGACTCGACGAAGCCGACCGCAGCTCGTCCTTTTCCAATAAAGTTCGAGAACTTTTCTCTGAGATTTCGGACGGCTACAAGCTGATCAGGGGATACAGGGGGCTGTTCGCCCTTCTTTGGTGCGGGTTCGTCTTCGCTTTCGCGTTCTCCCCACTCGCGGCATTGTTCCCAATAATGACCTTGGGACATTTTGGTGGTAGCACGGGGGATGCTGCTTTGGTGGAGGTCCTTTTCTCTGCAGGCATGCTGGCTGGGTCCGGCATTTTGGCGGCCACGGGAGGGTTCCGCAATAGGTCGCTCACCATGGTCGCCGCGATCGCCGGCTTCGGCGTCGTCGCAATCGCATCCGGATTGATCGGCCCGTCGCTGTTCGCCGTTTTCCTACCGGCGAGCTTTCTTATGGGCGCATGCTCCCCGTTGTACGCGGGAACCCAGACTGCCCTTATGCAGGAGCAGATACCTCCTGAGTACCTAGGCCGCGTTTTCGGCCTCTACGGAACCATCATGGCGTGGGCCATGCCCATGGGCCTCGCGGCCCCCTCCGTTTTTGCGGATCTGCTTGGAGCTCCGTTATGGTTCGTCGGCTCTGGAGCGACCATGGTACTGCTTGCGATGGCTATGCTGCTTGCTCCGAGCGTCCGAAACGTGGGGAAAAGAGATACCGGGCGGATTCAATAGCCCAAGTATTCGAAAAAAAGAGGCGGCAGCCATCGGTTCACGCGTCAGCCTTCAAGCCCTTGCGACGACGAGGTATTGCGCCGACATCCCACATCGCGCTCCTTATTCGTCGCCAACTATCATTTTCGGATTTGCCGGCTTGCGCAAGGTCAAAACGCTCGCGCCGGCAATTGGGCAAAGGCGAAAAATCGACGTGAGCAATCTTTTTTGGCATGGCTGCGCTTCCAGTAAAAGGGTAATACACAAAAGGCGGTTCAACCTATGGAACTCATAGTCAAAGCTAAAGACATCTTTTTGGAATATGCCGGCCGCGATATCCTGGATATCGAAGAGTTGGAAATCTACTCCTACGATCGCATCGGCTTGGTGGGAGACAATGGCGCAGGCAAAACCAGCCTGCTTAAAATTCTGAGCGGCAATCTTACCATTGCGGACGCCGACGTCAGGCGCTTCGGCAGCATTGCCCTCATCGGCCAACTCGATGAACTCGACCTTGATGCGGCTCAGGACAGTGGTGAGATGCTCTCCCGTCTCAACGTCGCCGGAGTGGCGCAGGAGACGATGAGCGGCGGGGAGGAAACACGCGCCAAGATTGCCTCTGCACTCTCCCAGCATGCAAGCGCGATCTTCGCCGACGAGCCTACGAGCCACCTCGACCAAGACGGCATCCGCCTTCTCGTCGGACAACTCAAGGCATTTGATGGGGCTCTGCTCATCGTGAGCCATGACCGTCATTTTCTCGACCAGGTGGTAGACAAGATCTGGGAGCTCAAAGACGGCGGTATTTCCGAATTCTGGGGTGACTACTCCGACTATCTGCGACAGAAAGAAGAAGAGCGCAAAGCTCAGGCGACTCGATACGAAGAGGCGATGCGCGAGCGCGATCGCCTCGAAGCCGCCATCGAAAAACAACGGAAAAAAGCACGGCAGGTCGACGCCAAGCGGAAGGCTGCGAAAAAAAGCAACGAGTATGCAGGTCGATTGGGGCATCAGAAAGCAACCGGCACCAAACAGAAGAGGATGTACCAGGCGGCTAAGGACATGGAGAAGCGCCTCGAAGCGCTCGAAGGGATTGAGGCCCCAGATAGCATTCGCGCCGTGCGGTTCCGCCAGAGCAAGGCCCTGGAACTGCATAGTAAATTTCCCATCTCGGCAGACGATTTCAGCTTGAGCTTCGGCAACTGCATGCTCTATGACCACGCGAAATTCGAGATACCGCTCGGTGCCAAAGTGGCCATCACCGGTGGCAACGGTACAGGAAAGACCAGCCTGCTGAAGGCAATCGCTCGACGCGCCGACGGTATCAACATCTCTCCCAAGGCAGAGATCGGTTACTTCGAGCAAACAGGCTACAAGTTCGACGCCCGTCAGTCTGCGATCTCGTTCATGCAGGATGGTTGCGAGTACAGCATGACCGAAATTCGAGGCATCCTCGCCTCTATGGGAATCGGACCGCGCGACCTGACAAAGGACGTTGGCGTTCTCTCGGGAGGCGAAGTCATCAAGCTGCTACTCGCGAAGATGCTGCTGGGCAGATACAACATCTTGCTCATGGACGAGCCTGGAAATTACCTGGACATCAAGAGCGCCGAAGCCCTCGAGCAGATGATGAGCGCCTATGCCGGAACGATAGTGTTCGTCTCCCACGATAAGAGGCTGGTCGAGAACGTCGCAGACATTGTCTACGAAATAAAGGACACCAAGCTAGTCAAAATCTTTCAGCGCGAATAGCCCTAAATGAGCAAGAAATAATCCCCGAACGGAGACAAGGGAGTAAAACGGCAAAGAAAGAGCCTCCGTCCCAACGCAGGGAACGGAGGCTCTTTAATAGCTTTTACTCATCTCCGTCGCTGGTGGCTTTGTCATGACTCTCGTACGAAACGAAACTCAGCGGCATAGTGCGGCACTCAAAATCGCAGGTCAGAACCCTGTCGTCCTACTCCCACTCGATGGCGGCGGTTCTGCCGTCCCGTCACTCCAGTTACACCCAGTTTTCGGCATCGACACGGAACGCGTGCCGCCGAATGACGCGATGTCGCGTTTCGTCGGCTTCGGGGACAAAAGCTGGGACAACCTCAAAAACTTTTTTCAAACTCAGGGCTTTGAGTTTTTGTTTTTGTCCCAAAGTGCGCGGCGGGTCGCCTTTGGAGGCTCGATGGCGCCGAAAACGCCCGTTTTGAAACTCAACCGCCCTTTTGCCCGCAAGCCGCCAGCTGCAATCGCAAGTGAATTAACGCGGGTGGCTTGCGCGCCATTTGCAAAACCCCAGGTCGCAGGTCTTCGCCATTCGTGAACAAAGTGAGTAGTCTCAGGTGGCTTGCTTATGAGTTGGCGAACGGGCCTTCAGGATTCAGGGCAAACATGCTGGTAGAATAGGATTCTCAAATCAATGACAGGAGACCGAGCATGGCCGAACCCCACGATAGGAAGCCGATCCTCACGATCGAGCGGCAGATAGAGCACCTCAAGCAGAAGGGCGTAGCCTTCGAACTGTGTTCCGAGGAAGAGGCCGCGGACTACCTGCGCGACAAGTGCAACTTCTTCAAGCTCGCATCCTACCGCAAACTCTTCTCGAAATACGAGGGAGGCCCGCGCGACGGCCGCTACGTAGACCTCGACTTCGGCCAGCTGCGCCTGCTCGCGGCGCTCGACCAGGAGCTGCGCCACGCCCTGCTCGGCATGACGCTCGACATCGAGCATTTCCAGAAGGTGACACTGCTTCGCGAGATGGAGGACCGTGGAGAGGACGGCTACGCCATCGTGGCCGACTACATGGCATCGCTTACCACTGCAAACAGGGAGTACCGCCTGCGCGAGCTCAAGATGAGCGGCCGCAGCCCCTACAGCTCGAGCCTCTACGCGAAGTACTCCGGCGACATGCCTGCCTGGGCCTTCCTTGAGCTCACCTCGTTCGGCACCCTCATCGACTTCGTGCGCTTCTGCGCCAGGCGATGGGGCGACAGGCGCCTCGAGGCCTCCCACTACGACCTCAAGCGCGTGAAGTCCGTCCGCAACTGCGCCGCGCACGGCTCGTGCCTGATCAACTGCTTCGCCGAGAGGGGCGCCGCCCGGGGCTCGGCGTCCAGCGGCGTCTCCCGAAGGGTCGCCGCCGTGGGAATTCCCAAGGCGACCAGGAGGAAGTGGATGGGGAATACGGCCATGCAGGAGGTCGCGACCGTGCTCGTGGCGCACTCCGGCTTGGTACCCGAGGGCTCCTCGCGCTCGCGCGCCGCATCCGAGC
Source organism: uncultured Collinsella sp. (assembly GCA_902496115.1). Classification (GTDB taxonomy): domain Bacteria; phylum Actinomycetota; class Coriobacteriia; order Coriobacteriales; family Coriobacteriaceae; genus Collinsella. The sequence continues at coordinate 5,990 of CABUZK010000012.1, read as the reverse complement.
TCGCCGAGATGTTCGCCAGGGCCGACGGCAAAACCGAGGCGCTGCCCGACAAGGGGCCCGACGCCGCAGCTCGCTCCGCGCTCGAGTTCCTTCGCAGGTTGACAGAATCGCTCGGGTTGGTAGAATAGCTTGCAGATAGCAAAACCTTCACGGTTTTAGGGGCGGACTTGCGCAAGCGACTCTGCCCTATTTTTATATTCACTCGCTATAGGAGACGGGTGATACCTGGGTCAATGACAGAACTGAGAAGCCCGGAATAATGGAGCCAGTTAGAAACCCTCGGGTTTGCGGGGCGGGATCGTGAGAGCGATTCTGCCCTATTATTTTCCTCCGTCTGCCCCAAACCAAGTAGTTCGAAGATAGCCTGTAGGTGTCCTCGTGGGCGCCTTTTATCTTCAGGGAATCAGTCGCTCGTTCGTGAACGCGGCCATCGGCCGCTTCATGAACGAGCGACCGGCTTGACCTAGATCGAACCGCCTTCATCTCCGTCTAGGCGCCGGCAATCAACATCGTGAATCCGCGCGTGCTACAATGCGGGCACCAGAGATGAAAACACAGTCCCCGTCGGGTAGTCGTGGGCGTGCGGGAGTCCGCATCAGTAACCTGCCTCCTTGGTTGTCCCTTCTCTGCATGATCATCTACATAAAGGAGGAACCAGCCATGCAGATCAGCGTGTCGTCCACCCTGACCGTATATCACGACGGCCAATTCTGGGTCGGGCTGGCGGAGCATGTCGAGGACGGCAGATACGGCGCCGCCCACATCGTCTTCGGCGCAGAACCGTCCAATGAGGAGATCCTGCGATTCGTTGTCGGCAAATGGGCGAAGCTCTCGTTCTTCGGTCACGATTCGACCGAGGCGAGCAAGCCCGCGAAGAACCCCAAGCGACGCGCCCGCGAGGCGGCGAAAGCCCTCAAGCAGCCGGCGATGAGCACCAAGGCGCAGCAGGCGCTCGCGAATCAGCGGGAGACGATGAAGCGGGAATCGGCTCAAGCAAGAAGCCAGCGTCGCGCGGATGAGGCGGAGGCGCGCTTCGAGCAGCGAAAACTGAAGCGCAAACAGAAGCATCGCGGTCATTGATACCACCATCAACCCATATATAGCAGCAGGCGTAGCTTCGATTGAAACTGCGCCTGCCACCTGGTGCTATAACGTTATACAGAACGTATGTTCTATATCCACTCGATGACTAACCCAGTCCGAGCACTACCGATGCGTGTCGCGTCATACCGCCTAAGAGCTGATTCGTTCAGAAAAGGTTCAGGGGGATCGTCGAGTTTATTGCACCCTCGCGTTTTACAAAAGAGAGTACAAGGCCCTTTAGCTCGAATTATTGCATTTAGAATCCCGCCGCTCATCCATCCTAGCTTGCCCAAACAGCCCTCCCGCAATGTCCGTGTCCCAACGGGTGGGTACCATTTATCAGGGTGCACCTGGGGCAACGGGCCGGCAGGCCCGCGCAAGGTCGCTCGCAGAACACGCAACATCAAACACGACAGAAGAGGCGAACGACAGATGCCGGACCCCGGACGACAGCACCGCGGAAGACGAGCATTCCGACCACAACCGAACAACTCCAGCTACTAGGCAGGCGCCCGCATGGGCGCCTTTTACTTTTCAGGGACATAGCTGCGAGCTAAGGCACGCGGCTCATGGCCGTTTCGTGAAGGCACGACCAGCTCGACCCACCTCGACCCGTCTCCGCTCCTGCCGTGCTCACCAATCGACATCAGGCGGTTCAATCGTCGCGCAGACGAAAAGGCACACGGTGTCGTGCGGTGTCCTCGCGCGGTGCCGCACGGGAAGATTGGAGGAACCATGGCACGCACAGCCGAATGCGCCGCGCCCGAGGGCAACCAAGATCGCGACGAATGGATGACGGTGATCGAGATGCAGGAGTACATGAGGGCAAGCCGAAACAAGGCATACGACCTCATCTGGTCGGGAGAGATCGACTCGTACAGGCTCGGAAGGAAGCTCCTGGTGTCGAGGGCGTCAGTGGACGCCTACATCGAGTCGAGGAGCGGGAGAAAATGACGGCGGCGACCACCCCAGGAGCCGCCCGCGGCCGGGCACGCGAGGGAGCCTCGAGACGAAAGGAGCTCGAGGACGACCATGACCAAGAGCATTAGCAGGAGCCAGGTGAGGCTCATCGCATCGACCAACGCGATATTCGGCGCCGACGAGGCGTGCGCGATGCTGCGCATCAGCCGCGACGCCATGTACCGGCTCGCCAAGGACCCCGACGACCCGTTCCCGATCCGCTACATCGGCGGCAAGACGCGCGACGGCATCGTGCTGCACGACGAGCTCGTCGCATGGGTCGAGCGGAACAGCATCGTCGGCTCGCCCAGAAGGGGCTAGCGCCGATGGCGGCCACAGGCCCGAAGGGGCGCGACGGCCCCTCCCCGCGCGAGTTCACGACGGTACGGCACTTCATGATGGCGGACCTGGGCCTCTCCGGCCTTCCCCTGCTCGTCTACGCTCGCATCTTCGGCTTCTGCGACGCCGGGTGCGGCTACTTCGAGAGCAAGGGCGGCCTGGCCCGATTCCTCAACGTGCAGGAGCGCAGCGTCCACCGCGCCATCCGCGACCTGCTCGACAGGGGCCTCATCGAGGAATGCGGCATGCACGCCCCGGCGCGCGGGCACGCCACCAAGCGGTACCGCATCGTGCGCGAGAGGCTGCCGCCCGGAGCGCTGGCAACCCCTGACGATTCGTCAGGGTTCCGGACGCGAAAGAGTGACGAAATGACAGGGTTCGCCGCGAACAAGGGTGACGAACCGTCATGGTTCGCAGCCCGAACCCCTGACGAGATGACAGGGAAACCCCTGACGATATGCCACCCAATAAGCAAAAGGGACAACAAGGACTTCAGAAGATAAGGAAGGGGCGCCCGATGGACCGAGCGGGACTCATCACCCTGGAGCAGGCCCGGGCGGCCGGGCTCTCCTTCGACGAGCCGGAGCCGAGGGCGTGCCCGCACTGCGGCGCCGCCCTCGAACCGCTCGGCGCGGCGCTGGCGGGCAGGGTCGCCTGGGTCTCCGCCGCCCCCTGCCCGTGCGAGGGCGCAGCCAGCGAGCGGGAGGCCGAGGCGCGAAGGCGCGCGGCCCTCGCCGCCAAGGAGGAGGCGTCCCGCCGGGAGAGGGCGCTCTCGCGCGCGGGCATCCCCAGGCGCTACTGGGCTGCCGAGGCCGACCGCCCCGAGTTCGCCGAGTACATCGCCTCGTTCGCGGGCAACGGGGGCGCCGGGCTCTACATACACGGGGGCGTCGGCGCCGGCAAGACGCACGCCGCCTCCGCCATGGCCAGGCTGTTCGCCGAGGCCGGCTACGACGTCGCCTTCACGACGGCCAAGGGCATGCTCGAGCGCGTGAAGGCGACTTTCGACGAGGGCGGCACCGAGGCCGCCGTCGCGCGGTACGCCAAGTGCGACGTCCTCGTGCTCGACGACCTCGGCAAGGAGGACGCGACGGAATGGTCCGTCGGCACCGTGTTCAGCGTGCTCGACACGCGCTACGAGGACATGCGCCCGACCATCGTCACGTCGAACTACGCGCCCGGCGCGCTTGCGGACAGGCTCGCGAGGCGCGGCGAGCGCGTCACGGCAGAGGCGATCGCGAGCAGGATCTCCCAGACCTGCAGGCCCGTCTACCTGGGCGGAAGGGACAGGCGCCGGCGCGGCTAGCTTGTGCGCTTCCCGTGGAGGCGCGGACGGCTCGACCCAGCTCGACCCATCGCGGGCGTCCCCGACCGTTACCTCAATCGAAATCGCTATACACGTCTTGGGCGGCGTCGGCGCGCCAGCACGCACGCCTGCTCCGACTCGCACCGTGCCCCCATCGCGAGGACGCCGCCCGCCAAGCAACAAACGAAAGGCGGATGGTCCATGGACGGCTTCGAGAGGATAACCGGCCGCGAGCACGACGGGCTCGTGGAGAAGTGCCAGGAGAACGGCTGGCTCAAGGTCGGCGGCTTCGACTGGCAGGACGACCCGTTCCTCGAGGAGTACCCCTACGAGTTCTCCCGCACGGACAGCGTCGACAGGCTCCGCGAGGCGCTCGGCTCGGGCAACTGGGCCATACGCCAGGGGTTCTGCTACCGCGACCTCGCGTTCATCCAGCAGGTGAACGGCGGCGACGAGTGGTGGACGCTCAAGCGCGACGGCGACGCGTGGACCGGCTTCGAGAGCTGGAGCTTCGGCGCCATCGCCCAGGAGCCCGAGCGGTTCGAGCGCGCCATGCGCGACATGTGCGAGGCGACGCCGGAGCAGTGCCGCAGCGGCGAGTGGGCCCATCTGCATGAGAAGGCGCCCGAGCCGCTGGCGCAGCGCGCCGCGTCCGCCCGCGAGGCGAGCCGCGCGCACGCCGGGCAGGAAGCCCGCGCCCCAATGGCGCGCGAGAGGGCCGTCGGGGCCGAATAGGGACGACCGGGGCGCGAAGGCGCCCCTTTTTCATCTCGACTGGAAGGGAGGCGCGGGATGGCGAGCGACTACGGAGACGAGGCGGGCGGCAAGCTGCTCGACTGGATGCTGAGAATCGGCCAGGAGGCCGGCGCCGAGGCAATGGCGCGCAGCGCGAGGGAGCTCTCCGAGCGCCTCGCGGGAATCCGCGGGGCCATCGCCGGCGGGCGCGCCGAGGCCATCGCGGCCGAGGGCGCGCCGACCTACGCGAAGCTCAGCCTCGAGGAGCTCTCGGGGCTTCCCGAGTACGCGACGATCAAGGAGGTCGTCTCCGACAAGCTGCGCGCCGCGTCGGTCGAGCACCACATCATCCCCGGCGAGGGCCGCGACTGGCTGCTCTTCAAGGTGGAGGACGCGCCCGAGGTCGACGAGGCCTTCCGCCAGCTCGAGCAAGAGACGGGAAAGGCCGCCGAGCACGCAAGGGAGCGGCTCTCCGAGATAGCCGAGAGGCGCCAGGCGCCCGAGCGGCTGACCGAGCGCGCCGAGCGTGCGCGCGAGGCGTCGAGGGCCCATAGCCAGGGCCTCAGCCGGGACCGCGGCCCGCGACATATCGAGGGGCCCGAGAGATGAGGTGGCAGGCGGCGGCCGCTCTGGCCGCGGCGGCGTTCGCCGCGGGAGACCTCGCGGCCGCGGCCCTCGCGGCATCGGGCGCGAACCCGATCCTTGACCCGGAGGCCGCCATGGCGGCGATCCCGGCGGCTCTCCGCGCGGGACGCGCATTCTCAACGGAGGCGCTTCCCCTGTGCGCGGGGACAGCCTGCACGTGCGCGGCGCTCCTCGCCTGGGCGCGCTCCCTGGGGTCCAAAGGCGCCCGGCGCGACGGCGAGGAACACGGGAGCTCCAGGTGGGCCACACGTAAGGACATCGCGCCCTTCGGCGACGCCAAGGACCCCGACAACAACATCATCCTCACCGACAACGCGCGCATCCGCCTCGTGAGCCGCAGGTTCGACCTCTCCACCGACACCAACGACAACGTGCTCGTGGTTGGAGGACCCGGCACCGGCAAGACGCGCTACTACGTCAAGCCGAACCTCCTGCAGGCCAACGCAAGCTTCTTCGTGACCGACCCGAAGGGCACGCTCATCCGCGAGATGGGCGGCGCGCTGGCGGAGCTCGGCTACGAGATCCGCGCGTTCGACACCATCGACTTCACGCGCTCCATGCGCTTCAACCCCATAGCCTACATACGCGACGAGGCGGGCGTCATCCGCTTCGCCCGCGGCATCGTCGCCAACACCGAGGGCGAGGCAGACCACAAGGGAGACCCCTACTGGGAGAAGGCCGAGCGCCTGGTCTACACCGCGCTCACGGCCTACCTCGTCATGCACTGCGAGCCCGCCGACCGAAACCTCGACGGGCTGCTCACGCTGCTCTCGCTCGCCGACGCCCGCGACGACCCGGGCTACATGAGCCCGCTCGACATGGTGTTCCGCGAGCTAGAGACCGGCGAGCGCTACGTCAGGCGCGGCGGCGCTTCGGCGGAGGGCGGATCCCTGCGCGGCTTCGCCGAGAAGGACGGCGCGTG
>CABUZK010000011.1 GCA_902496115.1 uncultured Collinsella sp. | reverse complement strand
GCGGGGGTGACGGTGGTCTCGGGCGGCGCGGTCGGCTGCGACCAGGCCTCGGGTTGGGCCGCGGTCAACGCCGGTGGCAGGCACGTCGTGGTGTTGGGTACGGGCGCCGACGTGGTCTACCCGCGCTCGAGCGCCGGGCTCATCACGCGCACACTCGATACGGGCGGCGCGGTTGTTTCAATTTCGCCGTGGGGAATGGGACCGCGTAAGTTCGCATTTCCGCGGCGCAATCGCGTAATCGCCGCCTTGTCGCAGGCGCTCTTCGTGTCGGAGGCCGGCATGCCTTCGGGCACGTTCTCGACGGCGGAGGCCGCCATGGACCTGGGGCGCGAACTGCTTGCGGTACCGGGCTCCATTTTGTCGCCCGAGTCGCGCGGGACCAACTATCTCATTGCCAACGGGGCCTGCTGCATTATTGACGAGGAGTCCATCGAGATGGCCATCTCTCGAATCTACGGTACCCTGCGCTATTCACGTCCCGATGCGCCCGGTATCGCGGATCTGGACCCCACACAGCAGGTCGTGATGCATGCCCTCATCGCCTCGCCGCTCAAGGTTGAAGACATCGCCACACTCGTCTCCCTTGATGCCGTCGGTGTGCTCAAGCTCCTGGGCTCGCTCGAGCTCGAGGGCCTCATCGAGCGCATGATGGATGGAAGGTATGCGCCCTCCAAGTTTGCCCTTCACGCCCAGACGCCCTTCGGTCACAATGGAAAACGTGTCAATTAGAAAGGTGTTTGCAGATGCTGTTTGATCAGGTGACGGTTATCGGTGGCGGTCTAGCGGGATCGGAATGCGCGATTCAGCTGGCAGATCGCGGGTTCGCCGTAAAGCTGTGCGAGATGCGCCCGCAGGTAAGCTCTCCTGCCCACCATACCGATCACTTGGCGGAGCTCGTCTGCTCCAATTCGTTTAAGTCGACCCGTCCCGATTCCGCCGCCGGTCTGCTGAAGGCCGAGCTCGAGCGCATGGGTTCGGTGCTGCTCGACTGCGCTCATCGTGCGTCCGTTCCCGCTGGCGGCGCCCTGGCGGTCGACCGCGTCAAGTTTTCCGAGCTCGTCGAGGCCGAGGTTGCCGTCCGCCCCAATATCGAGGTCGTCCACGGTGAGGTCACCCAGATCCCCGGGGGTCATGTGGTTATCGCCGCGGGCCCCTTGTGCTCGCCGGCGTTGAGCGAGGAGGTCATGAAGCTTGTCGGTGGCGACGCCCTGGCGTTCTTTGACGCGGCGGCCCCGATTGTCGATGCCTCGACGCTCGATATGGACGTGCTGTTCTCGCAGTCGCGCTACGAGGAGCAAGGGAGTGGCGACTATCTGAATGCCCCGCTCAACAAGGAAGAATACGAGGCCTTTATCGAGGCGCTCACAACGGCCGATCGCGTGGTGCTCAAGGATTTTGAGGGCGGGGACCTGTTCCAGGCCTGCCAGCCTGCCGAGGAGGTTGCGCGCACGGGCAAGGATGCCATCCGCTTTGGCGCCATGAAGCCCGTCGGGCTCACCGACCCGCGCACCGGTCGCCGTCCCTGGGCGGCAATTCAGCTGCGCGCCGAGAACAAGGAGAAGACCGCCTATAACCTGGTTGGCTTCCAGACTAACCTGACCTTCGGCGAACAGAAGCGCGTCTTCCATATGGTTCCCGGCCTGGAGAGCGCCGAGTTCTTCCGCTACGGCGTCATGCACCGCAACACCTTTGTCGATGCGCCGCACGTGCTCGACGGCACCTTTGCCGTGCCCGGCACGAGCGTGCGCCTTGCCGGCCAGATTACCGGTACCGAGGGGTACATGGAGGCCGTGGCGACGGGTCTGCTCGCCGCGCTCAACACCTATGCCGAGGCTATCGGTGCCGCGGGCGTCGAGCTGCCGCGCGTGGGCGCCCTGGGCGCGCTCGTGGGGTATGCGACCGATCCGGCTACGGTGGGCTACCAGCCCATGCACGTTAACTTTGGGCTCGTTCCGCCGCTCGAGGACGGTAAGCGTCGCAGCAAGCGCGATCGTTACCAGGCCTACGCGGATCGCGCCCTCAAGGCCTTGGACGCCTATCTGGAAACGCGCTCCGATCTGTTTGGAGGCGAGAGGTCATAGCTTTTGACCTGTACGATGCCGTCGACTCGTTCATTGCCTACATTGCACGTGTCGAAGGGCTTGCCCCCAATACGGTAACCGCCTACGCCTCGCGGCTCGAGCGCTTCGCCGCGTGGTGCGACCGCGAGGGCATCGACGCTCGCGCCGCCGACGCGCGGACCGTTCGCTCCTATTTGGCCGAGCTGTCGCGTGGCCAGGTGGCGGCTCGGACCCTTGCGGCACACCTGTCTGCTATTCGCTCGCTCTATCGGTGGATGGCTGCCGAGGGAATCGTTGAGGGCGATGCGGTCTCGGCGATATCCTCGCCCAAGCTGCCGCGCGATCTTCCCGGTGTGCTGACGACTCGGCAAGTCGAGTCGTTGCTCAAGACCCCCGACACCTCGACGCCTGCGGGGCTGCGTGATGCGGCGATGCTCGAGCTGCTCTATGCCTCCGGCGCGCGAATCTCGGAGCTCGCGTCGCTCAACGTGGAGTCTATTGGTTGGTCCGAGCGAACGCTGCGACTTTGGGGCAAGGGGAGCAAGGAGCGTATCGTGCCCCTCTATCGGCGCGCTCTCGAGGCGACTCGCCGCTATATTCAGGAAGGGAGGCCACAGCTCCTTGCACAGGCAAAGCGTAGCGAGGGTGCTAACGGCGTGCATCCGCTGTTTATCTCGGCGCGCGGAAACCGCATGAGTGCCGCCATGCTCAGGAGGCGGTTCCATATGCTTGCGGCACTTGCCGGCATTCCTGCCGACATCGCCCCGCATGCGATGCGTCACACCTTTGCGACCGACCTGCTCGAGGGCGGCGCTGATCTGCGCTCGGTTCAGGAGCTGCTGGGGCATGCGAGCTTGTCCACGACGCAGATCTATACGCACCTCACGCCCGACCGACTCAAGCGCGCCGTGAGACAGGCACACCCCCGCGGCGAGTAGCAGAAGAGCCTCCCGCGCCGCACCGAGGTGTGTGGTTTTGATTGCGGGTTGGCAGGAAGAGGCAATCCTGCTATCATTCATCGGGTTGCTTCACGGCAACAGGTTTTTATCACGCACGCGCGGCTACTTCATACCGTGGTGCCCGGGCTTTGGTAGCACATGTTCGGGTTGGTTTTGGAGGATGACCCCGCGCGGAGGCAAACCACAGGAGGTTTAACATGGCTACCAAGATTAATATCCGCACCCTGCTCGAGGCCGGCTGCCACTTCGGTCACCAGACCCGTCGCTGGAACCCCAAGATGAAGCCGTTCATCTTCGGTGAGCGCAACGGCATCTACATCCTCGACCTCAAGCAGACCATCCTTGACGCCGACCAGGCCTACACCTTCGTCAAGAACGTCGCCAAGGGCGGCAACGTGCTGTTCGTCGGTACCAAGAAGCAGGCTCAGGAGGCCGTCAAGAACGCCGCTGAGCGCGCCAACATGCCTTACATCAACCAGCGTTGGCTCGGCGGTATGCTGACCAACTTCGTCACCATCCGCTCCCGCATCAACCGCATGGAGGAGCTCGAGGCCATGGTCGAGGACGGCCGCATGGCAGTGCTGCCCAAGAAGGAGCAGGCTGTGCTCGGTAAGGAGCTCGCTAAGCTCCAGACCAACCTCGGTGGCGCCCGCGACATGAAGGGTCTGCCCCAGGCTCTCTTCGTCATCGACACCAAGCGCGAGGAGAACGCCATCAAGGAGGCCCAGCGCCTGAACATCCCCGTCGTCGCTCTGATCGACACCAACTCCGATCCCGACGAGGTCGAGTACGGCATCCCCTGCAACGATGACGCCATCTCCGCTGTCACCCTTATGTGCGAGCTCATGGCCGACGCCTGCCTCGCTGGCTCCGGCAAGGAGCAGGTCTCCGAGGCCGAGATGGCCGCCGAGCCCAAGGCCGAGTAAATCAGTCCTATTTAAGTCTTTTTCATCTCTTTGAAAGGAACCACAATGGCCCAGATTACTGCCGCTATGGTCAAGCAGCTCCGCGAGATGACCGACTCCCCGATGATGGAGTGCAAGAAGGCTCTCGTCGAGGCTGACGGCGACATGGACGTCGCTGTTGACGTTCTGCGCAAGAACGGCCTCGCCAAGGCTGCCAAGAAGGCTGGCCGTGAGACCAACGAGGGCGCTGTCGCCGCGTTCGTCTCCGAGGACGGCAAGTCCGGCGCTCTGCTCGAGCTTTCCTGCGAGACCGACTTCGTCGGCTCCAACGCCAAGTTCACCGGCTTTGCTTCCAAGGTCGCCGAGGTTGTCGCTACCACCGAGCCGGCCGATGTCGATGCTCTGCTCGAGAAGCCGATGGGCGAGGAGACCGTTTCCTCCGAGCTCACCGAGATGATTCACATCATGGGCGAGAACATGAAGATCGCTCGTTTCTCCGCCCGCAAGGCCGAGAACGGCGCTCTCGCTTCTTACATCCACATGGGTGGTAAGATCGGCGTCCTTGTCGAGTTCGCTTTCGAGAAGGCCGAGACCGCTCAGGCCGAGTCCTTCAAGACCTTCGCTCACGACGTTGCCCTTCAGGTTGCCGCCGTCGCCCCGATCTGCGCTACCCGCGATCAGGTTCCGGCCGAGACCGTCGAGCACGAGAAGGAGATCTACATGGCTCAGGCTGCCGAGTCCGGTAAGCCCGAGGCCATTCAGGAGAAGATGGCTGTTGGCCGTCTGGAGAAGTTCTACAAGCAGTCCGTGCTCACCGAGCAGGAGTTCATCAAGGACAGCTCCCTCACCATCAAGAAGTACGCTGAGCAGGTCTCCAAGGAGCTCGGCGATACCATTACCGTCGTTGCCTTTGACCGTCTGGTCCGTGGCGAGTAAATAAGCTCTTGTAGCTGGTAATGAGCAGGCTGTGGGTTTTACTCACAGCCTGCTTTTTCATGGCTCTTATCAGAGCCTTTGCTATCATATTGAGAGTCTAATTAAAGGAGGATCGCTTTGTCCGACATCCGATATAAACGCGTGCTTCTGAAGCTTTCCGGCGAAGCACTGATGGGCGACGGCCAATATGGCATCGACCCGAAGATTACCGATCATCTTGCCAAGCAGGTCAAGGAGCTGCTCGCCGTTGGCCATGAGGTCGGCGTCGTTGTCGGCGGCGGCAACATTTTCCGCGGCATGGCCGGCGCTGCCGGTGGCATGGAGCGCGCTCAGGCCGACTACATGGGCATGCTGGCAACCGTTATGAACGCGCTTGCCCTGCAGGATGCCTTTGAGCACAACGATGTTCCCTGCCGCGTGATGAGCGCTATCCAGATGAACGAGATCTGCGAGCCCTATATTCGCCGTCGCGCCATCAACCACCTTTCCAAGGGCAACGTCGTTATTTTTGCCGCCGGTTCGGGCAATCCGTACTTTACGACCGACACCGCCGCGGCTCTTCGTGCCTGCGAGATCGGTGCCGAGATTCTGATTAAGGCCACCAAGGTTGACGGCATCTACGACAAGGATCCTGTCAAGTGCGCCGATGCCGTCCGTTTTGACAAGATTACCTATCACGAGGTTCTCGTCCGCGGTCTGCAGGTTATGGATTCCACGGCCACGGCACTGTGCCAGGATAACCGTATGCCGATTTTGGTCCTCAACATTGATGGCGAGGACACCGTCAAACGCGCGCTTTCGGGTGAGCCCGTCGGCACGCTCGTCTATCAGGAGGATTAAGCATGGCAGAGAACATCACCGCCCACATGGACAAGTCGCTCGAGTCCCTCAAGCACAACTTCTCCAAGGTTCGCACGGGTCGCGCCAACGCTAATATTCTGTCCGACATTTCGGTCGATTACTACGGTGTTCCCACGCCGGTTACCCAGGTTGCCGCCGTTAAGACCCCCGAGGCCCACATGCTGCTCATCGAACCCTGGGACAAGGCGCTCGTCAACGCAATCGTGAAGGCTATCAGCGCTTCCGATCTGGGCATTACCCCCAACTCTGACGGTACCGTCGTGCGCCTGCCGTTCCCGGCTCCCACCGAGGAGCGTCGTCGCGAGCTCGTCAAGGAGTGCCGCGAGTATGCCGAACAGGCCAAGGTCTCCATTCGCAACATCCGTCGTGACTTTAACAACAAGCTCGAGCGCGACGAAGATCTCACCGAGGACGATGTCCGTCGCGAGCAGGCCAAGGTCCAGAAGCATACCGATGAGTATGTTGCCAAGGTCGAGGAGCTTCTGAAGGAAAAAGAAGCCGAGGTCATGGAGATCTAAGGTGCAATACGACGAGAACAAACTGGTCGAGTACTTTGCCGACGCCCCTGCGGGCGTCGGTTTTTCCGACCTTGACCTCAATAAGATTCCGCATCATATTTCGTGCATCATGGACGGTAACGGTCGCTGGGCCACGGCGCGCGGTCTTGCCCGCACCGAGGGACACAAGGCCGGTATCGTCTCCCTGCGCGAGATCATTACCGCATGCGTGCGCTTGGGCGTCGACGTCCTTTCGGCCTATGCGTTTTCCACCGAAAACTGGAATCGTCCGCAGCATGAGGTCAACGTTTTAATGCATCTGTTTGCCAAGACGTTTATCGATGAGCTGCCGCTGCTTAAGCGCGAAAACGTGCGCGTTGTCTTTTTGGGCGATATTTCCGCACTGCCCAAGAAGACCCGCGATGTCTTTGAGCGGGGTCTTGCCGAGTGTGCCGACCACACCGGCATGACGCTGGCGCTTGCCGTCAACTACGGCGCCCGTGCCGAGATCACCCGCGCTGTCCGTCAGATCGCGCTCGATGCCGCTGCCGGAAAGATCGATCCCGCCGCTATTGACGATGATATGGTTGCTTCGCACCTGTACACCGCTGGGCTGCCCGACCCGGAGCTTGTGATTCGCACCTCCGGCGAGCTTCGCCTTTCGAACTATCTGCTGTGGCAGGTTGCCTATTCCGAGTTTTATGTCACCGATACCTATTGGCCCGACTTTGATCGTTGGGGTCTTGTCAACGCCATTTTGGCCTATCAGGGCCGCGACCGTAGGTTTGGTGGACTGAGCAAGACCGAGGAGGCTTAATCGTGTCCGATCGTCCCAAGGCGTCTGCTCCCAAGGCGTCAACTCCCAAGGCGCCTGCCGCCAAAAGCGGCGCGGCTGCGACTTCGTGGCTGGCCGGCTTTATTACCCGTGCCGCTGCAGGTATCGTCTACGCCGTTGTATTTATTCTCTGCCTGGTTTTGGGTATCGTTCCCACCGCCATCTTCGTCTCCGTCATGAGCGGCCTGTGCTGCTTTGAGTTTTTCCGCATGACGAAGCTCGATGGCAAGGTGGCCAACGAGCGCCTGGGTATCGCTGCCGCCGTGCTCTTTCCGCTCTCGGCACTGGGCGACTCGCTGCTGTTGAATGCCCTGCTTTTTGCTCTGATGCTTGCGGTGGGCATTTGGTATGTCTGTTCGTCGCGTACCCGCATATCCGATGTGGCTGTGACGCTCATGGGTCCCATCTACACCGGTTTTATGCTGTCGGCCATCGTGCTGCTGCGCGATGCCGTGCCCGGTTTCGCCGGCGCCCTGCTTTCGGTGGGTGTTTGCGCGTCTCTCTGGGTCTCCGATTCGTTTGCCTACATCGTGGGCAGCCGTATCGGCAAGCACAAGATGGTCCCTAAGATTTCTCCCAAAAAGAGCTGGGAGGGCTTTGTCGGCGGCATCTTGGGCTCGGTTCTTATCTGGCTCATTTTGTGGGCGACGCATTTTTATAAGCTGAGCTTGCCCTACGCACTGCTGTGCGGCGTGGTTGTGTCCATCCTGGGCGTTATCGGCGACCTTATTGAGTCACGCATCAAGCGTGGCGTGGGCGTCAAGGATTCCGGCAACCTTATCCCGGGCCATGGCGGCATGCTCGACCGTAGCGACTCGCTTATCTTTGGCTGCATTACCGCGCAGCTGCTTTTGATGATCGGAGGCGTGCTGTAATGGCCTTTCAGACGACGTACGGCCCCGATGGGCGTCTTCGCGTTGCCATTCTGGGCTGTACGGGCTCTATCGGCGCGCAGGCACTCGATGTATGCCGTCAGCATGCCGATCGACTGCAGGTGACGGCGTTGTCCGTTAACTCCAGCACTTCGGAGCTCGTTGCCGCCGCCCGCGAGTTTTCGGTCCCGGCCGTTGCCGTGGCCGACACCACCCACGGTGCGGACGCTGTACTGCAGGAGCTGCCCGAGGGCACCGAGCTCGGTGTTGGTGCGCAGGCGGTTTGTGAGCTCGCGCGTCGCGATGACGTCGACTGTGTCCTTGTTGCCATTGTGGGCGCTGCCGGGCTCGAAGCGAGCCATGCGGCCCTGACCTCGAACAAGCGTCTCGCACTTGCCAACAAGGAGTCTCTCGTTGTCGGCGGTGACCTGCTGATGCCGTTGGCGCAACCGGGTCAGCTCATCCCGGTCGACTCCGAGCACTCCGCCATCTACCAGTGCTATCTGGGGGAGAATCCGCGCGAGGCCCACTGCATCTGGCTTACTTGCTCGGGCGGTCCGTTCTTTGGCCGTACGCGCGACGAGCTCAATTGCGTGACGCGCGCCGATGCGCTGGCACACCCCACGTGGGCCATGGGTGCTAAGATCACCATCGACTCTGCGACCCTCATGAATAAGGGCTTGGAGCGTATCGAGGCGATGCACCTGTTCGGGTGCGATCTCGACTTTATCAACGTGGTCGTTCAGCGCCAGTCAAAGATCCACTCGATGGTCGAGTATGCCGACGGCTCCGTGATGGCGCATCTCGGTGCGTCCGACATGCGCATTCCCATCCAGTTCGCGTTCTCGTATCCCGAGCGTTGGGATACCCCAGCTCCTCGAATCGATTTCCGCGAGCTCGGGCAGCTCACCTTCGATGCGGCCGATACGGACACATTCCGCTGCCTGGCGCTGGCCGAGCGTGCCGGCAAGACAGGCGGCACCATGCCGTGCGTGTTGAATGCCGCCAACGAAGTTGCCGTCGATGCCTTCCTGCACGATGCCTGTACCTTTACCGATATCGACCGTATCGTCGAGTCGTGCATGGATGCACACGATACGCAGGCGGTCGCATCGTTTGAGCAGCTTCGCGATGTCGATACGTGGGCTCGCGCCAAGGCCGCCGAGGTGCTCGCTGCAACCCGCTCTTAATCATAAGGATTGCTTTTCGTTTTATGGATACTGTTCTGAGCGTTCTCTCCTCGGTCTTTTGGGGCCTGCTGATGCTATCCGTCCTTGTGTTTCTACATGAGGGCGGCCACTTTTTAGCGGCTCGTGCGTGCGGCGTGCGCGTCACCGAGTTTTTCTTGGGTCTGCCGTGTCGCTTCGACATTCACCATACGTCGCGTCGCATCGGTACCAAGTTTGGCGTGACGCCGCTGCTGCTGGGTGGTTATGCCGCTATCTGCGGTATGGACCCGACCGATGTCTCGTGCGCCGACCGTGTGCTTGCGGCGATCTATCGTCATGGTCGCGTTTCGGTTGCAGACCTTTCCGTCGAGCTGGAGCTGCCCGAGGAGGATGTTCTCGAGGCTTGTGCCTTGCTTTTGGGCTGGGGTTCCATTGCGCCTTGGTACGAGGAAGGGGAGAAGCCTTCACCCAGTTACTATCCGGTTAGGTACCAGACGCTGCCGCGCGATGCTGCAGGATATACCACCTTTGACGGCCGCAAGTTCGATCGAGAGCATGCGACTGCCGAGGGCGATGTGTGGGAGCTGCCGGTCACTGCTTCGGAGTTTCTTGAGCAGGAGCGTTCGCATACCTATCTGGGCCAGGGTTTTCTCAAGCGTGCCTTTATGCTGCTCGCGGGCATTCTCGTCAATATCCTGACGGGCTTTTTGCTGCTTATGAGCATCTACTCTATCGCCGGCGTATCGGCGCCGGTCGATAGCAATGTGATCGGTCAGGTCGAAGAAGGCTCGATAGCCGCTAAGGCGGGCATCGAGGCCGGCGACGCAATTCTTAGTGTCGATGGCGTGTCCTGCTCCAGCTGGATGGATGTGTATGATGCCATCGGCAAGGCTGCCGGTCAGAACGATATCGCCATTGAGTATCAGCACGACGGTAAGAATCTTTCGACCTCGGTCGCGCTCAAGGAGGGCGAGCGTTTGGGCGTTTATGCCTCTACGCAGGTGGTCCATTTGGACCCCATTACGTCGGCGCGCCTGTCGTTCTCCTATGTTCAGCAGACAGCTGAGGGCGTGATGCGCCTGCTGCAGCCGCAGCATACGATGGAGATACTCGATCAGTCCAGCTCGATTGTGGGCATCAGTGTCATGTCTTCTCAGGCGGCGGCAGCCGGCCCTGCGACGTTCTTGACGTTTGCCGCGCTCATCTCGTTTTCGCTGGGCTTTATGAACCTGCTGCCTATTCCGCCGCTCGACGGGGGAAAGCTGGTTATCGAGATCATCCAAAAGGTCGCCGGTCGCGAGTTGCCGCTGAAGGTGCAGACGATCGTGAGCTATGTCGGCATCGCGCTCTTTGCGCTGCTGTTTGTCTATATGCTTCGTTCCGACGTCCTTCGATTTATTTTGTAGGGGAGTGTTTGGATTGTCTTTGTCCCATCCTTTGCCGCGCGAGATGACGCGCCCCGTATTTGTGGGCGACGTGCAGATAGGCGGCGGCGCTCCGGTGGTGGTTCAGTCCATGACCTGTACCGATACCGCCGACGCCCAGGCAACGCTTGCGCAAGTGCGTGCGCTTGCCCAGGCGGGTTGTGATGTTGTGCGCGTGAGTGTGCCTACCGAGGCCGCGCTTAAGGGCTTTCGCACGATTTGTGCGGAGTCTCCGGTGCCGATCGTTGCCGATATCCACTTTAACCATAAGCTCGCCATTGGCGCCGTGGAGGCCGGTGCCGCCAAGCTCCGCATCAATCCCGGCAACATTGGCGATTGGGCCAAGGTCGATGCCGTGATCGATGCCGCGGGCGCCGCTGGGTGCGCGATTCGCATTGGCGTGAACGCCGGCTCGCTTGAGCAGGATATCGCCGAGCGCGATGACCTTACGCAGCCCGAAAAGCTTGTGATGTCGAGCGAGCGTTTCGTCAAACATTTTGAGGATCGCGGCTTTACCAATATCGTGCTTTCCGCCAAGGCTCATAGCGTGTCCACGACGCTTGACACCTATCGTGCCCTGTCGCGCGAAATCCCCCATGTTCCGCTTCATTTGGGCGTGACTGAGGCCGGAACCAAGCTCCAGGGCACCATTAAGAGCTCTGTGGGCCTGGGAATTTTGCTTTCCGAGGGCATTGGCGACACCATGCGCGTCTCGCTCACGGCCGATCCGGTCGAGGAGCCGCCGGTCGCCTGGGGTATCCTGCAGTCGCTGGGTCTTCGCCGCCGTGGCCCCGAGATCGTATCGTGCCCCACGTGCGCTCGCTGCCAGGTCAACCTCATTCCTATCGCCGAGGAGGTCACTGAGCGGCTTAAGAACTACTCCGCACCGCTTTCGATTGCCGTGATGGGCTGTGCGGTCAATGGCCCAGGCGAGGCTTCTGACGCCGACTTGGGCGTTGCCTGCGGACGAGGTCAGGGCCTGCTCTTTTCGCACGGCCAGATCATTGGTAAAGTAGCTGAGGACCAAATTGTCGACGCGCTTATGGCCGAGGTCGACAAGCTTATTGAGGAGAAATAAATGACTCGAGCAATGTATATGTCTAAGCTGTATGCTCCGACGCTCAAAGAGGATCCGGCCGACGCCGAGCTTGCGAGCCATCGCCTGCTGCTTCGTGCCGGCATGATTCGCAAGGAGGCCGCCGGTCTCTATTCCTATCTGCCGCTTGCTTGGCGCTCGATTCGCAAGATCGAGAACATCGTGCGCGACGAGATGGACGCTGCCGGCGCCCAGGAGCTCATGATGCCCATCATGGTCGATGCCGAGCTGTGGCGTGAGTCCGGCCGTATCGATGCCTATGGCAAGGAGCTCGTGCGCTTTGATGACCGCCACGGACGCGAGTTCGTGCTCGGTCCCACGCACGAGGAGACCGTGACTGCCCTGGTGCGCAACGAGCTGCGTTCCTACAAGCAGCTGCCGGTGAATCTCTATCACATCCAGGATAAATTTCGCGACGAGTTCCGTCCCCGCTTTGGCCTGATGCGCGGTCGCGAGTTCATCATGAAGGACGCCTACAGTTTCTCTGCCACGCAGGAGAGCCTGCAGGAGGAGTACGACAAGATGAAGCAGGCCTACGCCAACATCTGCGAGCGCTGCTACATCAAGGCCCTGCCCGTTGTCGCCGACTCCGGTGAGATCGGCGGCGATACCTCCGTCGAGTACATGGCGCTGGCCGACGCCGGCGAGGCTTCGCTGGTCTACTGCGACGATTGCGGCTTTGCTGCCGATGACGAGGCTGCAAGCACCAAGGTCGTTGTGACCGAGGGCCCCGGCGACGGCACACTCACCAAGGTCAAGACTCCGGGCATGGGCACCATCGAGGCTGTTGCCAAGTTCTTTGGGTTCCCCGAGAACGGCACGCGCAAGTCCCTGGCTCTCATTGACGCCGAGGGTAAGCCGGTTGTGGCTATCGTTCCGGGCGATCACGAGCTCAACGACTGCAAGGCTGAGCACGTCTTTGGCAAGGGCTATCGCATGATGACCGATGAGGAGCTCCAGACCTACGGTCTGCATAAGGGCTTTATCGGACCGGTTAACCTACCCGAGGGTATTCGCCTGGTCTGCGATGAGAGCCTGCGTGAGTCCAAGCAGTGGGCCTGCGGTGCCAACGAGGTCGATTATCACTTTACCGGCGCCTGCCCCGAGCGCGACTTTACCGTCGACGAGTGGGCCGACCTGGTGACCGTCGTTGCCGGTGATCCCTGCCCGCACTGCGGTAAGCCGCTCTCCGCTGCCCGCGGTATCGAGGTCTCTCAGGTCTTCCAGCTGGGCACTAAGTATTCCGAGGCCATGGGCGCCACCTTTATGGACGAGGATGGCAAGGAGAAGCCGCTCATCATGGGCTGCTACGGCGTTGGTGTGTCCCGCTCGCTTGCTGCGGTCGTGGAGCAGCACAACGACGAGCACGGTATCGTATGGCCGGTCTCCGTTGCCCCGTACGAGGTCGCGGTGATTCCGCTCGACCCCAAGAAGGAGGAGTGCGCTACCGTCTGCGACCAAATCGTCGAGGGTCTGTGCGCCGAGGGTATCGAGGTTGTCGTCGATGACCGTGACGAGCGTCCCGGCTTTAAGTTTGCCGACAACGACCTTATGGGCTTCCCGTATCAGGTCGTTCTGGGCAAGCGCGGCCTCAAGAATGGCACGGTGGAGCTCAAGGACCGTGCTACCGGCGAGCGTGAGGACGTGGCGATTGACGAGGTCGTCGCCAAGGTTGCCGAGCTGGTGAAGGCAGCACGCCGTTAATCTACGATTTCGCTTGTAGTTCGATATGCGGGACGACCTCGCATTTCTCCAGATTGGGGAGATGCGAGGCCGCCCTTTTATCTTGCCGTCGTGCTCAATCGCTAAAAGAAAAACCCCACAGCCCATATGAACTGCCTCCCATTTCTTGGACATGAGAAATGGGAGGCTTTTTATGCGTGTCGACTTGAGGGTGAAGCACGACATCGAGGCCAGGAAGGCGGCGATCGGGCTCTTCGAGCGAGGCCACGGCTCCGAGTCGGCGGCGAAGGCGCTGTCGGTCCCGCGCGACACCGTGAGACAATGGCTCTACGTATACCGGTCGTTCGGAAGCGAGGTGCTGCTATCCATGGACGGCAAGCAGGCCAGGTACACATACGAGCAGAAGGTCGCCGCAGCCTCCGCCGTGGTCGACGGCGGCATGACGAAGGCCGAGGCGATGGCGGCGTTCGGCATAATGTCGATGTCGCCGCTCAAGAAGTGGTGCGCGCTCTACCGCCGGGGCGGCGCGGAGGCCCTGCGCCCGAGGCCCAAGGGCCGGCCGAGCGGTTCCAAGGCGAGGCCGCGCACGCGCGAGCAGGAGCTCGAGGAGCGCTGCCGAAGGCTCGAGACCGAGGTGGCCTACCTAAAAAAATTGCGTGCCCTGGTCGAGAGGGACGGACTCTGACCAGGGCGAAGGTCGAGGCCGTGGGCGCCCTGCGCGAAGAGGGGTACGGGCTGGGGCGCCTGCTGGAGTGCGCCGGCCTGGCGAGGTCGAGCTACTACTACGCGCTGTCGCACCCGAAGGCTCCCACCAGGCCCGAGCTCTGGGAGGCCGCCGCCGAGATATTCTCGCGCACCGCCAACGGGTGCGGCCACAGGCAGATCGCCATGTGCCTGCGCGCCGAGCGGGGCGTGCGCATAGCCTGCAAGACCGTGCTGAAGATGATGCGCGAGATGGGCATCAGCTGCGGGATCCGCCGCGAGACCGACTACCACAGGTACAACTCGTACAGGGGCAAGGTCGGAAAGACCTTCGAGAACGTCATCGGGCGCGACTTCGCCGCCGACGGGCCGTGGGAGAAGATGTGCACCGACGTCACCGAGTTCAAGCAGCCCTGGGGCAAGGCCTACTTCGCGCCGGTCTACGACTTCGGCAGCAAGGAGATCGTCGCCTGGTCCACGTCGCTGCACCCCAACATGGCCCAGCAGCACGAGCTGCTCGACCAGCTCGTGTCCAGGAAGCCCAAGGGCTCCAGGCCGATCCTGCACTCGGACATGGGCTGGCAGTACCAGCAGGCCGGTTGGTGCAGGCGGCTGGAGGAGGCCGGCGTGGTGCAGAGCATGTCCCGGAAGGGCAACTGCATCGACAACGGCGCGACGGAGCAGGTGTTCGGCCACATCAAGGACGAGTTCTTCCGCGGAAGGACGTGGCCGGACTTCGAGTCCTTCAAGGCGGACCTCGACGACTTCGTGGTCCATTGGAACACGAGGAGGCGCCAGGTTAAACTGAAGGGACTGACCCCGGAGGAGTTCCGGAGCCAGTCCCTTGCGGCGTAGCTTTTATTTAAGCCGTCCAAGTTTTGGGGTGCAGTTCACTATGAGCTGCGGGGTTTTCTTTGTGCCTCCGATGCGAAATAAATCGCTCAGATATTACTGATAATCGACGACGTCGATCCAGTTCTTCAGGAACTCATCGTTCACGTTGCGCTTACGAGCGAGCTCGGAAGCGGCGACGATGCTCGTCCACTGACGCACGACCTGCATGGGCATGTCGGCGCGGTCGCAGTAGAGCTCCAGGTAGGCCTCGGCCTGGTCCTTGCTGTTGAGGGCAAAGAGCAGGTAGGTGGTGGCAACGTCGGCAGCAGGGGAGCCCTGGGTAGCGTGTGCCCAGTCGCACACATAGAGCTGGCCGTCGTCGCCGACGATGACGTTGGAGGGGTTGAAGTCGCCGTGGCAGACCTTGAACTCCTTGGTCATGCCGTCCAGACGCTCCTGAAGGTTGTAGCGCGTGGTGGCATTGAGCTGATCAAGGCTGTCGATCATGCGGGCGAACTTGTCGCGCTGACGGTTAAGCAGCGGGGAGGTGTAGCCGTGGATCTCGATCTGGAGGTCGACGAACATCTCGAGGTACTCACCAAAGCGCTGGGGCTCGGCAGTCATCTTCTCGGCAAGGGTAGTGCCCGGAACCTTCTCGGTCACGAGCGCCCAGCCGTTGGCGTTCTCGAGCTGGGAAACCTCGAGAGCCTTGGGGCTGCGGATGCCGCACTCATTGATGCGGGCAAGATTCAAAGCCTCGTTGAACACGTCGGAGACGGGCTTGGTCTCGTTAAAGACCTTGACGATCTTGTCGCCCAGGTCGTAAACGACCTTGTTGCCACGGCGGACGAGCTCGGTCTTGGAATCGGGTAGCAGCATGGTTGCATCCTTTCAACGATGCGATAGAAGCGACGGCGGGGGTGTGTGAAACACCCGTGCACCCCCGCCGTTAAAAACCGTGCTAAAACTAGCAGACGGCGTAGTCCTGAGGCTCGCGGCCGTAGTAGGCGTCAAGGTAGAGCTCCTTGATCTCGCTCATCAGCGGGTAACGGGGGTTAGCGCCGGTGCACTGGTCGTTGAATGCCTGCTCGGTCATCTCGTCGAGGGTGTCGAGGAAGTACTTCTCGTCAACGCCGTACTCAGCGATGGTGTGCTTGACACCGATGAAGTCGCAGAGCTCGGTGAGCTTGGTGATGAAGTTCTCGAAGACCTCACGGTCGTCCTTGCCGTCGATGCCGCAGTAACGAGCCATCTCGGCGTAGTTGTGCAGCGCGTTGGGGTAAGGATACTGAGAGAAGGTTCCCATCTTGACAGGAGCCTCGGCGGCGTTGTAACGCATGACGCGGGTCAGGATGACTGCGTTTGCGAGGCCGTGGGGCAGATGGTGGAAAGCGCCGAGCTTGTGGGCCATGGAGTGGTTGAGGCCCAGGAAGGCGTTACCGAATGCCATACCGGCCATGCAGGATGCGTTGTGCATCTCCTCGCGAGCGTGCGGATCCTTGGCACCGTTGGTGAAGGAGCTCGGGAGGTTCTCGAAGACGAGCTTTGCGGCGCGCTCGGAGAGGCCCTTGGTGTAATCGGAAGCCATGATGGAGACGTAGGACTCGATGGCGTGGGTCATGACGTCAATACCGGAAGCTGCGGTGAGGCCCTTCGGGGCGGTCATGCAGTTGTCAGCGTCGACGATTGCCATGTTGGGGAGCAGCGCGTAGTCGGCGAGCGGCCACTTGATGCCGGTCTCCTTGTCGGTGATGATGGCGAACGGCGTGCACTCGGAGCCAGTGCCCGAAGAGGTCGGGACGGCGACGAAGTAAGCCTTCTTGCCCATCTCGGGGAAGGTGAAGATACGCTTGCGGATGTCCATGAAGTCCATGGCCATGTCCTCGAAGTTCGCCTCGGGGTGCTCGTACATCATCCACATAATCTTGCCGGCGTCCATTGCGGAACCGCCGCCAACGGCGATGATGACATCCGGCTCGAAGAGCGTCATCTGCTTGGCGCCGCGACGTGCGCACTGCAGGGAGGGATCGGGCTCAACGTCGTAGAAGCAGTCGTGAGCGATGCCCATCTCATCGAGCTTGGCCTCGATGGCACGCGTGTTGCCATTCTTGAAGAGGAACTGGTCGGTAACGATGAAGGCGCGCTTCTTGCCCATTACGGTGCCGAGCTCGTCGAGTGCGACGGGCGTGCAGCCCTTCTTGAAGTAGACCTTCTCGGGTGCGCGGAACCACAGCATGTTCTCGCGGCGCTCTGCCACGGTCTTGACGTTGATCAAGTGCTTCACCCCAACGTTCTCGGAGACGGAGTTGCCACCCCAGGAGCCGCAGCCCAGGGTTAGAGACGGCTTCATGCCGAAGTTGTAGAGGTCACCGATGCCGCCGTGCGAGGACGGGGTGTTGATGACGATGCGGCAGGCCTTCATGACGTGCTGGAACTTAGCGATCTTCTCGCTCTGTGCCGGGTGCACGTAGAGAGAGGCGGTGTGGCCCGGGCCACCTGCGAGGACGAGGTGCTCTGCCTTGTCAACGGCCTCCTGGAAGTCCTTGGCGTGATACATAGCGAGGACCGGGGAGAGCTTCTCGTGGGAGAACTCTTCCTTCTCGGGATCGGTGGAGGTGACCTCGGCGATCAGGATCTTGGTCTTGGCGGGAACCTCGATGCCGGCGAGCTCGGCGATCTTGGCGGCAGCCATGCCGGGGATGCGGTGATCGAGAGCGCCGTTCTTGAACATGGCGGCACGCAGGGCCTCCATCTCGGCACCCTGCTTGACGAAGTAGCAGCCGCGCTTCTGGAACTCGGCCTTGACCTGGTCATAGATGGTGTCGATGACGGTCACGGACTGCTCGGAAGCGCAGATCATGCCGTTGTCGAAGGTCTTGGAGTGGATGATGGAGTTGACGGCGAGCTTGATGTCCGCGGTATCGTCGATGATGACCGGGGTGTTGCCGGCGCCGACGCCGAGTGCGGGCTTACCGGAGGAGTAAGCAGCCTTGACCATGCCCGGGCCACCGGTTGCGAGAATGATGTCGACGTCGCGCATGACCATGTTGGTCAGCTCGATGGACGGCTTGTCGACCCAGCCGATGATGCCCTCAGGAGCACCGGCCTTGACAGCTGCGTCGAGAACGAGCTTGGCGGCGGCGATGGTGCACTTGGCGGCTGCCGGGTGCGGGGAGATGATGATGGCGTTACGGGTCTTCAGGCAGATGAGCGTCTTGAAGATGGCCGTGGAGGTCGGGTTGGTGGTCGGGATGACAGCGCCAACGATACCGATCGGCTCGGCGACCTTGGTGATGCCGTAAGCGTCGTCGCGCTCGATGACACCGCAGGTCTTGGTGTTCTTGTAAGCGTTGTAGATGTACTCAGCGGCGTAGTGGTTCTTGATGACCTTGTCCTCGAGAACGCCACGGCCGGTCTCCTCGATGGCGAGCTTGGCCAAAGGAATACGAGCCTTGTTGGCGGCCATAGCAGCCTCGTAGAAGATCTTGTCTACCTGCTCCTGAGTGTACTCAGCGAATTTAGCCTGGGCCTCACGCATAGATTTGAGTTTGGCCTCAAGCGCCTCCACGTTGTCCACGATGGCGGGAGTAGTGTTTTCCGGTGACTTTTTCACCATTTGTGTCTCCTTGCGATCGGAGATTTACCCTACAAGATGCATGATAGCAAGAAATAATTCGGTGAACGGGCAGATTCCCGTAAAAGACAAACTAAAACGCTTCAATCAAATGAACCGTTTTAACTAAATCTATCTGCCCTGCGCATCGCCCC
The DNA here is from genome assembly GCA_902496115.1 of uncultured Collinsella sp. Lineage (GTDB taxonomy): Bacteria > Actinomycetota > Coriobacteriia > Coriobacteriales > Coriobacteriaceae > Collinsella. The sequence continues at coordinate 27,003 of CABUZK010000011.1, read as the reverse complement.
GCTCATTGGGGACAGACTTACATGAGTGCTTTCACTCATGTAAGTCTGTCCCCAATGAGCACAAAAAGGCGCCCTCCGTAGGGGAGGGCGCCTTTGGTAAGTTCTATGTGAACGCGAGGTCTTTGACCCGGAGAGTCCGAGGTACTTGTTTGTAAGACCTTATTTAGGAGCGCGCAACCTTGCCGGACTTAAGGCAGGTGGAGCAAACGTTCATCTTGCGACGGTGACCGTCGACGACGACGTAGACGCGCTGGATGTTGGGGCGGAACTTACGGTTGGTGACGCGGTGAGAGTGGCTGATGGAGCGACCGGCAACGGGGTGCTTACCGCAAACTTCGCAAACTTTGGACATAACTGACCCTCCTTGGGCGACAAACGAACATGTCGCGTTAACAAACAATCCTGAACTATAGCACAGAAGCAGCTCCCTGTGCGTAATCTACACAGAGATATTTCTCTTTTGGCGATAGTGCTCACGCTACGGCCCTGGACGTAGATCCGATTTGCGTGCAGCAGAGGGGATTATGCCAGCTCGTGTGTACGTTTTCAAGCTCGTCCCACAAATATATATAGGTTTATGGAGCGTTGGACTCCGTTTATGGATTGCTTTGTATTTATGCTCGCAATTAAGCTCGAGGTTGGCTACACTATCCCTTGACCATTAAAGGGGTACGAGATACCCACATGGAATTATATAGCTGCCAAAGAGCAGCCCTTCCTGTGGGTGTCTGGTCCGCTTTGAGCGGTCGGGCATCTATTTTTTTGACTGTGTCAGCAGTCAAGACATGTGAGGAAGGAGATCGATGGGCACGACTTCCCCCAAGGCGGTCATCATGGACGAGACCGCCGTCAATCGAGCAATGACCCGCATCGCGCACGAGATTCTCGAGCGCAACGAGGGCTGTGAAGACCTCGCTCTGGTCGGCATCGTCACGCGCGGCGACCTTCTGGCAAAGAAGCTCGCCGAGGAGATCAAAGAGATCGAGGGCGTCGACGTTCCGCTCGGTAGCCTCGACATCAGCTTCTACCGCGATGACTACGCTACCAATTTCGCTCCCGCGATCCACGCCACCAACATTCCCTTCAGCGTCGACGGCAAGCGCGTCGTGCTGGTGGACGACATCCTGTACACGGGCCGTACCATTCGCGCCGCCCTCGACGCCGTCATGGATCTGGGCCGTCCGAGTCGCATCGAGCTTGCAGTTCTCGTTGACCGTGGTCACCGCGAACTCCCCATCTCGCCGGACTTTGTCGGCAAGAACGTTCCCTCGTCGCATGAGGAGAACGTGCACCTATATATGAAGGAAGTCGACGGCCACACCGCCGTCGAGATTAACGACGTCGCGCCGGGTTCCCACGTGGGCTCCGCGCCGCTGGGAGGTGAGTAGTACCGTGGCGTTCAACCATAAGCACCTGATCGACATTACCGAGTACTCCGAAGAGGACATCAAGCTCATCCTCGAGACCGCCAAGGCGTTCTCTGAGGTCAACGAGCGTGCCATCAAGAAGGTCCCCACGCTCAAGGGCAAGACCATCGTCAACATGTTCAATGAGCCCTCGACGCGCACCCGCAGCTCCTTCGAGCTCGCTGAGAAGCGTCTTTCGGCCGACAGCCTTAACTTTGGCGGCTCCTCGACCTCCACGGTCAAGGGTGAGAGCCTCGTCGACACCGTCGAGACCCTCAACGCCTATAAGATCGACTGCATCGTCGTGCGCGACAAGCACGCCGGTGCTCCCTACATCGTCACGCAGAACTCGCCCGCGAGCGTCATCTGCGCCGGCGACGGCAAGCACAACCATCCCACGCAGGCCCTACTCGACCTGTACACCATCTGGGAGCACAAGGGTGACTTCCACGGTCTGAAGGTCGCCGTCGTCGGCGATATCGCCCACTCCCGCGTCTGCGGCTCGCTGATCCCCGCCCTTAAGATCATGGGCTGCGAGACCTACGCCGTCGCCCCCGGCACGCTGCTGCCGCCGGCGCCCGAGGTCCTGGGCTGCGACCACGTGACGAGCGACCTAGATTCCGTCCTGCCCGAGCTGGACGTCGTCTACATGCTGCGCGTGCAGCAGGAGCGCCTCGAGGGTGCCCCGTTCCCGACCATTCGTGAGTACCATAAGCTCTTCGGCCTGACCAAGGACCGCGAGAAGCTCATGAAGCCCGATGCGATCATCTGCCACCCGGGCCCCATCAACCGCGGCGTCGAGTTCGACTCCTATATGGCCGACCACCCGCAACGCTCCGTCATCCTGGAGCAGGTCTACGCCGGTATCTGCGTGCGTATGGCTATCCTGTATCTGCTGCTTGGAGGTGCCGATAATGGCCTTGCTTCTTAAGAATGCCCACGTCGTCGACCCGTCCGTCGAGCTTGACGGTGTCGTTGACGTCCTGATTGACGGCGACAAGATCGCCGAGGTCGGCGAGAATCTCGCCGTCGAGGGAGCCGAGGTCCGCGACCTTTCCGGCAAGTACCTCGTCCCCGGCCTGGTGGATATGCACGTTCACCTTCGCGAGCCCGGCTACGAGGTCAAAGAGGACATCGAGAGCGGCACCCGCGCAGCTGCCAAGGGCGGCTTTACCGGCGTGTGTGCCATGCCCAACACCGATCCCGTCACCGATAACGGCACCGTCGTGGAGTTCGTCAAGTCCCGCGCTGCCGAGGTCGGTCACTGCCGCGTCTATCCGTCGGGCGCCATGACCCGCGGTCTTAAGGGCGAGGCCATGTCCGAGATGGGCGACATGGTCGCCCACGGCGCCGTCGCCTTTACCGACGACGGTCGCGGCGTGCAGGGCGCGGGCATGCTCCGTCGCTGCATGGACTACGGCAAGATGTTCGGCAAGGTATTTATGAGCCACTGCCAGGACGAGGACCTGGTCGGCCACGGCCAGATCAACGAGGGCAAGGTCTCGACCCGTCTGGCTCTCGAGGGCTGGCCGGCTGCCGGCGAGGAGCTCCAGATCGCTCGCGACATCGAGATCGCTAAGCTGACCGGTGCCAAGCTGCACATCCAGCACATCTCCACCGCCCATGGCCTGGAAATCGTGCGTGCCGGTAAGGCCGCTGGCGTTCAGGTTACCTGCGAGGCTACCCCGCACCACATGTTCCTGACCGAGAACGACCTGGACGAGACCTACAACACCTCGCTCAAGGTCAATCCGCCGCTGCGCACCGACGAGGACGCCGAGGCCATCCGTCAGGGTGTCATCGACGGTACCGTCGACGTTATCGTCACCGATCACGCTCCGCACACTCCGTGGGAGAAGGCCCGCGAGTTCGAGCTCGCACCCTTTGGCATGATCGGCCTCGAGACCTCGCTGTCGCTCGTGCTCACCGAGCTGGTCAACACGGGCAAGATGAGCGTGGGCCGCATGGTCGAGCTCATGGCCATCAAGCCGCGCGAGATCTTGGGTCTGGACCAGGTTCAGGTCAAGGCGGGCTCCGTTGCCGACCTGACCGTCTTCGATCCTGCCATCACCTGGACGGTTGGCGAGGGCGGTTACGAGTCGCGTGCCGAGAACTCCGGCTTCGCCGGTCGCACGCTTACCGGTCGTGCCACCGATGTGTTTGTCGGCGGTAAACAGACGCTTGCCGACGGCTGCATCTGCTAGCATAGCCTTATCGCTTTTGTGCGCGGCGCCCTTGCGGTGCCGCGCTTTCTATTCGTTTAGACCATGCAACCGCATGGGGGATTGGAGCGTCTATGCCCACACCTTCCACTGCACGCATGCACGACTTCGAGGTCGTCTCGAACCGGGAGATCGCCGACGGCATCTTCTCGCTCGTCATCTCGGCCCCCAAGCTTGCAAGTGCGCTCAAGCCCGGTCAGTTTGTGAACATCGCCGTGCCCGGCGATGCGTCCTCGCTGCTTCGCGTGCCTCTGAGCTACTACCGCGCCGACGCCGAGGCCGGCACCGTCGAGCTGTGGTACGCCGTCGTGGGCGACGATACCCGCCGTCTGTCGCAGATGGCTCCCGGTTCCACCTCTAATCTGTTGGGCCCCGGCGGCCGCGGCTGGCTCGTGCCCGAGGGCACCAGGAAGGCGCTGCTCGTCGCTGGCGGCATTGGCGTTCCGCCCGTGCTCTGCCTGGCTGGCATGCTTGCCGAGCAGGGCGTGGACGTTGACGTATGTCTGGGCTTTGGCACCGCGTCCAAGGCCGTGGGCGTCGATGAGTTCCGCGCGCTGGGAGCTACGGTCAACGTATGCACCGACGACGGCTCGTTGGGCACGCACGGCTTCTGCACCGATCCTGCCGCCGAGCTGCTCGGCGAGGGCGGTTACGACTACGTCGCCAGCTGTGGTCCCGCCGTCATGATGAAGAAGGTCGCCGCCGCTGCCGCCGAGGCCGGCGCGTACTGCGAGGTGTCGCTCGAGCGCATGATGAGCTGTGGCTTTGGCGCCTGCAACACCTGCAATGTCGAGACGGTCGACGGTATGAAGGGCGCCTGCATGTGCGGCCCCGTGTTTGATGCTTCCAAGGTGGTGGTCTTCTAGTGGGTAACGTGAACATGGCCGTCGATTTCGGCGGCGTCAAGATGCAGAACCCCATCAACACCGCAGCCGGTACCTTTGGCTACGGATGGCAGTTCCAGAACTTCTTTGATGTCTCCCAGCTGGGCGCCATCACCACCAAGGGTTGTGCTGCCGAGCCCTGGCCCGGCAACCCCGCGCCTCGCATGGCCGAGATCCCGGGCGGCATGATCAACTCCGTGGGCCTTCAGAACCCCGGTGTGGCCGCCTTTGCCCGTGAGTCCGGTCCGTGGCTCGAGCAGCTTTCCAAGGACGGTTGCCAGGTCATCTGCCAGGTTGCCGGTCACTCCGTCGAGGAGTTTGTCCGCGCGCTCGAGATGTATGTCGAGCTGTGCCCCTGGGCTGCCGGTTATGAGATCAACGTGAGCTGCCCCAATATTGCCGCCGGCGGTGCCGCCATGGGCTCCTCGCCCGAGGGCGCCTCTGCCGTTATGGCTGCCTGCCGTAAGGTGACCGATAAGCCGCTGTTCGTAAAGATGGCTCCGGTTAACGTCGCCGAGATTGCCAAGGCTCTCGAGGCCGCGGGAGCCGACGGCCTTTCGGTCATCAACTCCATCCAGGGCATGGCCATCGACGTTCATACCCGCAAGTCCCGCGTGGCTAAGCCCAAGGGCGGCCTTTCGGGCCCGCTGTGCCACCACATCGCCGTGCGCATGGTCTGGGAGGTCGCTCAGGCCGTCGATATCCCCATCAACGGTGTCGGCGGCGTCATGACGGGCGAAGATGCGGCCGAGTTTATCTTGGCTGGCGCCACTTGCGTGTCGGTCGGCATGGCCAACTTTGTCGATCCGTGCGCTTCGCTCAAGATCGCGCACGAGCTCGAGGCCTGGGCGGAGTCCCAGGGCGTGAAGGACATCAACGAGCTGGTAGGTGCTTTCGAATGCTAGAGACCGATGCCCGCGACCGCGTTATCGTCGCCCTCGACTGCGACCGTGAGCGTGCACTCGAGCTCGCCCACGAGCTTTCTGGTCATGCCGCTTGGCTCAAGGTGGGCATGACGCTTTATTACGCTGAGGGCCCCGAGATCGTCAAGACGTTCAAGGACCTGGGCTTTAAGGTCTTCCTCGACCTCAAGTTCCATGACATTCCGCATCAGGTGCGCGGTGCCGCCCGTTCGGCCTCGCTTGCCGGTGCCGACCTGCTTTCGGTTCACGGCTTGGGTTCGGGTGCTATGCTCGCCGCCTGCCGTGAGGGTGCCGAGGAGGCACGCGAGGATCGAGCCAAGCTCGTCGCCATCACCGTGCTCACGAGCATGAACCAGGATTCGCTGGCCGAGATCGGCGTTGAGTCGCCTGTGGCCGAGGAAGCCGCCCGCCTGGCGAAGCTTGCTCAGGCCAACGGCATCGACGGCATCGTGTGCTCTCCGATGGAGGCCCACGATATGCGTGAGCTGCTGGGTCCCGATGCCCTCATTGTGACTCCGGGCGTGCGTCCGGCGGGTGCCGCCCTTGGCGATCAATCCCGCGTGGCGACGCCTTCCCAGGCTATCGAGCGCGGTGCGAGCCACATCGTGGTGGGCCGACCCATCACCGGTGCCGACGACCCGGTTGCCGCATTTGACGCTATCGTTGCCGAGCTGGTCGAAAACGTCGCCTAAAAGATTCCCTCAAGTCACCACTTTTGGGTCTCAATAGCACAAATTAGCCCCTGTGCCTGCGAAAACTTTCCCATCCTTTGTGTGGAATCGCAGGTCAGGGGCTCAACTTTGACCTCCGTATATTGCACTTTTCGCAGGTATCGTCTAACCTATGATGCCGTCGATCGGGCATTTAGTGCGTTTGACGTGCTAAAATGCCAATTATTGCATCAGATATAACCCAACTATTTGGAGGTTCGAATGGCACTCCCTCAGCTTACCGACGAGCAGCGCAAGCAGGCTCTTGAGAAGGCTGCTGCCGCACGTCACGCCCGCGCTGAGCTTCGCGAGCAGATCAAGAAGGGCGAGAAGTCCCTCGAGTCCGTGCTCAACTCCGATGACCCCATCGCTTCCCGCATGAAGGTTTCCACCCTCATCGAGTCTCTGCCCGGTTATGGCAAGGCCAAGGCCGCCAAGATCATGGAGGAGCTCGGCATCTCCGCTACCCGTCGCGTCCAGGGCCTCGGTGTCCGTCAGCGCGAGCAGCTCCTCGAGCAGCTGACCAAATAAGTGAGCGCTCAGGATTCAAAGCTCTTTGTGATTTCTGGACCGTCAGGTGCAGGCAAGGGCACGCTCGTCACTCGTGTGCGCGAGCGTCGCTCGAACCTGGGCCTGACGGTTTCGGCTACCACGCGAGCACCACGCAAAGGTGAGGTCGACGGCGTCAATTACTTTTTCCTGACGCGCGAGGAGTTCGACCGCCGCGTGGCAAACGGTGAGTTTGTTGAGTGGGCCGAGGTCCACGGCAATTGCTACGGCACGTTGGTGAGCGAGGTCACATCCAAGCTTGCCTCTGGTTCGTCTCTAATCTTGGAGATCGATGTCCAGGGTGCCTTGCAGGTCAAGGAGCGTTTCCCCGAGGCCGTGCTGATTTTTATCAAGCCGCCTTCGCTCGAGGTGCTCCGCGAGCGTCTGGTCGGTCGCGGTACCGAGACGCCCGAGACGATCGAGCTGCGTATGGCAAACGCCGCCCATGAGCTTGCCCTTGCCGACCGCTACGACGACGTCGTGGTTAATGACGATCTCGACCGCGCGACCGATGAGCTCGTTCGCGTTCTCGATATGCATGAAAGGATCTGAGGTCCGTGTCCGTTGTAAAGCCTTGCATTGACGATCTTCTGGAGAAGACCGATCACAACCGCTTCCTGCTCGCCTCGCTTGCCTCCAAGCGCGCCTGCGACATTAACAGCATGCTGCGTGGCCAGCACAACCGCGTGCTCGCCGTTCAGGATGTCGACGACATCACCATTGCACTCTCCGGTGCCGATACCATTTCGATGGCTATGGACGAGATCGTCGACGGCGATATCTCCTACGACGAGGCCCGTTATGAGAAGGCGCTCGGCCACAAGGTTGCTGAAGCCTAAATGGCAGCCCGCGTCTGCCTGGTCCACTATCACGAGGTTGGACTGAAGGGCAAGAACCGCGCACATTTTGAGCATATCCTCATGGATAACATCAAGGCGGCCTTGGCCGCCTTTTCCGTGAATGCCGTGTCTCGAATTTCCGGTTATATCCTCGTGACCTTTAACGAGCATCAGGCCGACGAGGCGGCGCGCGTCATTCGCACCGTCCCCGGCGTTGCCCGCGTGTCCCTGGCGTACCACACCAACCGCGACCCGCAGGAGTACTGCGCCGCCGCCGTGAAGGCGCTGCGCGAATTTGGTCCCTTCGAGTCGTTTAAGGTGCATGCCAAGCGCTCTAACACCGACTATGAGCTCACCTCGATTGATATCAATCGACAGGTTGGCGAGGTACTGTGCGAGGCGTTTCCCGATAAAAAGGTCCAGATGCACGATCCCGACGCGATGGTGCACGTGCTGGTGGTACAGGGTAGCGTCTACGTTTATGCGCGCTCCGAGCGCGGCGTGGGCGGTCTGCCGGTGGGTTCTGCCGGCAAGGTCGTGACGCTGCTTTCCTCGGGCATCGATTCTCCGGTGGCGACCTGGATGCTCGCGCGCCGCGGCGCGGTGTGCGTGCCGATACATTTTTCCGGCCGTCCGCAGACGCCCGATACGAGCGAGTATTTGGTGCAGGACATCATCCGTGCGCTTGAGCCGGGTGTCCAGATCGGTCGCCTGTACGTAGTCCCGTTTGGCGACTGCCAGCGCGAGATTTCGGTTACCTGCCCCAGCAACCTGCGCGTGATCATGTACCGTCGCATCATGTATTCGGTTGCCGAGCGCATCGCGCATATCGAGGGCGCCAAGGCTATCGTGACCGGCGAATCGCTCGGTCAGGTTGCCTCCCAGACGCTCGAGAACATCATGGCCGTCAACGAGGCCGTGAAGATCCCCGTGTTCCGTCCGTTGATCGGTTCGGACAAGCAGGAGATCATCGCACGCGCTGAGGAAATCGGTACCTTCGATATCTCGACCGAGGCTGCTCCCGATTGCTGCACGCTTTTTATGCCGCGCCGCCCCGAGACGCACGCCAAACCCGATGCCGTGCACGAGGCTTGGGAGCTGTTCGATCACGAGGAGATGATTGAGCGTTTGCTCAAACAGACCGAGTATATCGACTTCGAGAGCAACACGTATAAGGCCCCTAAGACCTTAAAACGCAAACATTCCGAGCTCGCTCCACGTGAGATTTACCAAGATCACGAATAATGTTGTGTATAGACCGGCGGTGATTTTGCATCGTCGGTCTTTTTGTATCTGGGCATTAGGCGATAAACGGTTCATTTGTCGACGTGTGCCTGAATAAATGGACACTTTTCCGCAAGGTTTTGGTCAGCTTTTGGTTTGACCGCGAAAACCGGTGTGGGCGTGCGGAGGCTGCGGCGTTCATTTCCTGACACGATGGTGTTGGGAGGTGTTTGCTATGGCGCAGCGCGAGCAACACGAACGGGTTAAACGGATGGACCGCTGGGCAGAAAAGCTGCTCGGCCATAAGGCGATGGTCGTGGCGATCCTGGTTGTCATTGCCGCCGCGAGCGGCTTGGCGATGGCAGGTTTTGGTGGTAACTCCAGCGACGTATCGTTTGAGCGTAGTGATGAGGCGAGCGCCTCGGATGTGCGCGCGGCCGGGGATGCCTCTCCTGACGATGCCGATGAGCCGTCTGCCAAGAGCTCTTCTGCTGCCGAGGTGTACGTCGATGTTGATGGCGCCGTTGTGAGGCCTGGCGTGTACCGGCTTAAAGATGGAGCACGTGTGTCCCAGGCGATTGATGCCGCCGGAGGGCTTACGGCCGAGGCGGATGTGACAGGGCTTAATCGCGCGTCCAAGGTCACAGATGGTCAAAAGATCTATGTGCCGACGGTAGGGGAGCAACAAACGGCTGCGGCCGTCGGCGGCGCCGAAAGCGGCGCTTCCACGACCCCTGGTACAGGGTCTTCGTCGGGACTTGTGAATATCAATACGGCAAGTGCGGCGGAGCTGCAGACGCTTTCGGGCATCGGGCCTTCTATGGCCCAGTCAATTATCGACGAACGGACGCAAAACGGGGCCTTTGCCTCGGTCGATGACCTTATGCGCGTATCGGGGATCGGTGAGAAGAAACTCGCCAAAATTAAAGATTGCATCTGCGTATGAGTGCGACCGAGCGCGAGCATGTGATGCCACCGCGCCCATTGATGCCGTGGACGATAGCCCTTTGTGCCGGCTTGTGTGCGAGCTGTGGGTTAGTGCTTAACATGACGGCCGATGCGCTGCTGGGAGAGCGGGCGGCGCCCGTCACATTGCTTATGGCCATTCCCGTTGCGGCAGCAGGGTGCATCGTATTGGCTCGGTCCTGCATGCGCCTTGTGCGGTGGAGGCGATGGCTGTATGCCGCGGCCCTCGGCCTCATGGCGGGAGCGGTCGCGTCCTCGGGTTGGACAATGGGAGCGCTGCGTGCTTCGAGGGCGCTGAATAATCGGGCTGCGAGCAGTCTCGAATTTTATGTACAGGGCGATCCGTCCATCAATGACGGTGTGTATTCCTACACCTGCGATGCGTATGCAGGCGAAAAGCGCTTGGGTCAGGTACGGCTGTCGTGCGATCGCGAGCTCGGCGTCGGTTCGCATGTACGTGGTATCGGTCGAATATCACGCTTTGAGAACGATGCGTATGGGCGCTCACGCGTGCTTCGGGGCGAGCTCCGAAAGGTTAAAGTCGTCCGGTTGGTATCGGTCGACGAGGGTTCTCCGGGGCCGTTGACTTGGCTTCGGAACGAGCTTCTTGCCGTTATCGCGCCCGAGACCGATCCAGCGCGCTCGCTCATTGCCGGCGTTGTCTGTGGACGCTCGTCCGAGTTGCGCGCCCAGCCGGCGGGCGATTGGTTTTCGGTAACGGGCACCGCACATCTCATCGCCGTCTCGGGCAGCCATCTTGCCATCGTGGGGTTTGTGATTGAGAGCGCCCTGCAAAAGACACGCCTCTCTCGTGGGCTGCAGCGGGGACTGTTGATGCTGGCTCTTATTGCCTATGCCGTCTTTACGGGCGCCTCGCCCTCGGCCGTGCGCGCGTGCTGCATGGTGGCGGCGACGCTTATCGCCAACGGCGCCGGACGTCGTCGTCATGGCCTCTCGGCTCTGTTTGTCACCATGGCGGTCTTTGTGCTGCTGCGGCCGACGGTATTGTTCGAAATGGGTTTTCAGCTTTCGTGCGCCAGTGTTTTTGCCATCCTTTGTTTTTGCCCCTACGCTACCTACGCCTTGGGCGAGCTGGGTGTGCCATCGGGCGTCGCCAGCGTTTTGTCTGTCACGTTGTGCTCACAACTCGCGACACTTCCCGTAACCATTCCCGCATTTGGGACGTTTTCGCTCATTGCCCCGCTTGCAAATGCCGTGATCGGTCCAGTGATAAGCGTGCTGCTCGCATCGTCGGTTGTGCTGGCACCCTGCTCGCTTGTTCCGCTTTTGCGTCACGGGGCGCTCGTGGTACCCATGATTGTCGCTCGCTGCGCCCTGTTCTTTGAGCAGCTCTTTGCGGCCGTTCCGGGTGCATCCGTAAGCGTGCCGCCCGATACGCCCTTGGTATACGTGGTGCCGTTTGTGCTGGCGGTCCTCTTGGTCTGGTGGCCACGCCCCCGCACGCGGACCATGGCAGTGGGGCTGCTGTGTTTGATGCTTGCAGCGGGTGTTCCGTATGTCTATTGGGATCGATGCGCGCCGCCTTCGGTGACGGTCCTCGATGTTGGCCAGGCCGATGCGATTCTGGTTCGTCAGGGTAGCGCCGTGGCGCTCGTCGACTGTGGGCTCGATGAGCGCGTGGTGTCGGCGTTGGTTCGCAATAACGTCCACCATATCGACGTCGTCTTCGTGACGCATTGGGATGAAGACCATTGGGGCGGCCTTCCCGACGTGCTCGATCAGTTTTCGGTTGGTACCATTGCGGTTGCAGCCGATGCGCTGGACGGTGCGCCTGCTGAGGTCCTGAATCGCCCCGGCGTAATGTATCGGCAGGTGGCTCGTGGAGACGCGGTCGATATCGGCGCATTTCGGGCTCGCGTGATGTGGCCGTTTGACACGGTAGATGGCGAGGGCAATGAGGACTCGCTTGTCTTGCTGCTCTCCTATGCTCAGGAAGGCAAGAGCCTGCGCGTACTTCTCACCGGTGATGCCGAGCTCGACCAAGAACGAGAATTCGTGCAGGAGGTGGGGGATATCGATGTCCTTAAACTTGGGCATCACGGCTCCAAGGTTTCAGCCGATGGTGAGTTGCTGGACGTCCTGAAGCCCGAGCTTTCCCTCGCGAGCGCGGGCGAGGGCAACCGCTACGGCCATCCGTCCGATGCCTGCATCGATGCCGTGAAGGAAGCGGGCGGCGTGTTCGCGTGCACCATCGAACACGGCGACATTACCGTCACGCCGACTGCGAATGGCTTTGCGATGCGATGCCAGAGACCGTGACGACGTCGTTGGCGTGTGGTGAGCCCCTGGGCTAGAATGGCACGGTACGAACACGAGAGCCTGCGGGAGGGGAGCGCGATGTCCGAAACCGGTCTGTTGCCGGCATATCTGATCGTCGGTACCGACGGAGTCAAACGCGACCACGCCGTCTCGCGTATGAAGGCGCGTCTGGAAAAGACGGGCATGGTCGAGTTCAACCTCGACGAGCGCGATATGACCAAAGACCCCGATATCGAGTCGATTATCGGATCGCTCAACACCTTTCCTATGGGCAGCGAGTTTCGCCTGGTAATCCTTGACGGCTGCTCAAAACTCGCCAAAGCGATCTCTGAGCCGCTTGTCGAGTATCTGGCGAGTCCCAGTCCCACGACGGTTTGCCTCATAATCGCCGATTCGCTTGCCAAGAACACGCGCCTGTACAAGGCGATCGCCAATATTGACAAGAAGGCCGTGATCGATTGTTCGGGAACTAAGCGTTGGGAGCTCCCGCGCCGCGTGCAGCAGATGGCGACGCAGCACGGAAAGTCCATCTCGACGGCGGCCGCCGAGGAGCTCGTTTCGCGCTCGGGTGAGAACACCCGCATGCTCGATAACGACTTGGCCAAGCTTGCCCAGATGGTCGAGGGGCCGCAAATTGAGCTTGCCGATGTGGAGCGCTGGATCGTGCGCACGGCCGAAGTCCAGCCCTGGGACTTTCTCAATGCGGTCTCGGCCCGTGACATGCGCCGCTCGCTTGAGCTCTTCAATCTACTGCCCGCCAAGAGCTACGTGTGGACTTACACATTGCTGTGCGGGCGCATTCGCGAGCTTATCGTCGCCAAGGCACTCGATGCGCGTGGGCAGGGGCGTGAGCTCGCCGCGACACTCAAGCTTCAGGCCTGGCAGGTCAAGAATCACCTGACCTGGGCTCGTCGTTTTTCGATGACCGAGCTCGTTGCTGCGCTCGAGGGCGCGGTCGATGTGGAGCTCGCACTGAAGGGTTCGGCTGATTCGGAGACCGCGCTTTTGCTCTGGATTACGAACATCTTGAGAAAATCGTGATGATACCTGCCTATTTGACAAATTCGTTCTATCCCTTTGAGGGGGAGCGTGCTATAGTAGGCGCTTGCATGACCTCACCGTGTCTCAGAGGTGTCATACATTTTTTGCAAGGAACTCGAAAGGAACTCCAGAAGTGGCAAACATCAAGTCTCAGAAGAAGCGTATCCGCACCAATGAGGCAGCTCGCATGCGTAACAAGGCTGTCAAGTCCGAGCTCAAGACGCTGACCAAGCACGTCCAGTCCGCCGTCGCCGAGGGCGACGCCGAGAAGGCCCAGGCTGCCCTCAAGACCGTCACCAAGCGTCTCGACATGGCTGCCGCCAAGCATGTTATCCACAAGAACCAGGCTTCTAACCGCAAGTCCGGTCTTGCCAAGCTCGTGAACAGCATCAACGCCTAAGTTGTAAATTTCACACCACACAGATTACGCGCATAAATGGAGCCTGTTTTATGGAACAGGCTCCATTTTTTGTACCGCTCGGGTAAGATAGTCCGCATGAATACTTCAATTGACATTTCCCACATCCGTAACTTCTCGATCGTTGCGCACATCGACCATGGCAAGTCCACGATCAGTGACCGTATCCTCGAACTCACCCATACCGTCGACGAGCGCGACATGGAGTCGCAGCTGCTCGACACCATGGATATCGAGCGCGAGCGCGGCATCACAATCAAGTCCAATGCCGTTCGCGTGTCCTATGATGCCGACGACGGCGAGACGTATCAGTTCAACCTGATCGATACGCCGGGCCATGTGGACTTCACCTATGAGGTCTCGCGTTCGCTTGCCGCTTGCGAGGGTGCGGTGCTCGTCGTGGACGCCACTCAGGGTGTCGAGGCGCAGACCGTTTCCAACGCGACGCTCGCCATGAACGCCAACTTGGACATTGTTCCGGCCATCAACAAAATCGACCTTCCTTCGGCTCACCCCGACGAGGTCAAGACCGAGATCGAAGACGATCTGGCCATTCCCGCTGACGATGCCGTGTGCGTGTCGGGCAAAACCGGCGAGGGCATCCACGATCTGCTGGAGTCCATCGTCTTTTTGATCTCGCCTCCCAAGGGCGATGCAAATGGCCCTCTCAAGGCACTTATTCTGGATTCGTACTTCGATGAGTACCGCGGCGTCGTCGCCACGGTGCGCGTCTTTGACGGTTCCATCAAAAAGGGCGATACCCTGCGCATGATGCAGGCAAAGGGCGACTTTTTGGTCGATGGCGTGGGCGTCAAGCGTCCCGCCGAGACCCCGGTCGACGCGCTCACGGTCGGCGAGGTCGGATACGTGGTCACGGGCCTGAAGGACCCCGAAGCCGTTCGCGTGGGCGATACCCTCACGTGGGCGTCGAATCCCTGCCCCGAGCCGCTTCCCGGCTACCGCGAGGCCAAGCCCATGGTCTATACGGGCCTGTTCCCGATCGATAACAAGGACTACGAGAACCTGCGTGACGCGCTCGATAAGCTGCACGTTAACGACCCGTCGTTGGTGTGGGAGCCCGAGACCTCGGTGGCTCTCGGCTTTGGTTTCCGCGTGGGCTTCTTGGGCCTGCTGCATATGGAGGTCGTCAAGGAGCGCCTGGAGCGCGAGTTCAATCTGGATCTGATTGCCACGAGCCCCTCGGTGGACTACCACGTCTGCAAGACCGACGGCGAGATGATTGATGTCCGCAGCCCGCAGGATCTGCCCGAGGCTACGCGCATCGAGCGCATCGAGGAGCCCTACCTCAAGGCCAAAATTATCTGCCCGCCCGAGTATACGGGTGCCGTCATGCAGCTCGCTATCGAGCACCGCGGAATTACAACCGACATGATCCATCTCACGAGCAAATCGGTCGAGATGCGCTTTGATATGCCCCTCGCCGAGCTCATCCTGGACTTCTTTGACCAGCTCAAGAGCCGCACCAAGGGCTATGCCTCGCTCGACTATGAGTTCAACGAGTATCGTCCCTCCGAGCTCGTCAAGCTCGATATCCTGCTTTCGGGTGATGAGGTGGATGCGCTTTCGTTTATCGTGCACAAGGACAAGGCCTATGGCCTGGCCCGCGGTCTGTGCGACAAGCTCAAGGAAATCATTCCGCGCCAGCTGTTCGAGGTGCCTATTCAGGGTGCCATCGGTAACAAGATTATCGCCCGCTCTACCGTCAAGGCGCGCCGCAAGGACGTTTTGGCCAAGTGCTATGGCGGCGATATCTCGCGTAAGCGCAAGCTGCTCGAGAAGCAGAAAGAGGGCAAGAAGCGCATGAAGGCCATCGGTTCGGTCGAGGTCCCGCAGGAGGCCTTTATGGCGATCCTCAAGGTGGACGAGTAGTTTCCATGGCGCTTTCTGAATACAGTACGCGGCTGCTGGGTGCCTATGCCGAGCAGCCGTTCCTTATGGCTCCCATGGCTGGCGTGACCGACCCCGCCTACCGCATCATGTGCCGCCGCCGCGGTGCCCATCTTGCCTACAGCGAGATGGTGAGCGTGGCGGGTCTTGCCTATGCCAGCAATAAGACGTGGCGCCTGGTGCTACCGGCCGACGAGGAGCAGCAGATCTGCGTACAGCTCTTTGGTTCCAAGCCCGATCAGTTTGCGAGCGCCGTCGCCGCCGTTGAGGAGCGTGTTGGCGATCGCCTGTCGCTGATCGACATCAACATGGCCTGCCCGGCTCGCAAGGTCGTTACCAAGGGCGAGGGCTCGGCACTTATGCGCACGCCTGAGCTGGCAGAGAAGATCGTTGAGGCAGCGGTGGGCGCGGCGCACGTGCCCGTGACCGTAAAAATCCGCAAGGGCTTTTACGCCGAAGACCGCAATGCCGCGACGTTTGCCCAGATGCTCGAGGGGGCAGGGGCCGCTGCGGTGGCGGTACATGGTCGCTGTGCCACGCAGCTCTATACGGGCCAGGCCGATTGGTCGGTCGTCGATGAGGTGGCCGACGCCGTCGAGATTCCCGTTATCGGTTCGGGCGATGTGTTCTCGGCCGAGGACGCGGCGGAACGCCTACGCAACTCGGGCGCCAGCGCCGTGTTCATCGCGCGCGGTATCTATGGCAACCCCTGGGTGTTCGGCGATGCCCGCGCCCTTGCGCTCGATGGCACGCCGGTACCGGTGCGTAGCTCGGTCGAGCGACTGGGCGCCCTGCGCGAGCATCTGACGCTCACGCACGAGCTGTTGCCGCTCATGTCGCGTGCCCGTACGTACGCGAGCTGGTATTTAAAGGGTATGCCCCATGCTGCGGCCTGGCGCGCCCAGGTGGTGCGCTGCTCCACGTACGAGGAGTTCATGGCATTGGTCGATGATATCGAGCGCGATGTGGTGGCCTGCGAGGCCGCACTTGCCGCCGGCGAGTCGGTGCCCGCGCATCCGCTGGAGGCCTAACGGTGGCCGTTACCGCGCTGTACGTGCATGTGCCGTTTTGCGCCCAAAAGTGCCGGTACTGCGACTTTGACTCGCGCAGTATTGCTCCGTGCGACCTGAGCGCTGCGCTCGATGCCTATTTTGAGCAGCTTTATGCGCGCCTCGATGCCTTTGGCGACGCAGGCGCGCTTGCACAGATCCGCACCGTCTATGTTGGCGGCGGCACGCCGTCGCTGGCGGGGGAGCGTCTGGTAGAACTTGCCCGGCGTATCTCTGCGTGGTGTAAGCCCGTTGAGTTTACCTGCGAGGCCAATCCTGAGTCGCTGACCGCCGAGCTTGCCACTGCGCTTGCCGAGGTTGGTGTCACACGCGTCTCTCTGGGCGTGCAAACGCTCGATAACGCCGAACTTACCGCCATCGGTCGCATTCACGATGCCGATCGGGCACTCGCTGCCATCATGACGGTTAAGGACGCTGGGCTCGATGTGTCGTGCGACCTTATGTGCGGTCTTCCCGGGCAGACCACCGTAAGCTGGCGGCGCACACTCGATGACGCGCTGGCGGCGGCGCCGCATCATGTATCGGTGTATCCTCTCACGCTCGAGGAGGGCACGCCGCTCTATCGCATGGCGTGTCGCGACGAGTCGCTCGAGCCCGACGAGGATTTTCAGGCTGTATGCATGGATGCGGCGCGTGAGTGCCTGGGCGCGGCCGGCTATCACCCGTATGAGGTGGCAAGCTACGCGCTCGACGGCCATGAGTGCGCCCACAACATTGCCTATTGGACGGGACAGGGCTATCTGGGCTTGGGTCGCTCTGCCGCCGGTATGCTCGACGCCGAGGATTTCGATCGCTTGGCCGGGCTGTTTCCCGACGTGCCCGCTCGCGGCGATGCGTATCGCGTGCGCTTGGTGCAACGCGACGATGCCGCGACGACGTTTGATGCCGAGTATCTGTCGCGGCGTGAGGCTGCGGCCGAGGATTTGATGCTCGCCTGCCGCATGACGCGTGGCATTGGGCCCGATCTGTTGGTGCGCTCGGCTAGCTTGGTCCCCGTGGACGAGCTGGCGGCGGCCTGTGACCGTGCGCTCGAGTTGGGCCTTGCCACCTGGGTGCCCGATCATGTTGAAGGGCTTTCGGGGCGCGTCGCCTCGAAAGACGTTATCGCAGGTCGCGTCCGTGCTCGTTTAGCGCCTACCCACTTGGGTTGGCTCGATGGAAATGTGCTGTTCGAGCTGTTTTGGGGTCTAGCCTAGGCCGCTCGGGTAGAATTACCGCAATATATACGCTGCTGTGAGCAGGAGGTTGCCGCGCATGGCGACGATGAACGAAAAAGATTACTACGAGATTTTGGGTGTCTCCAAGGACGCCACCTCGCGTGATATACAGAAGGCCTTCCAGCAAAAGGCCCGTAAGCTCCATCCGGACGTCAACAAAGAACCGGATGCCGAGAAAAAGTTTAAAGAGGTTTCCGAGGCCTACGCCGTGCTTTCGGACGAGCAGAAGCGTGCGCGCTACGACGCCATGCGCTCGGGCAATCCCTTTGCCGGCGCTCCTACGGCTTCGCCCTATGGCGGCGGCTACGCCGGTAGCGCAGGCTATGGCAATCCCTTTGAGGGCGGCTTTCCCTTTGGTGGCGCCTGGGGCCAGCCGCGTCGCGGGCAGGCTGCCTATAATCCCGAGAACGGCGCCAACGTGGTCGTCGATATTAAGCTCGACGCCAAGGAGGCCAAGGGCGGTGCCCGCAAGACCGTTCGCTATACGCGCTTCGATACCTGTGGTCACTGCGGAGGCTCGGGTTCTGTTTCGTCCGAGCATGCACATACCTGTCCGAGCTGCGGCGGTCGCGGCCACATCGACGTCGACCTGTCCTTCCTGTTCGGTGCCGGCACGTTCCAGTCGGTCTGCCCCGAGTGCGGAGGTTCCGGTAAGGTCGTCGCCGACCCCTGTCCCGATTGCGGCGGCAGCGGTCGAACCCGTGTGACCTCCGAGCAGACGATTGAGTTTCCTGCCGGTACGCACGATGGCGACGAGGTCCGTATTGGCGGTATGGGTCACGCCGGCACCAACGGTGCCTCGGGTGGCGATCTGGTCGGTCGCGCCCATGTTGAGGCAGAGCGTCTGGAAGGCAAGGCTCGTACCGGTTTTTACCTGATGGGCATCGTGGCGCCATTTTTGGTGCTGTCGGCCATCTCGGGTGTGTTCTCGGCCTTTGCCGTGATGTGTTTTATTCCGTTTGCCATGGGCCTGTTCATGGTGCTTTCGGATGGGGTACTTCACCGTAGCCTGCTGTGGTGGAAGCGCGGCGCGATGCAGTTTGCCAATGGTTTCGCCAACGGATTTATGTTTGCGCTCGTGTCGGTTTGGTTTGCGAGCTGCTCGCAGCGTGCCATGCTTTCGCCTTACGGAATGCAATAACATCTAGCCCTCTGTTTGCGGCCGGCCCAGCTTGGGTATAGGACGCACTGTGACAATAATGAAAGTCGGAAGGATTCGGTCGTGTCGGAAAATAGGGATTACTACGAGGTACTTGGCGTCGACAAGGATGCCGACGCGCGGACGATTAAGCGCGCGTTTCTAAAGAAGGCCCGTACCGTACACCCGGACGTTTCGGACGACCCCGAGGCCGAGGCCAAGTTCAAAGAGCTCAACGAGGCATATTCCGTTCTTTCCGACGAGCAGAAGCGTGCTAACTACGACCGTTACGGCACTGCCGACGGCCCTGGTGGTTCGGGCTACGTCGACATTAACGATATCTTTGGCGGCATGGGCATGGACGACCTCTTCTCGTCGTTCTTTGGCGGCGGTGCCGGCGGTGGCGCCCGAAATCGCCGTGAGCGTCGTCGCGGCCGCGATATGGCCATCTCCCTTTCGGTGACCCTTGAGGAGGCGGCACTCGGGTGCAAAAAGACGATCAGCTATGACCGCCTTGCTCCCTGCGAGGATTGCAACGGCACCGGTAGGGCCGAGGGCGCACAGGAAAAGCAGTGCAGCCGCTGCCACGGCACGGGCTATGTCACGACGGTCCAGCGCTCGTTCCTGGGCCAGGTTCAGTCCTCTTCGCCCTGTCCCGACTGCCACGGCGAAGGCACGGTCATCGACCATCCCTGCGAGACCTGTGACGGTCAGGGCCGCACGCCTTCTCACGAAAAGATTGACATCGATATTCCCGCCGGTGTATCGACCGGTCGCCAGCTGCGCGTGAGTGGCTTTGGCGAGGCCGGCCTTCGCGGCGAGCCGTCGGGCGACCTGATCGTCAACGTGCGCGTCGCCGACCACGAGCGTTTTAAGCGCAACGGTGATGACCTGTACCTCGTGAGCGATATCTCGATTGCGCAGGCAGCGCTCGGCTGCGAGATCGAGGTCGAGGGCATTATGCCCGATGAGGTCGTCAAGCTGTGCGTCCCCGCCGGCACACAGTACGGCGACACCGTGAGCGTTGGCAACTACGGCATGCCCCGTATCGGCGGCGGCGGCTCGCGTGGCCGTCTGATCGTTCAGCTGCGCGTGCTCGTCCCCACCAATCTCTCCAACAAGCAGCGCGAGCTGCTTCGTGCCTTTGCCGACGAGATGGGCGATGACGTTGCATCCGGTAAGAAGTCGGTGACCGATCGCATTAAGAGTGCCCTCGACGACATCCTCGATTAAGGAGCCCGCGTGCTCGCACCTCATATCTCTGTCGTCAACCTCGGCTGCCGTGTCAACCGGGTTGAGTCCGACCGTATCACTGCCGATCTAATGCGCCTGGGCTTTGCGATGGTGGAGCCTCAGGATGCTGAGCTGATCGTCATTAATACCTGTGCTGTTACGGGCGAGGCCGAGGCCAAGACCCGTAAGGCGGTTCGCCATGCGCTGGCCTATCCAAACGAGCCCTATGTGGTCGTGACCGGATGCGTGGTCAATCTGCACCCCGAGGAGCTGTTGGAGCTTTCGGACCGCGTGATCGCCGAGCCGTCCAAGATCGATGTTGCCGAACGCGTCTGCGAGGTGCTGGGCGTTGAGTCCGATGACGTTCCCGCCTGCAGCGACGGCGAGGTTGTCGACGCGCTCGGTCGCTCGCGTCTGGGCGTGAAGATCCAGGACGGCTGCAACCATCGTTGCACCTATTGCATTGTGTGGAAGGCTCGCGGCCCCGAGCGCTCCGTGCCGGTCGAGTCCGTGCTCGAGCAGGTTCGCGAGGCTCAGGTGGCCGGCGTGCCCGAGGTGGTGCTGACGGGTGTGAACCTTGGCGCCTACGATGGCAAGAGCGCGACTGACGAACACGTCGAGATTGATGAGCTTCTCGAGGCGATCATGGAGCGCACGTCCATTCCGCATGTGCGCATTTCCTCGGTCGAGCCCATGGATATCTCCGAGTCCCTGCTTAAGGTCATGGCGCGCTATCCGCAGCGCATCGCTCCGTTTTTGCACCTGCCCGTGCAGTCCGGCTGCACCAGGACACTGTATCGCATGGGCCGTCCCTATAGCGCCGAGGACTTCGAGGAGACGGTGCGCATGATTCGCGCCAACTTGCCCCAGGCGTCTCTTTCGTGCGACGTCATCGTCGGTTTTCCCGGCGAGACGGACGAGGAGTTTGAGGAGTCGCTGGCGCTGTGCCGTCGCGTGGGCTTTTCGCGCATGCACGTGTTTCGCTATAGCAAGCGTCCCGGTACCCTTGCTGCCGATATGCCCGACCAGGTGCCGCCCGAGGTTATGGCCGAGCGCAGCCGTCGTATGCGAGCCGCGGCGCAGGAGCTTGCCATTGCCGACGCTCGCCGCCGCGTGGGCACCGTCGAGCGTGCCGTGCTCGAGTATGGCGACAACCTGACGCTCGGTTCGTTCCATCATGCCCGTCTTGACGATACCTGTGGACTCACAGCCCCGTGCCTGCTTGATGTTGCTATCATCGGAGTCGATGATTCCGGCTTGGTCCATGCACGCAGGGAGGTTCATGGAAGCCTCGAAGATTAGACTTACCGTTCCCGAGGGAATTGACCCCTCGCGCGTTTTGGGTGCCGGCGACGGCGTCCTTCGTGCGCTCGAGAGTTTGGTTCGCGCCCATGTGGTCGCCCGTGGTGACAGTATCGCCGTGAGCGGTGACCCGGACGAGGTCGAGCTCGTGGCACGCTTTTTCGAGCATGCTTTTCGCGAGGCGGCCGCCGGACGCACGCTGTCTTCCGACGATGTCTCTCGCTGCCTGGCCGTCTTGCGCGACGGTGAGCACGAGGCTACGTCGCTTCGCGATGATGTGCTGCTTTCGTATCGCGGTCGTGCCATTCGCCCCAAGACGCTCGGCCAAAAGCGCTATGTGGATGCCATCCGCTCGCATACCATCACGTTTGGCCTGGGTCCCGCCGGTACCGGTAAGACCTATCTGGCCATGGCGCTCGCCGTTGCCGCGCTCAAGCGTCACGAGGTGGGCCGTCTGATCTTGACGCGTCCGGTTGTCGAGGCGGGGGAGAACCTGGGCTTTTTGCCCGGTACCCTTGAGGAAAAGATCGATCCCTACATGCGTCCGCTCTACGACGCCCTTTTTGACATGATGGATCGCGAGCGCACCGATGAGCTTATGGAGCGCGGCGTGATCGAGATCGCCCCGCTTGCCTACATGCGCGGCCGCACGCTGAGCGATGCCTTCGTGGTGCTCGACGAGGCCCAAAATACCACGCCCGAGCAGATGAAGATGTTCCTGACGCGCCTGGGCTTTAACTCCAAGTTTGTGATTACCGGCGACCTGAGTCAGCGCGACCTGGTGGGTCGCGGCGGTCTTGCCGACGTCGAGCAGATTTTGGGTCGTGTCGACGATGTCGCATTTTCTCACCTCGAGCGTGCCGACGTGGTGCGTCATGCCTTGGTGGGGCGTATCGTCGAGGCATACGATGCTTATGATGATGTACGCGAGAAGCGCGTGCACGACCGAAAGGAGTCCCGTTGAGTGTATTGATCAGCAACGATGCCGAGCTCGATACGCTGCTCGACGCGCAGGAGGTAGAGCACATCTGCGAGGTCGTGCTTGCCGCCGAGGGCGTTGAACGTGAAGTCGAGATTTCCCTTTCGTATGTCGATGAGGACGAGATGCACGAGCTCAACCACGAGTGGCGCGGTATCGACCGTACCACCGATGTCCTCTCGTTTGAATGCGACTCGGCCTTTGACGAGGATATTCCCGCCGACGAGACGCTCGAGCTCGGCGATATCATCTTGGCTCCGCAGGTCATTGCCCGTCAGGCCCCCGGCTTTGGCAATAGCCCTGCCGACGAGTGTCGCCTGATGCTCGTGCATGGCATGCTGCACCTGCTGGGCTATGACCATATCGAGGACGACGAGGCTGAGGCCATGGAGGCCCGCGAGGATGCCATCCTGCGCGATCTGGCGCTCGAGCGCGGCGAGGACCCCAAGCTGGTCCACGTCGGCCCCATCACCAACCACGCCCACGACTAGGAGCCGTCTATGATTCCCGGATCGAACAAGGACCATCCGTCCTTCTTAAAGTCGTTTTCCTACGCCATGGAGGGCTTCGTCACCGCCGTCAAGACCGAGCGCAACATTAAGGTCATGCTCGTTGCGGGCGTGTGCACCGTCATTGCCGGCTGCATCGTGGGGCTCGATATTGCCGAATGGGCCACGGTTATCATCTGCTGTGGCCTGGTGATTCACGGCGAGCTGTGCAACACCGCCATGGAGGCGATCGTCGACCTGGCGACCCAGGAGCTCCATCCTCTGGCAAAGCGCGCGAAGGATATCGCCGCCGCCTCCGTCTACGTACTTTCCATCACCGCCGCGATTGTGGGATTGCTGGTATTTGCCCACGCGCTCGACTTTATTTAGAAAGGGATTTCCATGTCCGACAATATGCAGCCTATCGATGAAACTCTGGACGACGAGTCCCTGGATGCGGTGGATGCCGAAGCGAACGATGCCTATGAGGATGTCGTGGAGTTTGACCCGTTTGAGGGCATGAGCGACGAGGAGCTCGACGCCCTGTGCGACGAGGACGACAGCCTCGCGGGCTTTGGAGACGTTGAGCCCGGTTTCCGCAGCGGCTTCGTGGCCCTGGTCGGCCGCCCCAACGCCGGCAAGTCCACGCTGCTCAACGCCTGCTATGGCAAAAAGGTCGCCATCACCTCGCCGGTGGCCCAGACGACCCGCCGCCGCATGCGCGCCGTCGTTAACCGTCCCGGCTACCAGCTGGTCTTTGTCGACACCCCGGGTATTCACAAGCCCAAGGACGGCCTGGGGTCCGAGCTCAACAAGAGCGCGCTGTTCGAGCTGAACGATGTCGATGTCGTCGCGTTTTTGATTGATGCCACCAAGCCGATCGGCAGGGGAGACGCCTGGGTTGCCGAGCGCGTCAAGAGCGCCCGTTCCAAGAAGGTCTTGGTGCTCACCAAGGCCGATGAGGCTGATCCCGCACAGGTCATGGAGCAGCTTAAGGCCGCCCACGAGCTCATGGAATATGACGATGAGATCGTGACGTCGTCGGTCAAGAACTTCAACGTCGATGCGTTTATCGAGACCGTTGCACACTTTTTGCCCGAGGGTCCGCGTTGGTTCCCCGAGGACATGGGTACCGACGCTTCCGACGAGACGCTCGTTGCCGAGTTTGTGCGCGAGAAGGTCTTGCGCCGCACCCGTGATGAGATCCCGCACTCCGTTGGCGTGATCTGCGATGCGCTCGAGCAGACCAAGAAGGTGCTGCGCGTGCACGCCACCATTTACGTCGAGCGCGAGGGGCAAAAGGGCATCATCATCGGCAAGGGCGGCGAGATGATCAAACATATCGGTATCGACGCCCGTCGCGATCTTGAGCGCATCTTTGGCACGCAGGTCTTTTTGGAGCTGGACGTGAAGGTCAAGGCCGGCTGGCGTGACGACGAGGCCCAGATTCGCCGCTTTGGCTACAATGCCGAGGACTAAGGACGCGCGGCGCGCATGGCAGGCTCCCGGACATATCGCACGAAGGTGCTCGTCCTCGATAAGACGAAGCTCAAAGAGACGGACCTGATCTTGACGATGCTTGACGAGCGGGGTCGGCAGGTTCACGCCGTGGCAAAGGGCGCCCGCAAACCCGGTGGGCGCCTTGCTGCGCGCTGCGAGCTGTTCTGCACCGTCGATATGCTGCTCGCGCATGGACGGTCGCTCGACGTGGTTTCCCAGGCCGAGCTTATGGAGGCGCCGCTCGGCGCTGCGCCCGATTACGAGACGACCTGTGCCGCAAGCGCGATCGCCGAGGTCGCGCGCGTGTGCTCGTTTGAGGACGCCGAGGATCCATTTACCTTTGCCATCACGCAGCGAGCGCTTGCCCTGGTGGGCAGCGGGCTCGACACGGCGCATATGGATCTACTTGTGGCGGCATATGTCTTTAAGCTGCTGTCGCACGTTGGCTATCGACCCGATTTTTCGGCCTGCGTGCTGTGCGGAGACCCCATGCTGTCGTATTTTTCGCCCCGGGCGGGCGGGCTCATGTGCGGGTCGTGCGCGTCGAGCGTTCCGGGTGCCGAGCTGGTGTCGACCGGTGAGGTCGCGTGGCTGCGCGCCCTCATGTCCATGACCTTCGATGCACTCATGGCCGAGAGGATCGACCCCCATACCGCTGCTTTTTTGTTGGGGCTTTCACATGTTTGGGCTGCGACGCACACCGATCAGCGCCTCCGTGCGATGGAATTCATGTTGGGTCGGTGATGATGCGCAGGCGTGGGCTGCTTGTGGTAACATACCGACCGGTTGGTACCTCGATCTTGGATGCTCGCTCCACCGGCGGCTTCCCAGTCCGAGGCGAATAGCGTCGCCCGAGGGCGACAAGAAACGAAAGGTGAAACAATGACTGTTTCCAAAGAGCGCAAGGCGGAGCTGACTGCCCAGTTCGGTAACACCCTGGTCGACACCGGCAACCCCAAGGTTCAGGTCGCCATCCTGTCCGAGCGCATCAAGGAGCTGACCGAGCACATGAAGTCCCACCAGAAGGACTTCCACACTCGTCGTGGCCTGCTCATGCTCGTCGGCCGTCGTCGTCGTCTTCTCTCCTACATCAAGAAGAACGACATCGTCGAGTACCGTGAGCTCATCAAGGCTCTGGGCATCCGCGACAACATCCAGTAAGGATTTGTACATGCTAAGAGCGTCCTGCGCAGCGGGGCGCTCTTTTTGTGTAAGGGCGCGAACAATCACGCTCTGAAGCGTGGCGGGGGCAGGGGCCCGCGTCACATGAGAAGCCCGCAGGCAAGGGGCCTGTGGGGTAAAGGAGAACAATGACACTCGTATCCAAGACCTTTGAGCTGTACGGCAAGACCTACACCTTTGAGTCGGGCGAGCTTGCCAAGCAGGCCACCGGCGCGTGCCTGGTCAAGCAGGGCGACACCACGATGCTCGACACCGTGGTCGTCTCTAAGGAGCGCAAGAACTACGACTTCTTCCCGCTGACCGTCGACTTCAACGAGAAGATGTACGCCGCCGGCCGCATCCCGGGTGGTTACCTCAAGCGTGAGGGCCGTCCCAGCGAGAAGGCCACGCTCACCGCGCGCATGATCGACCGCCCGATTCGCCCGAGCTTCCCGGACGGCTTCCGCAACGAGGTACACATCGTCGCTACCTCGCTCGTCGCCGACCAGGTCAACCCCTTCGACGTCATCAACGTCATGGGTGCTTCCCTGGCCATGACGCTCGGCGGCGTTCCCTTCGAGGGCCCGCTTGCCTGCGTGCGCATCGGCCGTAACGTGGAGACCGGCGAGTTTATCGTCAACCCCACCTACGAGGAGCGCGAGAACTCGGATCTGGACCTGGAGCTGGGCGGCTCTGCCGACTTTATCTCGATGGTCGAGGCCGGTGCCGAGGAGATCTCCGAGGACGACATGCTCGCCGCCATGAAGTTTGGCCAGGAGGCCCTTGCTGCCTTCTGCCAGGCCCAGGACGAGTTTGTCGCCGAGTGGGAGCAGGTCAACGGCCCCATCGTCAAGAAGGAGTATCCGCTTGACCAGCCCGTCGAGGAGGTCCAGGAGCGCATCTTCGCCCACTACGACGAGATGGCAGCTGCCCTTCGCGACGCCGACAAGCTCTCCCGTATCGGTAAGGTCGAGGCTCTGAAGGAGTCCATCCGCGCCGAGTTTACCGAGGAGGAGCAGGCCGCTTGGGAGCGCGAAATCCCCGTGGCGCTCAAGAAGCTCGAGAAGAAGGCCATGCGCACCATGGTCGTCGAGACTGGTGAGCGCGTCGACGGCCGTGCCGCCGATGAGATTCGCCCCATCATGGTGAAGGACAACTATCTGCCGCTCGTTCACGGCTCCGGCCTGTTCCAGCGTGGCCAGACCCAGGTGCTCTCGGTTCTTTCGCTCGGCATGCTCAACGAGGGCCAGCGTCTGGATACCATCGAGCCCACCGAGGGCAAGCGCTACATGCACCACTACAACTTCCCGCCGTTCTGCACCGGCGAGACCGGCCGCATGGGCAGCCCCAAGCGTCGCGAGATCGGTCACGGCAACCTTGCCGAGCGCGCTCTGCTTCCGGTGCTCCCCGACGAGAACGAGTTCCCCTACGCCATCCGCGTCGTCTCCGAGGTCATGGAGTCCAACGGCTCCTCTTCGATGGCTTCGACCTGCGGCTCCACGCTCGCCCTTATGGACGGCGGCGTGCCCATTAAGCGCCCGGTTT
>CABUZK010000010.1 GCA_902496115.1 uncultured Collinsella sp. | reverse complement strand
GTGCACGCCCTCGCGGCTGATCCGGTCCCACCGGGCCGCGCGGCAAGGAGATATATTGCCAGACCGGAGGGGCCCCGGGGGCGGGAATCTGGCACTCCATATTTTGTTCACAAATGAATAGGTCCCTCAGTCGCATCACTGAGGTTAAAACTGAAGCATTGGCTTCTGATATTGGCGATGACCAGCTGTTTTATGAGTATTGAGACATCGGTCATCTCTGGAGCGCTACTTTACTCCAAAGGCATCAGCTATTTGTTTCCCATCGGTAAAAGGCGGGTTTTGTTCGCCAAGCGTTCTTATATATAGATAGATACGGGTTCGAACCCGTGCACCGGCAACAAGAAAGCAATCAACCGGAGTCGATCGCTTTCCATTCTATGATGGGTCGTCAGGGGTTCAACCTGCTTCGCAGGCGACCGCTGCGGCGCTTTCGCGCCTTGCGCGCTGCGCTGGCAAACGCTCACGCGTTTACTCAGCTCCGCGCCCCGACGGGTTCGAACCCGTGTCGCGGCAACAAAAAAGCGACCAACCGAAGTCGATCGCTTTCTTTTCTATGGTGGGCCGTCAGGGGTTCGAACCCTGGACCTTGGGATTAAAAGCGAAATCCCGTTTGCTTTAGCTCTTGAGCAGTGATACCTTACACCCACTCTGACCTGCGGTTTTGTTCGACTAGACGGACTGCGCGGCCTGAGCGGGTTTATTCAACACGGGTACTCCGCGCGGTACGCAGCGGGTACACACCGCGATTGTGGGGTATCGATGAAGCCAAAGCGCTACTACACCTCGTCCTGTCTCCTTCCATACCGCAACGGCGGATGGCGCGGACGCCTGAAGTTTAAGAAGCAGGACGGGACGTACGGGCAGGTCAGCAAGGTCATGGCCGCCAAATCGAAACGTGCAGCTCAGGCCGAGCTGAAGGAATGGCGCGAGGAGATGGAGGATCTTGCGCAGAAGAAGCTCAAGCTCGGCAGCATGGCACATAAGACCGTAAAAGACCTGCTAGACGGCTATATCGACATGCTCAGCGCATCCGGCTCAATTGAGTCCTCGACCGTCTACGACTACCGCGGTGCCGCGCGACTTGTTGAGCGCAGAATCGGCGGCATCGAATTCGACTCGTTGGACGTAACCGCAGCTCAGAACTGGATTAACTGGGCCGTTGAAGAGGGTTATAAGCCGTCCACCATCCGCAAGAGCGTGACGCTGCTCAAGGCCGCATACCGCGATGCTGTCGGCAGGCTCCGTGTGATCGACTACTCCCCCGTGGACTGCGTACGCGTGCCCAAAGCCCGTCACCGTGAGCCTAACGCGCTGGACGAACGCGAGCGCGGACGGCTGCTCACGTTTCTCTCAATCGCCCGAGATTGTCCCGAAAACGTTGGCATCTACCTCGCGCTGCTCACGGGTATGCGGCGCGGCGAACTACTTGCGCTCAGGTGGCGCAACGTCGATTTCGAGCAAAAGATGCTGCACGTCAAGGCATCTATCGGCTTCGGGGAGAACGGACATTACGAGAAAGAACCCAAGAACGGCGGGAGTCGCAGGAGCATTCCCATGCCCGATGAAGTCGCGGGGATCCTTACTCGCCGCCTGACCGCCGCGCGAGCCGAGTGCTTTAAGGCGGGCGTGCCGTTCGAGCAGTCGATGTTCGTGTTGGGCGGTCCTGACGGAGAGTTCATGGCCCCCGAGCGCCTGTCGCGTCACTGGGCCGTCACGGTTCGACAGCTGGGGCTGGTGGGCTCGGAGGGCGAGCCGCCCAAGTTCCACGACCTGCGCCACACGTTCGCTACCGCAGCGATCCTCGCGGGGACGGACATCAAGTCCGTGTCCTCGCTCCTGGGCCATGCCAACGCCGCCATGACGCTCAACATTTACACGGGCGTAAACGCCCAGGCGAAACGAACGGCGATGGATGCCGTGGCGGCAACGATGACGGCGGCACCGCCCGTGGCTGAAATACTGGAACTGCGAGCGAGCGGCGAATAGACCCCTGCGGCCCTCAGGTGCCGATTTTTGACACGAAAATACAGCGGCCGTTCATCGGCTCCGACCGCTTATTTTCAGAGCCGCAAATCGGCTCTTATTTGAACAAAAGACCAGCTAGACAGCTGTTTTCTAATAAGACTAGTCGGACTATTGGGACAATGAAACGGAGGTGAACCATGCTCGAATTCAGGATAAGCGGCGAAACCGCTGAGGCCAGCTGCTTGGCAGACCAGTTGGAGAGGGCAGGCTATGTTGTCAGGCGCTCGAAGCCCTATCGCAACAGGGACGAAGAAGGTTGTCGAATCTATCTCGAACTGGATGAGGACAAGGTCATGGGATGGATGCTTGCCAACCTTGAAAAAGCATCCCTAGACGATCCCTCATAAGGCCCGCCTTTCGGCGAAGGCGAAAGGCGGGCCCGAGCACGGAAACCCACCGTTTGGAGCGGGATAGACGAAGTCGGGCGAAATGGCCGTAAGGGTAGTTTTTTGAAATACGCAAGAGTCGTACGCTGCCGTACAAAACTGCGTTTTGCCCGGTAGCGTACACGCCGAAACCTACGGTTCGGCGCTTGCTAGGGCTCTGCCCTAAAACCCGGCGCCCCGCGGGGCGAAACCCCCGTCCTCGTAACCACAGGTTCAAAAAGGAAACATGCCCGCGCGCTAGGGCCTGTCACCATTTGGCACCGCTTGGCACCAAATAGGTGCGCACGGGGTTCATAGCCAATTTAGTCTATTTGTAGCGGCAAACGCCGCCCAGTCTTAACAGCCCAGAACGGGCTAGAAAGGAGCACCAAACATGCGCAAGTCAGAGCAAGCAATCGTCGAGCGTTTCCGTGCCGGAGAGTATGGTTCGCTACCTTTGCTAATAACGCCATCGACCGCCGAAGCCGCCGTGGGCATCAGTGCCAAGCACTTGATTCGCATGGTCGAGCGCAACGATATTCGAGGGGTCCAGATCGGCCGATGCTGGAAGATCAATCGCGATGACCTGCTCGCGATCTGCGGGCTGCGCGATAAGGGTGCGGCGTAATGGGGCGCGATATTTCCAATTTAGAAGCAATCAAAGCCGCATGGTCCGTGCAACTGCCTTCCATGCAACTCAATATGCCTATATCCAACAGCGAAGAATTTAGGCGTCTCCGCGCCGCCCGAGGCCCCAAGGCATACGCCGATATGGGTGTCTGGCTGGAGCTATGTTCCCTAGCGTCACGGTACAAAGGACACGCATTGCCGCTCGATTATGACCTGTTGGCGCAATGGCTGTTTGACAACCAAGGCAAGTCGACCGTTGCAGCCGAGCACGTCAACGCGCTGTTAGCGGCAGGGCTCGCTTTTGCCACCGAGGATGAATGGCTTTTGCTGCCAGCAATCAATGCCGCGGTGGTGCGTCACGGAAAAATGATTGTAGGCGGCGCCCGCGGAGGCCGCCCGCGTGGCAAAAAGAAACGGAGATGACAGCCGTGAGTGACGACCCGCCCAAAAAAGAAGTGCCGTCGGAAGTAGTGATTCCGGCGGCACCAAGCACCACGAGGGGCGCGATTAGCATTGAAAACACTATAACACGTGAACGGTTCGCACAGCTCAGCGGCGTTGAACCGCCACAAATCTGCGCCGAAGCGAGCAAGGCCGAACGCAACGCCCGCGCACTCTTGGATGCGGACAAGACCGACCGCTGGCTGTATCTAACGGCCAACGGTCAGCTGGAGCTCGAGCTATTGCTTCAGATACGCTACTGGGAGCGTTATGGACGCCGCAGGAAATATTCGGTTCCCGGATTAAAAAGCAGCGATGCTGAGCTCGCCGCTTTTTTCGGAACAAAGCGGCCGAGCGTTTGCCGTGCTCGAAAAGCGCTCATGAATCGCGGCCTAATCGTTTCTGTCGATGGAGTTCTGCAGCTTCGGTATCTCGCGATTCTCGAATCCGCAAGATCCGAGGGATGGAACGATTAGCCAGCAGCCGCCGTACTCGAAAGTGCGGCGGCTTTTTGCAATCTAAAGGGTAGATTTAAAAGTAACTTCACGTTACACCCCATCTGTAACGTGAAGTTACTCAAGGTGTAACGTGACGTTACAGGCAAGAGTAACGTCACGTTACTCGGGAGTAACTTCACGTTACTTTTAACCTACCCTTCAATGCAGACGACAGACGTTCATTAGCACTGGTAATCAGCCTGCAAGTGTAACGTCACGTTACTTTTCTATTTTTAAAGATATATATAAAGATATATGAGCAGCAGCAATGTTTTAAACGCACATCAAGCGATCGAGAGCATCGAAACTGCGCAGCACACGCGATTGCACCGAAGCGAGCGTTCAACGCCCTTCCGACAGCCTGGAGCTACCCAGGGAGCCCCTACGGCTATCGAAAGCGCGCAGAACGCTCGCCCTCTTCCCGAGCCGTCTCCAGTTCCCTCGGACGGATGGACGGACGCATCGGCAACGATCTATCCGTCCGCCCATCCGGACGTTAACGCCCTCTACGGACAGACCAGAATTATGGAATCCACGTGATTTGAGGGGTACCGTTTTGGGTACTCGCGGGGTACGCAAAGAAAAAGGTCAGAGACGACACCGTCTCTGACCTGTGTAAACTATGGTGGGCCGTCAGGGGTTCGAACCCTGGACCTTGGGATTAAAAGTCCCCTGCTCTGCCAGCTGAGCTAACGGCCCGCGGGTGGCATTGTACCACGGTCTGGGACTATTCCCAACTCCATTGGCCGTTCTGGAAAATCACAACTTCGTGTCCATCGGGCGTAATGCCCGCAATATCGATGTCGTCCGTGCCAATCATAAAGTCGACGTGCGTGCTCGAAACGTTGACACCATGCTCCAGGAGCTCCTCTTTGGACATATCATATCCACCCTCGATGCACTCGGGGAAGCCGACTCCCAGCGCAAGATGGCAGCTGGCATTCTCGTCATAGAGCGTGTCATAGAACAGGATGCCGCTTTCGCGAATCGGCGTGTTCTTGGAAATGAGCGCGACTTCTCCCAGATGAGCAGCGCCCTCGTCGGTATCGATGATACTTGCGAGCGTCGCCTTGCCCACGCGGGCGTCGTAATCCACCACGCGACCGTTCTCGAACTTGATCCAAAAATCATCGACCTTGTTGCCGTGGTGGATGAGCGGCATGGCCGAGTACACGATACCGTCAGCACGCAGGCGATCGGGCGAGGTAAAGACCTCCTCGGTGGGGATGTTAGGGAAGAAGGGATGACCATCGGGGGTCTCACCCTTACCACCGGCCCACTCATGCCCCTTCGTCATACCAATTACCAGGTCGGTTCCATTCGAAGCGGTATAGCGCAGACAGTCAAAACGATTGTCGTTTAGGAAGCGCAAGTTCTTTTCGAACGCCGCGTCATGAAGCTCCCAGTCGCTCTCCGGGTCCTGGCCATCGGCGCGAGCGGTGTGCAGAATCGCATTCCATAGTTTATAGATTGCAACCTCATCGGCGTCTCCCGGGAACACCTCGCGCGCCCAAGCCACGACCGGAGCGCCGGCGATGCACCACGGATTGATGTTGTAATCCAGTCCACGGCGGAAAACTTTGCACTGCGTATTCCTCGCCTTGGATGCCGCGGCCGGCTTGGCCGGATCGATGCCCTTGAGGGCTGCAGGATCCGCACCCTCAATAAAGATAAAGCAGGCACCGTCCTGGGCCAGGGAATCCAGCTGCAGGCGCTTCCACTCGGGCGTCTGCTCAAAATAGCTTTTATCGACATGCTCGTACGTGAACCTCGTCACGGCGTCATCGGCCCAAATGACCGTCACGTGACCAGCGCCGGCGGCATAAGCCTCCGCGACCACCACGCGGGCAAAAGGCGCGCACTCGACCGGAGACTGAACGACGACCTCCTGGCCGGGCTTGACGTTTACGCCCTTGCGGACGACCAGGCGCGCGTAGTTTTTAATCTTGGGCTCCAGGGCCTTCATGCCCTCCAAAGCCTCTTCGACCGTCAGGGCAGCTCGAATCATGTGCCACTCCATCTATCTATAGAACAGTAAAAAGGCGCGCCGCAAAAACGACGCGCCTTATATCTTAGCGATATGTATGGATACAAACGCTACTTCTTCTTGGAGTCCTTCTTGTCCTCCTCGGCAGCCGAGCGCTCGATAAGAGCGTTGAGCTTGTTCTCGGACATGCCCTCGGCCTGCGCGCGGTACATGTTGCGCAAGGGACGAATACGAACGAAGTCGTAGATAAAGTCACCCAGGATGATGACATAGGACAAAACGATGCCGACCATCTGAACAGGACTGGACACCGTGCCGCCGGGAGCGAAGTAGAGCGAAGCCCAAATTGCCACGACGAGTACCATGCCGATGGCGAGCACGGCCCACCAGATACGACGGCGCTTGGTGTAGTCCTCATCCTGCTTGAGAAGAATATTCGACACCGTATAGATACGATCCTCGCGAGCACGCTGCTTGGCCTTGCGGGCGCGCTTCTCCTCCTTGGAAAGGCCTTCCAGGTTTTCACCCTTCTCGAGCTCTTTGCGGCGAGCTTTAGACGAAGCCGGCACGACGCGAACGGAGCTCGCTGCTTGGCGGGCGGGTTTAGCAGATGCGGCGGACTTGCGCGCAACCCCGGTAACTTCGTGGGATTGCGTGCGCTTGTTCGTGGCGCTACGGGTACTCACTTATGCGTTCTCCTTCATGCTTGTGAACTGGGAGCCCGTGATGATCTGGAAGGCCTCGCGATAGCGCTCGGACGTGCCATCGATGACCTCGGCGGGCAGGTGCGGGGTCTCCCCCGTCATATCCCAGTTGGCCTTGAGCCAATTGCGGACGAATTGCTTGTCGTAGCTAGGCTGGATCTTGCCCTCCTCGTAGCTGGCGGCGGGCCAGAAACGGCTGGAGTCGGGCGTGAGGCACTCGTCGATCAGCGTGACCTTGCCATCGATAACACCAAACTCAAACTTGGTGTCGGCAATGATGATGCCACGGGTCGCTGCATACTCGGCAGCAGCCTTGTAGATCTTGAGAGACAGATCGCGAATCTGCCTGGCGATGTCCTCGCCAACGATCTCGCAGCAACGCTCAAACGAGATATTCTCGTCGTGATCACCGATCTCGGCCTTCGTGGACGGCGTGAACAGCGGCTCGGGAAGCTTGGAGGCCTCGGTCAGACCCTCGGGCAGCTGGATGCCGCAGACGGTGCCGTTCTCGTCGTAGGTCTTCTTACCCGAACCGGTCAGATAGCCGCGGACGATGCACTCGATGGGAATCGTCTGGGCCTTCTTAACCAGCATGGCGCGGCCTGCGAGATAGTCACGATACTCGGCAAACTCCTCGGGAAAATCCGCCGGATCGATGGAGACGAGGTGGTTGGGGACGATATCGGCAAACTTGTCGAACCAGAATGCCGAGATGCGGTTGAGCACCTCTCCCTTAAACGGAATCTCGTCGGGGAGAATAAAGTCGAACGCAGAAATGCGATCGGTGGCGACCATCAAAAGGTTTTCGCCGGCATCGTAGATATCACGAACCTTGCCACGGGAATCCGGACGACGCTCCATCGTTGTCACGTGAGTCACTCCTTACCTAAATACGACAGAAATGCGGGTTCTTTCCCGCATGTTTTCGCAAACTCGGAGCGGCAGGAACGCGGCCCCTCCTTCACCGAATAGCGAAAAGCTAGTGCTCCATTGTAGTAGATGCCGCGTCCGCCGTGTGCTCGCGAGGCAGATGAATCGTAAAAGTCGTACCCTTTCCAAGCTCCGACTCCACGGATATGTAGCCATGGTGACGCTCGACGATTTGCTTGGTCACGGCGAGGCCAACGCCCAGGCCGCCGGCTTCGCGGGCGCGGCTGGCATCTGCGCGCCAAAATCGCCCGAAGATGCGCGACAGGTCGTCCTTGGCAATACCGATACCGGTATCCGAAACGGCAATACTGACATGCTTGCGGTCACTGAGCACCGACACCACGACCCAACCGCCCTCGGGGGTGTAGCGCATGGCGTTGCTCATGAGGTTGATGACGCACTGCGTGATCATGTCGGGATCGGCCTCGACGACATCGTCGTGACCTTGGGTCTCGTCAGCAAAGCGCAAGCGCAGATCGCGGTCGACAAACAGGCGCTCCTGGGCATTGACGATGGAACGCACGAAAGGAACCATGTCCACCGGCTCAAGGTTGAGCGGGGCCGTGCTGTTTTCCATGCGCGACAGGTCGAGCATCTGCTGCACCAGACGAGCCAGGCGACGCGTCTCGGAAGCAACGGTCTCCAAATGCTCATCGTCGGTGGGATACACGCCATCCTGCATGGCCTCGACCGTTGCGAGCATGGCCATAAGCGGCGTGCGAAGCTCGTGTGCAACGTCTGAGGTCAGGCGCTTCTCGTGTTTCATATCCTTCTCCAGCGAGGTGGCCATCTCGTCGAAGGTCTCTCCCAGCTGATCGATTTCGTCATCGCCGCGCAAGCCCGTACGAGCCGACAGGTCGCCGTCACGGATTTGCTTTGCGGTACTGGTGATGCGATGAATCGGCTTGGTGAGCATGCGCGACACGAGCGATCCGATAACGACCGAAATGCAGATTGCAACAACCGCGGCGAGGGCCATGGCGTTAAAGGTCTTCTCCCTAAACGCAGAGTCCGCCTTGGTGAGCAGAGCGTCGGAGCCGATGGCCCACAGCTTTACCTGTCCGACATGCTCGCCGGAAGACGTTATGATTTCGACGTTGGCGACGCTATCGGAGTCGGTGGGCGCCGACGAGACCGGGCTATGCGAGGCCTTTTTACCGCTCGAGCTGCTCGACGGTGATTCGCTCTCGCGCACATCGGCGGTCGCACTTGCCGAAGGCCATGAGTCGTCATAGACGACAACGCCTTTCTTGTTGACGACCTGCATACTCAGGTCGTCGGACACCAAACTCGATGTCGCGACCGTGCGCAGCTCGCCCGCAGTCCAGCTGCCGTTTTCCTCATACGACGTCGCAAGCTTTTCGGCAGCAGAATTGGCGATCTCGACGATATTGGAGCGCGTGTAATCCGAAAAGACGGTGCCCCACACAACGGAGACAACGCCCACCAGCACCAATACCGTCATGAGCGACGTCAGGGCAAAAGCCAATGCCATGCGCGAGGGATAGCTCATCGCTGGCCGTGAATCGGAACGAGGCGTGTTCCAACTTGCCTTGGAACCCGCCTCGTTCTCCTGCTTGTGCTTTTGTCCGATTTCAAAGCGCGCAGGTGTCATATGTGATTTCCCTATTTCTCGTCCGACTTATCGGTCTTGGCCGGAGCCTCGAAGCGATAGCCGACACCGTGAACGGTGTAGAGCCACTTAGGCTTCTTGGGGTCGTCGCCCAGCTTGGCGCGAAGGTTCTTCACGTGGCTGTCGATGGTGCGCTCGTAACCCTCAAAGTCGTAGCCGAGCACCTTCTCGACCAGCTCCATACGGTTATAGACACGACCGGGATGACGAGCAAGCGTGGTGAGCAACTTAAACTCGGAAGCAGTCAGGTCTACTTCCTTGTCCTCGACCAAAATCTTGTGTCCTGAGATATCGATGACCAGATCGCCAAAGTCGAGCACCTCAACGGCAGGCTCGTCTGCCTGGTGAGCACGGCGGAACAGGGCACGGACGCGGGCGACGAGCTCGCGCGGCGAGAACGGCTTGATCAGGTAGTCGTCGGCACCAAGCTCGAGGCCGATGATGCGATCCTCGATCTCGCCCTTGGCGGTAAGCATGATAATGGGCACATCCGAGGTATCGCGGATAGTGCGGCAAACGCGCTCGCCGGGAATCTTGGGGAGCATAAGGTCGAGTACAACCAGGTCGAACTGGTGCTTCTCGAACTCCTCGATCGCAGACTGGCCGTCGCCGACGCCAACAACCCAGTAGCCCTCGCGCTCGAGATAGGCAGCGACAGCGTCACGGATTGCCTTCTCGTCCTCGACCAGCAGAATCTTTTTTGCATCTGAAGCCATAACACGGCCCCCCTGTCTCAATTAACTAAGAACAAGCCCATTTTAACGCACCTATGCCCACCGAGCACCGCTACAGTGCGGCGGCTCGGCGGGCGGCACTCACAATTACAACGCGCTTATTCCCCCGTTGGCGCCTTTTTAACCCCTCGGCGCTAAAGAGAGAACAGGCGGGCAGTGACCGTCTCGGGAATTCCTTGGCTATTACGCACCGTGGCATAGGTTAAAAACGTATTCGATTTACCCGCCGTAGCTGGATAATCGCCATATTCGAGAGCGCGGTCGGGCGACAGCAGCGAACCATAGGTTTTGGCGGAGGTATCGATCAGAAAATGCGAGGCCTGAACCTTAACCAGATATTTGCCCTTTCTGCCGGCAGCACACGCAAGCGGCTCGCGCGACAGGAATAGGAACGTCCCATTCTCGTTACCGATATAGGTGCCCATGTTGCCTAGACTTCCCACGCCGTTATAGGTGGCCTCGATGGAGAACACAAACGTGTCACCCATATATACGGCCTCGAAGGGAGACACCGATGAGGGAAGGACCAGCTGAGCCCTCTTGGTATTGTTGCCGTCCGTCAGGTCGATCGCCGTCATGCCGTAGTAGACGCCCTCGTCGTTGCGCACACGCGGGGAAATGGTCAAGATGCCGTCACTCACGCGCGGGGCGGATGCAAAGCGACCCGTTGACTTCCAAATGGCCTCGGCCTTTGCCTCATCGAGCGAGCGGCGGTAGCAATACGAGTCATGGCTCGTCTTATTGCCGCCTGCAGCAGGCATCTTGTACCAAATGACGGACGATCCGAACGCCGTAAACAGCGGCGGATCGTAGTCCTTGCCGCCTCGGTCGAGCTCGACCGCATCGCCGGCAAGCGACGCGCCTGCCGTATTTTGCGCATAGAGCTTCCACGATGCGTTCGCAAAGTTCATCTCGATCCAAGCAAATACGCCATCGCCGGCGCGGACATCGTAAAACGAATACCCCGCACCTTCGACGGGGTCCTCGATGAGTGTCGTGAGCGAACCGTCGCCCAGGTTGAGCACACCGAGCGTGTTGGCATGCCGCGCCGATGCGGGTGCCATCATCGCCGCGGCGTAATCGCCGTCGCAGTAGTACAGCAGCGTACCCAGAGGCAATGTCCATGAAGCTGCAGGCTCGAGGTCGATTTCGACAGCCTCGTACTCATCCGTAATCGAGACAATCTTTGAATCATCCTTGATAACCTGCGGCTCGCCGGCGGCATCATCACTCGTGCCCGTTTTTTTCGAGCAACCGGCCAGTACGGCAGCAGTACCGGTAGCGGCGCCACCCAGCACAAAACCTCGACGCGTTATTCCATTCTTAAAGCGGTCGGCGATACCCATTAGGCGATCTCGGCGCGAGCGGCCTCGATAGCGCGCGTAAGCTGATCGGCGCAGGAGGTCTTTTTCATACCGCAGGTATTACCGGCGAGAACCTCGATTACGCGATCGGCAGGAGCACCCTCGACCAGCTTGGAGATAGCCTTGAGATTGCCGTCGCAGCCGCCGGTAAACTCGACGCCCAGCACTTTGCTGCCGTCATCGGAAAGATTGAGGTGGATATTGCGAGAGCATACACCCTGAGGCTTGTAGTCAAAACTAATCATTGAGATCCCCTCTCAGAAAGAAATTTCAGACGTCTATTATCCCCGCCTGGGCCGACTTATTATCGTAAGCACCGATTCAACATCCTACGATGCATAAATTAGTGGGGGCAAGATTAGCAGCCCGTACCCCGTGCGTGGACTGTGCGCTTCTCCCGATACATATTGTGGTCGGCGACACGATATACATCGGCCAGCGTATTTCCAGCCGTCTCGACGGTCGCCACGCCAATCGATGCGCTGACCGTCAGTGCCTCATCGCTCACCGCGGCAAGACCGAGACGAAGATCCTGTTCCAGCCCGAGCGCAGACTCGTTGTCAGTATGGGGGCAAACCAGCAAAAACTCGTCGCCGCCAACGCGCATCGGCAGGTAATCCGCACCAGCCACCCGCCGCAGCACGAACGCCGTCCGTCGCAGCAGTTCATCCCCCATCTCGTGACCGTAGATATCGTTGGTCCGCTTGAGATAATTGCAGTCCAACATAATCACGCTCACGGGCAAGCCCTCGTTTACCAGGCTATCTCCGCGCGATTCAAGGTAGTTGCGGTTGCGAAGCCCCGTCAGTTTGTCTTGGTATGTCAGCTCCTCGGCATGCTTGACCATCGATATGTTGTGCGTCGCCACGACGACCGACTCCAGCCGGCCTTGCTCATCGCGATGCTGGGGGACAACCTGTAGCGAGTACCAAGCGCCTCGACAATCTCGCACCTCGGCAGCCAAGTACGGTACGCCCTCCATACGTTCGCGAAGCGTACTTATATCTACGAGTCCCACAACCGCTTCGCGGCTTTCGGGGCTCACGATATCCCGGCAGACCGTGTCCATAAAGTCATATGCCTCGCTGTGCTCGGCAAATATCTTCGCTATCGTCGGCGACATATTGATTCCCTCGATCTCGAGGGTGTCGAGATGCAAAAGGAAGGTCGAATCGTAGATGGCGCTTATGGCATTGATAATGCCGAGCTGTTTATCCTTTTCGACCAAATTGCGGCGATCAACGATATTTCGAGCCAACAGTACCACGACCCAAAACGCAAGGCACACCAAGACGCCAGCAGCGACAAATGTGATCCTGCCAGACATGACCTCAGATTTGGGATACAGCGCAAACAGGCGGTAGTCCTTGTATGCCGCACGCACCGCGTACCATTTGTCTCCTCGATATTCGATGCGCGTTAGGCCATCGTCTTTCCACTCAACCCCTGCGCTGGTGAGGAATCGGGCGAGCGACACGTCAGCATCGGCGCTGTTGGATGAGACAATCTCCGCATCCTCCATAACAAGCACCGTGGGGCCCTGGTGGAAGGTGCTGTTCGAAAGCACGTCGGCTATGGCATATGAATAGTCGTCCGCTGGATCGGAAACAAATGAGCGGTATGCCAAGGCGACGCCGTCGCCATACGGGATAGCACAGACGGCAAAAACGACACCACGGCGCTCGACGACAGTTGAGTAGGTCACTTTGGAACCTTGATACATCGATGCGACCGGCGCACAGGCCAGCTCCTCTCGCCACAACATGAGCGGATCGCGACCATCGATGTCGTAGTGGGCAGCCATATGGCCATCGGAGTCCATGACCATCAGCCCCGAAAGGTTCTCGGCATGGACAAATTGCTCGATAAGATCGTCGTTAACCTCAACGCGATCAGAGGACAGGAACGTCGCAAACGATTCGACCGCGGCGAGCAAATCGTGCGTCTCTTCGGTTTTTCTCCCCTGTTCGTAGCGGTCATATTTTTCGCAAGCGTTTTCCAAAAACGCCATGGTTTCTTGGCCAAACCCAAGCGTTTTTTCGAGGCAGCGATGGGTTCCAACCGTATACAACAGGCCTAACAAGACAGCGCTGACAATAACGCCGACAGCTATGACGGCCAGAGTCTTTCGACGCAAGCGGTGCTCATCATTTGTCATGGATTTGCTCCTTGCCCGCCCGTCGTCGCTCCTGTCTTGTAATTGCCCACAATACGGTCAATCGTGCCATCTCGGTCCATGGCAAACAATGCGGTATTGAGATCCTTTACGATCGGTCCTTCATAGCTGTCATCAAACGCGACGCCCAGATCAACCGTCATAACGTTGTCAGCGAACACGCGGTAAAGGCCGGGATACCGGGCGACAAGTCGGTCAAGCGGCTGAACGTCCGCCATCCAACAGTCGACATACCCTTTGGCGAGGGCGGCTTTGCAGAGTTCGGCAGAACCATACGATTTGATTTGCACGTTCGGCGAGATTTCCAGATCCCCTACGAGTAATCGGCGTTCACTCACCGAGCCCGCAATTACCGCGATGGTCTTGCTTCCATCGAGATGCGCCAAGGACTTGATGCCACTCGTTTTCTTGGCGGCAACCGAGACCGTCACGGTTAGATACGGCTCGGTCCAGTAATACTTATCCTCGCGATAACAGGGAGAATAATCACACCATAGGCAATCGATATCGCCGTTTTCGAGCAGCCGGTCGCGATCGTTCCAGTCAATATCGACAAACTGTGGCTTGAGCCCCGCACGCTCA
The DNA here is from genome assembly GCA_902496115.1 of uncultured Collinsella sp. Taxonomy (GTDB): domain Bacteria; phylum Actinomycetota; class Coriobacteriia; order Coriobacteriales; family Coriobacteriaceae; genus Collinsella. The sequence goes on along the minus strand of CABUZK010000010.1, from coordinate 33,294 downwards.
CACGCCTCGCGGGCGATGTCGATATCGACACCGGCGTAATCGCCCGTGGTATCGACATACACATAGGGGTCGTTATCCGTAACGCCGATTTTGAGTACCGGGAGATCTTTGTCGGCTTCATTCGAGGAGAAAGAGCTGCTTCGAACGGTATACGTCAAGGCGGCCACACAGGCGGCAACAAGGAGCATGAGCGCAAACGAGACGATGGCGGCTCGCTTGATACGTCCGGGCACAAGCCTCCCTTCATCGAAACAGCAGTCGGATTTCATTGTATACCTGGGGCTGATGCGGCGATAAAAAAGCGCCTCACCCAAGATGGGCAAGGCGCCAAAGGTTGGAATGCATCCGCAAACGGCCGAATTAGGTTAACCCTACTCGAAGCTCAGCTGCTCCAGGCGATCGAAGACCGTGTCGATGCGGGTGAGGAAGTCCCACGGATCAAAGATCTCGTCGAGCTTCTCCTGGCTGACGGTGCAGCGCGGATCGGCCTCGAGACGTTCCTTAAAGGTGGGACCGGAGACACAATCCTGCACTTCGTGCCAGGTGGCCATGGCGTTTTCCTGCACGATAGCGTAGGCGTCCTCGCGGGTGATGCCCGTGTCGACGAGGGCCAACAGCACCTTGGAGGAGAAGATAAGGCCGCGGGTCTTGTTGAGATTGGCCATCATGCGAGCCGGATACAGCTGCAAGCCGTCGATAACGCGGATGAGGCACTGGAACATGTGGTCAAGCGCGATGAAACTATCGGCCTGGGCGACACGCTCGGCAGAGGAGTGCGAAATATCGCGCTCGTGCCACAGGGCGACGTTGTCGAAGGCGACCTGGGCGTTGGACTTCACGATGCGCGACAGGCCACAGACCTTCTCCATGGTGATCGGGTTGCGCTTGTGCGGCATGGCGGAACTGCCCTTTTGACCCTTGCGGAACGGCTCCTCGGCCTCGAGCGTATCGGTCTTCTGCAGATTGCGAACCTCGGTAGCGATGCGCTCGCAGGTGGCTGCCGTGGTGGCAAGGACGCCGGCGAGGTAGGCGTGGTGATCGCGGCTGATGACCTGCGTGGACAGCGGGTCGTGGACCAGGCCCAGGTGCTCGCAGACGTACTCCTCGACGAACGGCTCGATGGAGCTGTAAGTGCCGACAGCACCCGAGATGGCACCGAAGGCAACGTTCTTGCGGGCATCCTCAAGACGGTCCAGATCGCGCTTGAGCTCCCAGGCCCAAGAGCCGAACTTCATGCCGAAGGTCATCGGCTCGGCGTGGATGCCATGAGTACGGCCGGCACAGAGTGTGTTGCGCTCCTCGAAGGCACGACGCTTGCAGATCTCGCCGAGCTTCTTGACGTCCTCGATGATCAGGTCACAGGCCTGGGTGAGCTGGTAGCACAGAGCCGTATCGCCCAGGTCGGAACTGGTCATGCCGTAGTGGACCCAGCGGCTGGGCTTGGGGTCGCCCTCGGGAACATCGGCGTCGATGTACTCCTTCATGTTGGTCAGGAAAGCAATAACGTCGTGGCGCGTGACTTCCTCGATCTCATCGACCTTTGCCTTCTCAAAGTTAGCGTGATCGCGGATCCACTGGGCTTCGTCTTTAGAAATACCGATCTTGCCGAGCTCCGCCTGGGCCTCGCAGGCCAGGACCTCGATCTCCTGCCAAATGGCGTACTTGTTCTCGAGGGAGAAGATGTGTCCCATCTCCGGGCGAGTATAGCGATCGATCATAGCGGCTCCTTTTTGGCTATTGGCACGTTGGTCGTAACTTAACCATTGTACCGTGCGTAGGTGCAAGTATGGGCAGCAGGCATTAACCTAACATTTTGCCGCAAGAGCGGCCATGGGGACGTCTGCGTATTTGCTTCGCAAATCCGCACCGGCTGCGGTCACCTATCGGCGACCTTGCCTGCTCGCTATAAACGCTTCGCGTTTATTTAAAGCTCGCACCCTGGCGGGTTCGAGTCCCGGCACTTAGTAGTAAAAAGCACGGCAACGTAGCGTTACCGTGCTTGTGCATTTTTCTGGAGCGGGCAACGGGACTCGAACCCGCGAGTGTCAGCTTGGGAAGCTGATGCCTTACCACTTGGCGATGCCCGCATATGTGGTGGATAGTATAACGCGGTTGTCTTGTTCGATACAAGGGTGACGATGCTTGTTTTAGCTGTGGAGAATCGTCCTAAAAACAGGCCAATTGTGGAGATAGGGACCTGTACGTTCTTCTATTTACCGTTGTCTACCTGCAGATTTATTCCATTATCTTTCATAGGCGCCATTTGTCAGATATCGGGCAAGCATTTGGTCAGGTTCCGGTACTTACCCGCATGAACCTTGGGGGTAGCCTCATCCTACGCGCCGCGGCCTCCCCGTGCGGCGCACGAGGGATAAGGAGCAGCCATGTCCAACGCACCCACGCACTCTGTCCACAGCGCAATCACAGCAGGATCGCTGCTCCTAGTCCTCTTTTTACTTTTAGGCTGCATGACGCCGGATGCCGCGCTCGCCGTCGACGGTTACGAATCGCTCGGATTCCGCACTATCAGCAATGAATGCGGTCCTTTTGGAGTTGGCAAATACGAGGCACAGGATTCTTCGACTGCCTATTGCATGAACCAGGACCGATTTGGCCCCAGCACACCGGGCGGACCCTGGCTCACCTACAATCAGGGCTGGGTATGGCTCGAAGACGAATTCGCGGCCATCATCTGCCATGGCTACCCCACCGCCACATCCTTTGGCGGGCATAACCTGTCCCCCGATCGAGCGCGCGCCGCAACCCAACTTGCCGTCTGGATGCTCAACGGCACCACCCATACCGACGGATCATTCTCATATACAACCGCCCAGGGCGTCACAAAGAGCGGAAACTTTTCCGGCGACAATGAGGTCGTTGCCGCAGCGCGCTGGCTCCACGACAGCGCCAAGTCGGGAAGCATTAAAGCCGCACCGCATCGCGCGCGGCGCTATTTGGGAACTGTGTCGGGCGGCAGCAAGCGTCAAGACATGCTCTACGTGCTCCCGGCCGTCTCCGCATCCTTCCAAAAACAGTCAGCCAACGCCGCCATCACGAGCGAAAACGATACCTACAGGCTCGACGGAGCGAGGTTCGACATCTATGAGAGCGCCGGCGACAAGCGTGTCGGCAGCATCCAGATAGACAGCAGCGGTCGCGCACAGGCGACACTTTTGCCCAATACGGCATATTATCTGGTCGAAACCAAAGCTCCAGCGGGTTATATCCCCAGGAGTGACCGCATCGCCTTTTCCACCGGCAATGACGGCGGGAATGTCGTCATCGATGAGCAGCCCGGTACCATTACCCTGCGCATCGCAAAGGTCGATGCCGCGACAGGGGCAGGCCCTCAAGTCAGCGCGTCACTTGCCGGCGCTGAGTTCACCTGCGTCTCACAGTCTACCCCGGGCTGGACGCACACCCTCACGACGGATGAGGACGGCCGGGCAACACTTACCGACATCCCCCTGGGCACCTTTAGCATCTATGAGTCGAGAGCTCCCGAGGGTTATCTGCCCTCCAATGAAACCTGGAGCTATACCATCGGTGCCGACCAGCTCGGAGACGCGGGCGTCGTTGAACTCGAGCGTCGCATCCCCAACATCCCCATCGCTTTTGACCTCGAGATTTCAAAGTTCAAGGACTGCGGCAATAGTGACGAATCTGGTGTAGAGCAACCGGCGGAAGGCGTGGTCTTTGAAGTGGCAAGCAACACTTCGCAGCAGGTTGTTGGAACGCTGACCACCAATATCTACGGCTTCGCATCGACCAAAGACCAGGCCGGAGCATGGTTTGGCGCAGGAGAGCGCCCCGATGGCGTCAGCGGAACCATACCGTATGACCGTGCCGGCTACACCATTCGTGAGGTTGTCGACACTGTGCCCGACGGCTTTAAGCAGGCAGGGGAATGGACTATCACAGCAGAGCAGATCACGGACGGCGCAGAGCTTCAGTACATCGTAGACAACCACGCCCTGTCGACACATCTTCAAATCGTGAAGCGCGATGCTCAGACCGGCAACGCCGTACCACGCGCTGGGTTCACCTTTCAGCTGCTCAACGGCGACCGTGAGCCCATCTCGCAAACATCCTGGCATCCCGCCCATACCGTTATGAATACCTTTACGACCGATGAAACCGGCACCGTCACCCTACCCGAATCGCTTAACCCGGGCACGTATTACATACGAGAGACTTCCGCCAAGGAACCGTATCTTGTTGGTGAAGATCTGGAGATAACGATTCCCGCCGACATGAACTTAACGCCCGTCGCGGTCGCCTCGTTTTACGACGACGCGGCAACAGGAAGCATCGAGATCGTCAAGAACGATGCCGTAGGTGGGCGCGCCCTTGCCGGTGCTGTTTTTGATATCCGTGCCGCGGGCGATATCGTGCGCCCCGACGGCAGCATTGCTGCCCTGGACGGCGAAACCGTCACATCCATCACGACCGACGAGCGGGGATTTGCGTGCGCGACTCATCTTTCACTGGGGTGCGGAACCGCCACCTATGAGGTAATCGAGGTGCAGGCACCCGAAGGTTACCTGCTCGACCAAAGCGTCCACACCGTCGAGCTGTCGTATGCCGGTCAGGAAACACCCGTGATCAATGCGCACCTCGATGTTTCTAACGACTACACCAAAATCGACATCTCCAAAGTAGATTTGACCGGCAAACAAGAAGTGGAAGGCGCCCGGCTCTCCCTCCACGGTGCCGACGGAACCGAAATTGACGCTTGGACCTCCTCTGACAAACCGCATCGCATCGAGCATCTTTTGCCCGGCACCTACACCCTGTGCGAAGTGATGCCCCCGCGCACTTACGACCTTGCCGAAGACATGACGTTTGAAATTAAGGCCACAGGAGAAGTGCAGACGGTAACCATGAAGGACGCACCCATCGAGATCGAGGGCAGAGTCGACAAGCGGCAAGAGATCGCCCGCCCTATCGGTAAGGGTCTCGTCGCCAACGGCGATGGCAAAAACCGAGCCGTGGCACAATCCGATGCGGACGGCTCCTTCTCTTATACGCTCGATGCTAAAAATGAGTCGAATACCTGGGTTGATGAATTCACCATCACTGACGATCTCGAATGCGCCAAGGAAGGCACTGCCAAACTCATCGCCATCGAAACCCCTGTCGCGACCGGGGACATCGACGGTCTTTGCAACGTGTGGTATCGAACGTCTCCAGTGGGAAGTATCGATACGGGCGAACAGACCAATGCAACGCTCAGCGACGGGCATGACAACCCCTGGCTCGAAACGGACGAGGTCAAAAAGCTCCTAGGTGACGATTTGCGCATGGTCGATTACGGCGATTGGCATCTTTGGAAAGCCGATATCCCAACAACGGAGTCGGTCACCCTCGAGGCAAAAGAGCTCGCTCTTTTGGACGATACCGCCGTCACGGGCATTCGTCTTGAGTACGGGGCCGTATCGGCCGACTTCACGACAAGAGGCGCTGCAGAATCTTGGACCCGCGAGGACCTCAAAGACGAGCATGACGACCTTGATGATGTGAGCGCCGTCCTTGACTCGGATATTCACGGTGCCGTCATCCATATGCAGGCCGCGTCGTCTTACACGCCTCAGACCGCACTCGCCAACAGCGCTCGCGTTGACCTCTGTCGCAATGGCGGCGGTAGCAACCTTGAATCACATGACGAGGATCGCGTCATCCAGCGATGCGCCATGCCGCAAGATTTACCGGCAACGGGCTCCCTTCCCATTGCCGCCTGCCTCACCGCCTTCGTGACCTCCGGCGCCGCGGCAATCTGGTTTGCCCATCTAAAGCTGGCGTCAAAACGTCGCTGACGCAATAAAAAAGAGGCGAGCCCGTCTCCCGGCTCGCCTCTTATTCGTTCGTGGCGAAATGGCTATTCCCCAGATGCAGACCCACCGTCGATGAGCGCTTGATCGGACTCGGAGATGCCATCGGCTCCCAAACTCTGCTCGTGCTCCACTTCTTCGCTAATCGTGGACTCAGGCGTTGAGCCTTTAACGCCCACGATATACGCGGCCCCGAAACCAAGGACAATGGCGATCAGGGCCAAGATGAGATAGACGGGCCAGTGGCGCTTGATGTACGAAAACACGCAGACTCCTTATAGGTCAACCTACGAACGACGAATGACCTCGGTCACGACCTCGGACACCGTAGCGATATTTGTCGGATTGACGTTGTACGGCAGATCGTCCTCAGTGTGAGCGCATGCCAAACGTGGGCCGTCGACGCCGGCAATGGTAAGGGCGCGTCGGCTTGCCTCGAGAGCAGCATAGGCATCGGTCTTGGCATAGGGCATCTCAAATGCACCGCAATCGACATGGAACGACTTGCACACCTTGTTGACCAAGTTCATGATGCGTCGGTCACCCTTGAGCAGCTGCTGCTCGCCCTCGACCGTCACGACCGAAAGCCTACCGGCACCAATGGACTCAAGGTTGATAAAGAACACGCCGCGGAGCTTGTCGCGATGCGCGGCCAGGAACGCCTTCATGCCGGCGCCGTCGCAATCGGAAGCGCCTGTAGCCACAAACCAGATGTCGTGGCCAAGCAGCTCGTCATCGCCCATGGAGGCAACGGCAGCGAGCATATCCTCGGCGGAAGCTCCATCGGAAGACGTGGCACCGCCCTTCCAGCCGTCGTCGTCATCCTCGAAGTTATCCCACGAGCCGATACCGCGACCAGACTTCTTGGCGTCGTAATCATCCTCGACACCAAGCCAATCGCTCATGCTGTCCTGCTCGTTTTTCTTTTTGCGACCGAACAGACCGCCCAAGCCGCGCTTTTGCGGCTTGGCGGCCGGAGCGGCAGGAGCCGAGATAGTCTCAAGCGGCTGAACATCCGAGGTGACCGGCATGGGGGGAACAACCGGAGCCGATGTGGGCTCGGGACCCTGTGCCGTCGCGAAGGGATCGTTAACCTGAGCCGAAGGGTCGGGAAGGTCGAACAGCGAGGTGCGCGAGGCGACATTGGCCTGCCGCATCGAAGGCATCGAGGGATCGGGGACCGAGGCCAGCGGAGACGCAGAGGGCATGGGAGCCGGCGCGGATGCCGGGTCGGGAACGTTCATGTTCGGGCGCGGCGACGCCTGAGACGAGATCTGAGCCATCAGAGCATCGACCGTCTCGGCCTGCGACGGAGCAGCGTTGGCAACCGTGGCGCCGGGATCACTCGGCGCGGGCATGGTGAAGATCTGCGTAGAGTAGGGCCTCGACTCATCCGCCTGCGGAGCTTCGGGGGCCACGGGCTCAGGCTCTTGCTCGGAGCTGTCCGCAGCGACCTGTTCCGCCGCAGATTGATCCTCGACCGTATCGGGCGCAGCGGGCTCGTCCTCGACAGGAGCGGAAAGGGGCTCGGCGATAGCGGTGCCCTGCTTCTCAAACGTCATCGTGGCATCAAACGACACAGTGCTGTCGACTGGCTGTTGGGTTTCGAAAGTCGCCGTCTCCCCGGCAACTTCCGCAGGCGAAGGCTGCGGCGCCTCGAAAGACGTCGTGGCGTCGGCAACATCAACGGATACCGGCGATACCGGCTGCTCGGCGTCGTTTTGCTCAAATTCCTGTGCCGCGCGCTCGCGCTCGGCCTCGGCCGCCTGTTGCTGGGCTGCAGCCTCGCGCTCGGCTGCCTCGCGGGCAGCGGCGCGCTTTTCCTCAAAGTCGTCAACGAGTTTCTTGCCCTTTTCGAATGCCCCCTTAAAGAAATGGGAGGCGCTGGCACCGATCGAAGAAAACGCGGAAGCGATATCGGCATGGGGCGTCGTCACCGGAAGCTCGGCAGAAAAATCGGTGTCGCTCTCGTAGGACACACGCTGCGGATACGCATCGTAGTCGTCCTCGGTATTATCGAGCTCCTCGGGCGCCGGGGCAGGCGCCATGACGTCCAGACCGGCTGCGGGATCGATAGCAGTCTCCGCATCGGCTTCTGTCTCGACGGCATTGGCCTCATCGGGCTGCGCAGCCACGACCGGATCGGGCTGGGGCGCGGGCTCGAACGTCGGCTCCTCGCCCTCTTCGTAATCGAGTGTACAGGACTCGGGAAGCATTCCCAGGGCACGGATGGCATCCGAGCCAAACCGGATGTTGCCGGCGGCATTGCGATAAAGCTTGGGCTCGGGCTCGGTCTGCTCGGCCGCGGCAGGCTCCTCTGCCGACTCGGCAGCGGACTCGTCTGCAACGGGCTCCTCGGCCGGAATATCTTGGACCTGGGACTCGGGTGCGATGACGCCAATCAGGGTCTCGTCGGCAGAAGCACCTTCGAATCCATCGATTTGCTCATCAAAAGCCTCGCCCTGCTCACCCTCGGGAGCGACCGGCTGGCCATACTCATCCTCGGTATAGGCAGGCTCTTCGTACTCGATGGTATTGCCGTAATCGTTTTGCTGCTGGGCCGCGGCGTACTCGGCTGCCGCGCGCGCCATCTCCTCGGCGCGACGCTTCTGCTCGCCAAAATACGTGTCAAACGGAATATCGTCGGGGAACTCGTTCTCACCCTGATAGGGGGCGACGTTATCCATGACACCCAGCATGGCGGCAACAGAGGACTTGTTGCAAACCGAGCCGGACGTGTAGGGAAGGACAAAACGATTGGAAATGATATTGGCGGCATTGGCGAGCGCCACGAGGGAGGCGAGGATCGCGACAATCCACAGCAGGACCTTCAACGCGCCGGGAAGCGGCAAGATGCGCAGGATGGCAATAGCCGCGGGAGCAATCGTGGCAATCGGGAGCAATTTGGCGATCAGCGCTCGGTACGGCGCATAGGGCTCGCGAGCGAGCAGTTCGGCGCGCGGGGAGTCATAGTGCGCGACGACGACAACCGGGCGATTGCGCGGAGAGGCAAGCGGGCCCGACGCCTTGTGGTAGGCGATGACGTTTTGGCTCACGCCCGTCTTGCCCAGGCGCGAGATCACGGGGCGCCCGGTTCGCTCGAGCACATAGAGCACGGCTCCGACAATGGCCAACAGGGTGCCGACTAAGCCGATACCGCCACCGATGCCCATAAGCAGGGCGCCGGCGAATGCCAGAATGCCCGTAACGGCAAACGCCATCCTGCTCGGCGCGGGAGCATTAAACTCCTGCACCTCGGGATCAAAGCCGTGGTTGCGGAAAATTTGAGCGATATCTTCGGCGGCCAAGCGCTCTTCTTCGCTGCACGCCGGCGTGATGCCAGTGTTCTGCAGCAGGTGGTTAATATAGTTCTGGGTGTTCGCCATATGCGCTCCACATCCATAATCCGACAAATAGGCCCAATGTATGCACATTAGAACCGTATATAGTCGAAAGTATACCCCGAGCGGGCGCAAACGGCCGAATTCTGGGCATCTTAACGCCCCAAGCGGACAAGGATATAGCCTAATCTCCATATCGGACTAAAATCATGGCATCAAACACCTTCCCATGCGAGGATTCTATGACGGCAAGCGATACAACCGTAACGAATAAAAATTGGGCGCCGGAACCCGGTTTCGACAAGACCGCCCAGCGCATCCTCAATCTGTTCTTTGTCCTCAACAGCTCTCCCGAGCCATTGACCACAGAGCAAATTGTCCTGGATTCCGATCTTGGCTATGGGTCGGGCAATATCGGCTCGGACAAGCGCAAGTTTCGCCGCGATCGCGAAAAACTCCTCGAACGCGGAATCACGATCAAGGAAGTTCGCGCAGCAGGCGCCCAAGAAACCGAAGAAAGCGCGTGGACCATCGATCGCGAGCACACGTTTGCGGCCGGTGGCCTCATCACCGCAGACGACGCGGACATCTTGCTCGACGCTATCGACCAGACCCTTGCGACCGGTTCGGCCGCGTTTGCCACGCCGCTTGCAGACATACGCTCCAAGATCGCCTACCTCACCGGCGCATCGACCGCAGAAGAGCCTCCCGCCCGTCGCTTACCCGCCGTCGATGCGGTGTGGAGCGCTTTCGCCGAACGCTGCGCACTGCGCTTTTTGTATCAAAACGGGCACGGGGAGCAAAAAGAGCGCACCGTCTGCGTATACGGCATGTTTGAGCACGAGGGTGTGGCGTATTTTTGCGGACTCGACAACGCCACCGATGAAATCAGGACGTTTCGCTGCGACCGTATCGTTCGCGCATGGCGCCCCTCGAAGGCCTACTCCATCCCCGCCGACTTTAACCTGAACGATCGCCTGTTCTTTGAGTTTGATTTTGCCGATTGCAAGCCCGTTATGGCGACCTTTTCGTTTGCCCCGCAAGCCCAGGCCGACATGGTCAGCGGCCTAACGCGCGGTCGCGGGGAGCTCACGCACACCGAAGAGAGTTGGACCTGGACCGTCGGCGTGCGCGACCTTAATGCCGCTGCCTCGTTTTGTATGGAGCACGCCATGGACGGCATGAGACCCGTTGCCCCCGATGCACTTAAACTGGCGTGGAACCACCTCATCGAAAGGACGGTGCACGAGCATGCCCACGCGTAAACTCACCAGCGAGCAAAGGCTCTCGCGTGCGATTGACATCATGGAGGCCCTCTACGCTGCCGGCGAGACCGGTATGACACGAGGGGATATCTGCAGCCGTTTTGATATCACGGGTGCGGCGCTCGACGAAATTATCGATATCGTCTCGACCCTCGCTGACCGTGAGTCGGGCGCACGCATCATCTGCGAACGCCACGGCGAGTGCATCATCCTGACAGGCGATGCGGGGCGTGTGCTGCCCTTGCGCCTAAGTGCCGCCGAAGGTGCCGTGCTCAACCACGAACTCGAATCGATGGGAATCGACTCTCGGGCAGCGGAGCGTATCCGACACGCCCTCCTACCCGAGAAACTCGGCTACAACCAGCGCGTCGTCGATACCGTTGCCCGAGGATCGCACTGGCAACAGCTGAACTGCGCGATTCAAGACGGCGTTCGATGCCGCATCATCTACCGTTCGATGGACGACACACGGCCGCGTGAGCGTCTCATCGACCCCCTGCGCATCGCGACGCATGGCGACCAAACATATCTGATTGCCTGGGATGTCGAAGTTGATGGGCAGCGCTCCTATCGCATGGACAAAATCGAGGGCCTTGCCCTTACCGACGATTCCGTGGAGCGCCACGCGCCCGCGTCCGCGTCCCTCCACGAATCCCTTTCCCAGGCGGAGCAGAGCACAAAACTCCTCATGACGCTCGACATGGCAGAGCATCTAGACTGGGCCGGCATCATGTCGATTGAGCCAAACGGGGCAGACATGGCAACGGTGACCGTGCGTTATGGGTCAGAGCACTGGCTGTTCTGTCAGGTAATCGCAGCGGGCGGAGCTATCCGCATACTGGATGACCCCGCCTCTGCAAAGCGTCTATGCGATATGGCGAAGAGCCTGGCCTGCCCGCTTTAACGGCGTCGCTCGTGGCGTGCACGCCACAGCTGCAAATAATGACCGATCTGCGCCGACTCGATACGCTGGTAGGAAGTCGTGGGCAGCGACGTCAAGAACTTCTTACCGTAGCCCTTTGTCACCAAGCGCGGATCTGCCAAGATGAGCACGCCGCAATCAGTCGACGAGCGGATGAGACGGCCGGCGGCCTGCTTGACTTCGAGCACCGCCTCGGGCAGCGAGTAGCGCGCCCAGGCGCGGTCCTCGCGCAGGTTGCGCTCACACGAAAGAGGATCCGTGGGGCTCGAGAACGGCAGCTTGGGAATAATGACGCAACGCAGTGTCTCGCCGCTGGCGTCAAAGCCCTCCCAAAAGGCCTTGAGCGCAAAGAGCGATGAAGTCGGCTCGTTGATAAACCGATCGCGCAGACGACGTGGGGACGAGTTACGCTGTTGGCAATTGAGCTCCAGACCCGCTCGCGCCAATTTGGGCTCGACACGGGCATACAGATCCTCCATATCGCGCCTGTTAGTGAAGAGCGTGAGCACCGATCCACCCATGGCGAGATGGGCATCGACCAGCACGCACTCGAGCGCCGACAGATAGCGCTCACGATCGCGCGGATCGGGAATGTCCCCCGCCACGACCACGGCCATATTCGAGTCAAAGTCATAGCTCGAATCCAGGTGCAGCGATGAGGATGTCGACGCACCGATGCGATCGAGGCCGACGGCATGGTTGAAATGCTCAAAGCTCTTAGACACCGTCATGGTCGCCGAAGCGAAGATGGCTGTGTGCACCTCGGGCAGCCACTCGTTCGCCAAGGCCTCGCCGATGTCGATGCGCTCGGCGGTCATAGACTCCCCGCCCGCTCGCAGCCGGCGGTTAACCTGCAGTGAGTACACATAGTGCTCATCCGTACCCTCAATGATGAGCTTGAGATTCTCGACCAACTCGTGCAGACGGCGTGAAATGTCGCCCAGGTCGACGACGACCTCGGGCTTATCGGCAGCGACAGCTTGCACCAGCGCGTCTACGCTTTTATCCGCCTGGTCCAGCGCATCAATTGCGGTATGGGCCGACTGCAAAAAATCGTGCCAGTCATCCGACTCGCGCAGCTCGGGCCCAATCCACAGATTCGCGTTGTCATAACCCCCGCGGGCACGGCGGCCAAGCTCGCGCACGCCATCGAACACATCGGCAATCGCCATGCTCGCGCGGGCAACCGTCGACGTTGCTTTGGCGGTGAGTCCCAGGTAGAGCGTGGAGCCCTCGGAAGTGGCCAGGTCACGGGAAACCTGACTCAGCGCGCCGGCACTCGACCCACCCAAGCGCTCAAACAGCACGCGCGACTCATCTGCCGAAACCACGCGCGCCCATTGGCGACGAGCCTCGCGCTCGATGGAATGGGCCTCGTCGACCACCCAGTGACGAATCGGAGGCAAAATCCTTCCCTCGGCGGCCACGTTGCGGAACAGCAGGGAATGGTTGGTGACCACCACGTCGGCATGTGCCGCACGGCGGCGCGCCCCGTGGACCAGGCATTTGTCAGGGAAGAACGGACACAGACGACGAGCACACTCGCGCGACGCCGTCGTAAAGTCGGGACGGTTGACGCTGCGCCAGCGAATGCCGAGTGAATCGAGGTCGCCATCGGCAGATTGGCACACATACGCCATGATCACCGCAACCGCCGTGAGCGTGTCAGCAGGATCGCGCTTGGTGGTGATCTCAATCTGACTACGGCTCATGCGCTCGAGCTTGCGCAGACACGGATAGTGGTCATAGCCCTTGAGCGCACAAAATGACAGGCCCCCGTCCAGCTGTTCGGCGAGCTTTGGCAGCTCATGGTACATAAGCTGGTCGGCAAGATTATTCGATTTGGTCGCGATGCCGACGGTAATGTTGTTTCGGCGGGCGGCCTCGGCGAAGGGCACGAGATAGGCCATCGACTTACCGACGCCCGTGCCCGCCTCGATCACGCGATGGGTACCCGTGACCAGCGCATCGCGCACCTCAACCGCCATCGTGATCTGCTCGTCGCGCGGCTCATAGGTGGGATACATGCGATTGACCAGGCCGCCGGGGGCGTAATCTGCCTCGATCTCTTCACGGCTCGGCATCTTAAGGACCGGCAGCTCGTCCGCATCAACGCGATCGCCTGCGCGATCGGCCTTGAGCACATCGGCACGAGCGGCGCTGAGCGAAAATATCGAGCCCGGGTTCTGGCCAGCCAAAAAAGAAAAAATGGGGCGATAGGACCAAGGCACGTCCGCGTGCATGTCCGCCAAGCGCGCCATAAGGCCCGAAGGTAGGTCGGTAAGTGCGACTAACAGCACGCGCCACACACCGCACAGGGCATCAACGTCTGCGTTCGCACGGTGCGATACCGAATCGCACCCAAACAAGTCGGCCATAAAGGACAGTTTGTGCGATGTCAGGCGCGGAAGCGCAATGCGCGATAGCGCCAGCGAATCGATCCAGATATCACTCACGTTGACGCCGCCCTTGACCGATTCGATGAACGACCGGTCAAACGTGGCGTTATGCGCGATAACAGGACAGCCGCCCACGAAGTCGGCGAGCGCCGCGACGGCCTCGACGGCCGACGGGGCATCTGCCACATCGGCGTTCGTAATGCTCGTGAGCTCGGTAATCTCTACAGGGATCAGCTGCTTGGGATGCACGAACGTATCAAAGCGGTCAATGATCTCGCGGCCCGAAAGGCGGGCCGCGGAAATCTCAATTAACTCGTTGTCCTGCACCGAAAGACCCGTGGTCTCGGTATCGAGGACGATTACGTCCTCCTCGATGAGGCCAAACGATTGCGTCTTAGCGCGCTCGGCGAGCGTGGCATAAGAATCGATGACAAACTGCGGCGTTCCAGGAGATACAGCGTCCTCGATTAGCATGCAACGCCCGCCCGGCGGAGACCCATACGGATCAGGCTGTCGCACACCTGCGGGAACGTCATGTCGTCGGTATGGCGAATCTCATCGGGATACAGCGACGTATCGGTCATGCCGGGAATGGTGTTGGTCTCGAGAATGACAGGGCCGTCCTCGCTCACGATAAAATCGCTGCGCGAAACGCCCAGACAGCCGAGGGCCTTATGGGCCGCACAGGCAAGTTCCTGGGCACGCGCATAGTTTTCGGGCGAAATCTGCGCCGGAATGCGGTGGATGTCTGTGGGGTCGACGTACTTCACATCCAGGTCGTAGAACTCGCAGTCCTCAGGCTTGCGAATCTCCACAATCGGCAGCGCGCGCACGTCGTCCTCGCCGTACACGCCCACGGTGATCTCGGTTCCCTCGATGCACTTTTCGACCAGCACTTTATCGCCGTACTCAAAAGCCTTGGCGATTGCCGCCGGCAGCTCTGAGGGCTCGTGAACGAGCGAAATGCCGTAGCTGGAGCCGTTGACGGCGGGCTTTACAAAGCACCGCTCGCCACAAATCTCGACGATACGATCGATATCGACCTCGCCGCCCGCCTCAAGCGCCAGGCCGGGGGCAATGGGGATGCCCGCCTTGGCATACAGAAGCTTTGAAACCTCTTTATCGGCGCCACATGCGCTGGCGAGCACGCCTGACGCCGTGTAGGGGATACCCAGCGTCTCCATGGCCCCCTGCATGGCGCCATCCTCGCCGCCGGCGCCGTGCATGGCGATAAACGCCACGTCGAAGCCACCGGTCGCCATAGTCACCATAAAGTCATCGGCGGCGGTGTCGAGCAGCTCCACCGAGGTGTAGCCGGCCTCCTTCAGTGCCACCACGACATTCTTTCCAGAATTGAGCGAAATCTCGCGTTCGGCGGAATGGCCGCCCGCCAAGACCGCTACGTGCATGTTCTCTAGGCTTTTACCCGGCATGGGCAGACTCCTCCTCTATAATTCCTGCAGCTGATACCATATTGTAGCGATACCCTCTACGTTTCCCCAAAATCGAAAGGCTTCCATGAATCCCAGGACTAAATCTCAAGACATTCGCGACTTGAGCCAAAACGATATTCGCGAACTTGTCGCCGAACTCGGCCAACCCGCTTTTCGCGCAAAGCAGCTCATCGAATGGGTTTTTGAGAAGAACGTTTGTTCGTTTGATGACATGACCAACCTTCCCAAGGCCTTCCGCGAGCAGCTGAAGGAGGCATTTGCCTTCGACACGCCGACCGAGCTCGCCAAGCAGGTGTCTAAGGATGGCTCTCGTAAATACCTACTCGAGTACCACGACGGTATCTCCGTCGAGACCGTCGGCATGCCTCGTCGCAACAAGCTGTCTGTCTGCGTATCTACCCAAGCCGGCTGTGGTATGGGCTGCGCTTTTTGCGCTACCGGTCTGAACGGCCTCAAGCGCTCACTGACCGCTCAAGAGATCGTTGACCAGGTACTGCATGTTTCCAACGACTTTGGTGAGCGCGCGACGAGCGTCGTGTTCATGGGCCAGGGTGAGCCTTTCGCCAACTACGATGAGGTCCTCAAGGCGCTGCGTATTCTTAATGACCCCGATGGAATCGGTATTGGAGCACGTCATCTCACTGTCTCCACCAGCGGCGTCATTCCTGGTATTCGCAAGTTTGCCGACATTCCCGAGCAGTTCACGCTCGCCGTCTCGCTGCACTCTGCCATTCAGTCCACGCGTAATAAGCTCATGCCGGGCGTTAAGAAGTACACGCTTTTGCGCCTTCACGAGGCCCTTCAGCTCTACACCGAAAAGACCGGCCGCCGTCCGACATACGAATACGCCATGATCGAGGGCGTCAATGACACCAACCCCGAGATGCAGGCGCTCTGCGACTTCTGCGAGGGCACGCTGTGCCACGTCAACCTGATCCAGCTCAACGATATCGAGGGCAGTCCTCTCAAACCGTCACCGATTCATAAGGTTGAAGACCTTCAGCGTCGTCTTGAGTCCCGTGGCATTGAGACCACGATCCGTAACTCTCGCGGCAACGATATCGACGCTGCTTGCGGCCAACTCAAGCAGCGCTTCAAGGTTCAGAAGAACGCGTAGGGGAGACCAACCTAAACGTTTCATGTGAAACATCGAAAAGCCCCGGTTGCTTAATTGCAACCGGGGCTGTTTCATATCTATCGCTAATTCGCATCGAGCGATTGTTCAACAACTTTTTCGAAAGAAATAAGGGGTCCTTGTTCTGGCGTTCAGACAGGGACCCCTTAAAAAAGGCTAGTAATTGTTAGGTACCTAAAAGCCTACATTTTCCCATTGATGGTTAACCCAATCTTGATTAATCTTGGGATTCTTAGTTACCTGAGCTGTACGCATAGCGACATCCTCAGTCATAACATCCATTTTCTTTTTGGACGTATCGACGATATCTTGCGCTCCGCGAAGCAGACGACCACGCAATTCATCGTCTGTTGCGATCTTAAATCCCGCAAACGCACCAACCGCTACAGTTGCAGCCAAAGCAAGAGCAGTCAGAACTTTATTCTTCATCCTGATCTCCCTGGTCAAATTGAATCATCTCGCCAAGAAT
This sequence comes from uncultured Collinsella sp., assembly GCA_902496115.1. Classification (GTDB taxonomy): domain Bacteria; phylum Actinomycetota; class Coriobacteriia; order Coriobacteriales; family Coriobacteriaceae; genus Collinsella. Next base: position 16,478 of record CABUZK010000010.1, on the reverse strand, counting down.
GCGAGACAGCTCTTCCTCATCCTTAAACTCAATCTCGATTTTATTCTTGCCGCGCGAGCTCTTGACGCGAACGTTCGTGTTAAACACCTGACGCAGAACGCGTGCAGCCTTCTTAAAAGACTGAGGCGTTGCAGGGCGAGGTGTTTTAGGCGTCTCTCCGGCAGAAAACAGTGGGGCAAGATTTTCTGTCGCACGGACAGACAATCCCTCTGCAACAACCTTCTCAGCAAGATTAATGCGCGCATCTTCATACGGAACCGCAAGAATTGCACGCGCATGACCAGCAGTCAGCTTGCCGTCGAAGATCATCTGCTGAACTACCTCTGGAAGATCAAGCAGGCGCAACGAATTGGTGATTGCGGAACGAGACTTGCTGACAGCCTTTGACAAGGCTTCTTGAGTCATACCGCTCGCATCGATGAGCTGTCGATATCCCTTTGCCTCTTCGACGGGGTTAAGGTCAGAGCGCTGAAGGTTTTCAATCAGCGCGAGTGCAAGCATCTGCTCATCATCAACATCTTTAATGATGACGGGGAGCTCCTCAAGACCCGCAAGTTTCGAAGCCTGATAACGGCGCTCACCCGCGATAATCTCATAGCCATTACCGTGCTTGCGCACAAGAAGCGGCTGAAGAACGCCATGCTCCTGAATTGACTCACTCAACTCTCGAAGCTCGGTCTCGTTGAAGTGAATTCGTGGCTGATTTGGGTTCGGAACGATGTCTTCGATTGGAAGCTTAGTTTCCGAAACGGCATTTGATGCTGACGCTGCAGATCCACCAGTCTCATATTCAGCTTCTGAGACCAGTGCATTGAGACCACGACCCAAGCCGCCGCGCTTCTTAGGACTAGGCACGCTTAATCACCTCTTTAGCAAGGTTCATATACGCCTTTGCGCCCTTGTTCTGTGGCGCATAGGTAATTACTGGCTCACCGAATGAGGGTGCTTCTGAAATTTTAACTGTGCGTGGAATCAAGGTCTTGAATGTCTTGTCACCAAAATACGATTGAACCTCTTCCACAACCTGGTTCGAAAGCGATGTACGCGAATCGTACATAGTCATGAGCACGCCATAAGTATCAAGGCTCTTATTAAGGCGTGTTTTAACCATCTTCATCGATTCAAGCAGCTTTGTGACGCCTTCGAGTGCGTAATATTCGCATTGAATAGGAATCAAAACACTGTCTGCTGCTGTTAACGCATTGATGGTCAGCAAACCAAGCGATGGCGGGCAATCGATGAATATAAAATCAAACTCATCCTGAACAGGCTCAAGCAGATCCTTTAAGCGAGTCTCACGGGCAATCGCACTGACAAGTTCGATTTCCGCACCCGCAAGCTGGATAGTTGCCGGGATTACAAATACCTTATTGCAATTTGTATCAAGAACGAGCGATTCCGCCGGAACATCGTTCAGCAATGCATCATAGATGCAGTGATCGAGTTCTTCTTTTTCGATTCCAAAACCACTCGTACTATTACCCTGCGGGTCAAAATCGACAATTAATGTCTTTCGGCCCAGTTCACCCAACGCTGCTGCAAGATTTACAGCCGTGGTGGACTTACCTACGCCGCCTTTTTGGTTGATGATAGCAATGACACGCGTGTCTTTTGCACTCTTAGAACGCTTAACGTCGCGAAATCCCACGGTCCCTCCTGGTGTATTTAAAGCTGTTGAATGGAGGATGTTTCACGTGAAACAATCCGATTCGACATCGATTGTTATGTTTCACATGAAACATAACAATCGACACTATCCATTATGTTTCACGTGAAACATCTAGGCAAGCGGATTCTTTTTTGCCATGCCATTAGCACGAGGAAGAGAAACCGAGGCATGACGAGTCTTTTTAAGGATAATAAATTCACGGTGACCCAGACCATTCGGCAAATCAAGGTCGTCCGTCATAAGCGTGATAAAGCCGCATATCTTTGCAGCAGCAATACCAGATTGAAGCTCTTCATCAGATGGATTCCCCTTCGTAATAACAAAGAGACCACCATCTTTTAGAAAAGGAGAAGCATATTCAACGAGAACCGGTAATGGTGCGAGCGCACGGGCGGTCACAACTGCAAATTGCTTCTTATGGGATCGAGCATATTCCTCAAGACGATCGTGAACGGCATAAGCATGCTTGAGTCTAAGCGCACTAACAAAGGAGTTAACAGCATCTACTTTCTTGCCAACGGAATCGATATAGGTAGCCTTTCGCCCACTTGCAATAGTCAACGGAATACCTGGAAATCCAGCACCGGTACCCATATCAAGCAAAGCACCTTCAGGAGCTTTATCAATATAGGGCAGTAAAACAAGTGAGTCCAGAATATGAAGGACGGCTGCATCATCAACATTCAGGATGCGCGTTAGATTAGTAGTCTTATTGGCCTCCAGAACAAGATCAAGATGCTTGATACAGACACGAAGGCTCTCGTCGGAGACCTTCAAAGAATAGTCTTTGCGATACGAAATAAGACGGCCCAGCATTTGGCTTGCCTGCTCATCAGTTAAAACAAACAAGACGACTCCTTTCTGACAAAAATCAGTGTATCGAGAACTTTTGACAAAAAAAGGGGACGTGGAAACCACGTCCCCTTAGCATAGACTCGAGAAGATTATCGAGCAACAATCACAACATGGCGATCGGGGTCAGAGCCCTCAGAATGCGTGTCGACAGCATCGTTACCACGAAGGGCAATATGAACCAGTCGACGTTCGTAGGCATTCATAGGCGGCAAGGAAACACTTTTATGAGTGCGAATAGCGCGCTCGGCAGCGGACTGGGCCATAGAAGCAACCTTGTCCTGTCGACGGCTCTTATAACCTTCGACGTCGACGACGACCGGATACCTAAAGCCAAGCTTGCGACTCACCAACAGGGAGAACATAACTTGAAGAGCATCGAGGGTACGTCCATGACGGCCAATGAGAACAGCAAGATCAGGAGCAGTTACGTCCAGGATCAACTCGCCCTCGTCACCCTCATACTCATCGATGGGTGAGTTCGCCGCGTCGAAGTGCGAAAGGATGGAACGCAGAATGGAAATAGCCACATCGGCAATGGTGTCGAGCTCCTCATCGGTCAGCTCTTCACCAGCCTTGTAACGCTGTGCAATCTCGGGATAATCGCCCGCGACCCGCGGGGCAACCTCCTCAAGCATATCCTCGACGATCTCTTCAGACATAACGAACTCCAAAAGTTAGGTACCTAAATAAGAATACTATCCCACTACTTCTTCTTGTGCGGGCGCGGCTTCTTCTCGCGACGGGTAACCTCGACCTGCAGCGGAGCGTTCTTGAGGCGCTCCTCCTCATCGGCCTTAGCCTTGTCGATAACCTTCTGCGTCACGAAGATCTGCTGGATAACCTGCCAGGCAGAAGACACATCGTAGTACAGCAGAACGCCGACGGGCAGGCTCCAGCCCATCCAAAGCATCATGACGGTCATGACGACGGCCATCATGCGCATGCTCTGGGCCTGCTGACCGGTCTGATTGCGAGACATATACAGCTGCGGAATCAGGGTCAAGACAGCGAACAGAATCAGGCAAACCAGTGCAGGCAGCGCAACCATAAAGCCATCGGCAAAAGAAGCGCTCGGCGTGGTGGTAAGGTCAGGCAGGATGTTGAAGAACGAGAACGTGCCGTCGCTAAAGTACTGCGGCAGGTTACGCAGCAGCGTAAACAGGGCGAACAGGACAGGCATCTGGATCAACAGCGGCAGACAACCAGCCATGGGGTTGAACTTGTTCTCGCTGTAGAACTTCTGCATCTCCTCGGCCTGACGCTGGGGATCGTCAGCGTAGCGCTCCTGGATCTCGAGCATCTTGGGCTGCAGCACCTGCATGCGCGCCGTCGACTTTGTCGACTTGAGCATGAGCGGCGTCAGCAGCAGACGGATGATGACCACCAGGATGATGATGGACAGGCCCCAGTCGACCGCAAAGGTCTGGATGAGCTTGAGCAGCTCGAAAAGGATGTTAACGATCCAATCCCACATGTAAGTTTTCCTCCGATAGCGAGTGCCCGTTAGGGCACAGGGTCATAACCGCCGACGTGCAGGGGATTGCAGCGAGCGATGCGCCTCACGGCAAGCCAGCAGCCTCTCAAAACACCGTACTTCTCAATCGCCTGAACGGCATATTGCGAGCACGTTGGGTAATAAATGCAGGCGTCAGGTAATAAGGGCGAAATAACCTGTTGATATATGCGAATAGGAGCGATGGCAACACGTCGCAAAACGTGATTGCTCATCGCTCCTCCCCGGCAACGCCGGCGCGTTTCATAAGCGAACGCAATGCCTTGTCCATCTCCTGCGGCGAGGAGATCCTCGTCTTGGGAGTCGCGAACAAGATGATGTCATAACCCGCAACGGGAAATCCGCAGCTGCGGGCGGCCTCGCGCATCACACGCTTAGAACGGTTGCGCACAACTGCACAACCGAGCCGTTTAGCACCAACGAAGGCGACCCTTCCGGAGTCGCCTTCGCCAACCGATTCACATATGGTCATTCGAATCAGAGGGTGATTGAAACGACGCCCCTGACTGAACACATGCTCGAAATCTTGCCGAGACTTAATAGTCTTCATGCGAGATGTGTGTATCGCTGCTAGACAGTGAGACGCTTGCGGCCCTTGGCGCGGCGACGGGCGAGCACGGCACGACCACCCTTGGTGGCCATACGGGCACGGAAGCCATGGGTCTTGGCACGCTTACGCTTATTAGGCTGATACGTACGCTTCATCTTAAGTTCCTCCTGCTGCATTTCGAGTGTCCGCGGGAGCGCGGACGCAGATATAGACACGTGAGCTTGAAGATTGTAGGGAAATCAATGTTCAAATGTCAAGAAATCAAAGGTAAAAGGTCGCGCAGTTCACACGGTTCCCCCATAAGCCCAACTGAAATTTGCGGTGTACGGCAACTTTTCACGATATTTCACCGAGTTTTCAACAGGTCATGTTGGCAATGTTGAGAACTTTTCGCCCGTTTTCCAAAGTTTTCAACAGGTTTTGAAAAGTTGTCGAAAGATGAGAAACATTGCACAGTGAGCTACTATTTGTTCGAAACCTTTTGAAAGATTGCGAGCGGCATGTCTGACGACTTTTACACCATGGTCGATTCCGGAGACCCGGCACCCGACAACGAGCACATCACCGGCGTGCGCGAAAAGCGAGGCCAGGAAGAGCAGGCCGCTGCGAAAGCGCAGGGTGCCATGTATGCCGCACGCATCGCGGTCTATGACGACATGTTGTCGACGCCGCGCGTCATCGTCATCGAACCGCAGGACGTGCGCACCTATCTGGAAGAGACAACTAACACCGTCTACCAGTGCATGAAAGAACAGGGCGGGCACATCTCGCTCATGGTTATCCGCGAGATTGTCGAAAACTTTATCCACGCCCACTTTGCAGAGCCTATCATCTCGATCCTGGACGGCGGCGACACCATCCGATTCGCAGACCAGGGACCGGGGATCGAAGACAAAGAACGTGCTTTCGACTTTGGCGTAACCAGCGCAAACAGCAACATGAAGCGATATATCCGCGGAACTGGAGCCGGGTTTCCCATGGTGCAGGAGTACTTGGAAAACGCCGGCGGCGCCGTATCCATCGAGGACAACATGGGCAATGGCACCGTGGTCACGGTAAGTCTGGACCCCAAGCGTGTGCAGGAAATCGAGCGTGCCGGAGGGCGAGGAGCCGCCGTGCGCCCCGAGACGGAGCAGCCGGCATACCCCCTACCCAGCACGTTTGCACAGCAGCCCATGGCGGCACAGCAGATGCAGCAACCCGTGGCGCACATGCAGCAGCCTGGAGCTTTTCCCGCACAAAATCCCCAGGCACCGCTGCGCCACACGGCGCAAAACATGCCGGAGACCATGGGCTCGGCAGATCTGGACACAGGCACTGTGCAGCAGACGGCGGCCATGCCAAACGTCCAGCAAATGGGCTACCAACCGTACCCCGAAGGGTATCCTCCCCAATATATGCCGCAGCAGGGATATGCCCAGCCGTATCCGCAGCAGTATCCTCAGGGGTACCAGCAGCCGTATCAGCAGATACCGCAGGGGCAATTGAACCCCTGGACTCAGCAGATGCCGCCGCAGCCTTACCAACAGTGGCCGCAAAGTTTTCAACAGCAGGTGCCGCCCATGCAGAGTTCTCAACAACCAGCAGCTCAAATGATGTATCCTAATGCGGCGAATCAATACACACAACCGCAGTCGGACGTGTTTATAAGCGAACGCGGCAACGCTGCATTAGGGTATCTGGCCCAACATCAAGAGTGCGGCGCGACGGACTTGGCGCGGGCGTTTGGAAACTCCGCACCCACCTGGTCGCGCACGCTCAACGATTTGGCGCAGACGGGCTTGATAGTCAAACATGGGCAGAAATACCATCTGACCGAAATCGGAAGCGCTCGCGTGCGGGCCCAAGCTTAAGGAACGGGAGAGACAGTGGACGAGGAAGCAAGCATCATCCTGGGGGATGCCATCGCCTTTTGCCAGCGCGACGGCCAAGATGCGCGCCTCATCAACATGCTGGCGCAATCGCGCGCCGTGAGCCTGACCGAGGACACCTTGACGATTGAGGCCCCCTCACGATTTGCCATCGCTCAGCTCAAAAAGCATCAGCCGACCATCGAGGCGTACCTGGAAGAGATCGCCTTTGCACCGATTGCGCTCAACATCGTGGCACCACAGGGCTCCGCGGCAGATAACGCCGCACCCACGGCACCCGTCGTCCCCCCGGCGGCACCAGCTACCACCACAGTATCGGCTCCCGAGCACCAAATCGGCGATGTTTCCCGTGAAACCATGCCCGCCGCACCAACGGCAGCAATTCCTATGCCCGCTGCCACACACATGCCTATCGCGCACGACGCAACACTGGGCGAGGATTCGGGCATCGCAATCAAAAACACGCTTTCGGCCGACGATTTCCGCCGCATGATGAACCAGATGAAAGGCGAGGCGCCTGCAAAGAGTGCAAAACCAGCCTCCACATCGCCCATGAGCGTCCCCGCAGCTGCGGCACCGATCGACCAGAACACCGACGGCTCGCCGCTCGCGGCCAACTCGAAATTCACCTTCGAAAACTTTGTCTACGGCCCAGAAAACAGCCATGCCTATCGCTCAGCCCTCAAGTTTGCCGCGCTCGCGGACGAACGCGGCACATGCACATCCCTGTTCATCTATGGCAAATCGGGGCTGGGCAAGACCCATCTGCTGCTCGCCATCAAAAACGAGCTCGCCGAAAAGTCGCCCGAGATCAAGGTAAAGTACGCCAACTCACAGGCGTACCTCGATGACCTGATGACGGAGTTCGACCGCCAAAAGAAGAGCAACGCCCCCATCATGCAGGCATACCACGACGTGGACGTGCTCATCATCGACGACATTCAAAACATCATCGGCAAGCGCGCGAGCGTGGACTACTTCTTCCAGCTCATGGACGAGTTTATCCGCAACAACAAAAAAGTCGTCATCGCAGCCGACCGTGCGCCCAAAGACCTGAGCATGGACGAGCGCCTTACCAGCCGTTTTAATGCCGGTATGCTCTGTTTGGTGGCGGAGCCCAGCTACGAGATGAAATACAAGATCTTGCAGCGCTACTACGAGAACACGATAGCCGCCGACAACGAGGCGGGTGACGACTCGCTGCTGGCGGCCTATGGCGGCGATGGCGGGCATCTGACCGACGAGCACTTTAAGCACATGGCAGAAGTCTCGGGAACCAACATCCGCGAACTCGAGAGCTTCTGCGAACGCTGCGCCGGCGAGGCAGGAGACCGCGAACGCGAGGGCAGCGAGCTCAGTTTCGACGACATCGACGCCATCGCAAGTCAGTACTTCGATACGTCGGCCAAAAAGATCAACGTGCAGACGGTCCAGTCTGTCATTGAAGAGCAGTACGGCGTGACGCACGAGGAGCTCATCGGCCCGCGCCGCAACGCCAACATAGCCAAAGCCCGCCATATCGCCATATATCTGGCCATCGAGATGTGCGAGATGACGACTACGGCGGTGGGCGCGGAGTTTGGCAACCGCAACCACTCAACCGTCAGTACGAGCTATAAAAAGGTTCAGAAGATGATTCAGGAAGACCGCACCATAACCGAGGATCTCAAATCGCTGCGAGATAAAATTACACTGCGCTCGTAGGGAAATAGAGACACCTGTTGAAAACTTGTCGAAACGCCGGGCATAACATGTCTAAAACTCGCCACAAGGCGATGAAAAGTTTTCCGCAGGTTTTGAACGTGGAAAACACGGTCGGTTGCGCACAGGGTGCTGTCGATTCTCTTTTTGGGGTTGACCAGCGCTTTTGGGAGTAATCAACAGTTTCGTCAGTGCTATTACTATTATTAAGATATTTATATCTATAGAAAGGTATTAAAAGATGAAGTTTACCGTCAGCCAAAGCTCGCTCACGCAAGCCATTGGCGTCGTTATGAAAGGCGTCGCTTCGGCATCTACCCTTCCCATCCTATCGGGCGTGCTCGTTAAGGCGCAGGACGGCATCTTGGAATTCCAAACCTCTAACTACACCATCTCGATTCGTCATCGCATTGCCGCGCATGTCGAAGAAGAGGGCGAGATGGTGATTCCCTGCAAGATGCTCTCGAACATTACGAAGACCCTTCCCGACGCTCCGGTTACCTTTGAGCTCTCGGAGCGTCAGGTGCTGATTGGATGCGAGAAGAGTTCCTTCCGCCTCAACACGCTCGACGCCAACGATTTCCCCGAGTTCCCTGCCTATGCCATCGAGAGCGCGGTGGAGCTCCCGACCGACATCCTGTCCGAGATGGTCGGTCGCGTATGGCGCGTCACTTCGACCGATAAGGCCCGCCCCATTCTGGGAGGCGTGCACATGAAGGTCGAGAACAACACCGTGCGCCTGGTGGCAACCGACTCCTTCCGCCTGGCCGTATGCGACACCCAGGTCGAGACCTCGACGCTCGAGGGATCCTTTGAGCTCAACGTTCCGGCCGACGCCTTCAACGACGCCCTGAGCATCATGGCCAGCCAGGCGACCATCATGATCGGCGCCACCGACACCCAGGTTGTCTTTGAGGCCGGCAACACCACCTACGTGTCGCGTCGTATCGAGGGCGTATACCCCAACTACAAGCAACTCATCCCCGATTCGTGCGTGACGAGCGTCAAGATCGACGTGGCGGCTTTTAATGCCGCCCTCAAGCGCGTGGCGGTCATCGCGAGCGCGAACCCCGCCGTCAAGTTCGAGATTGATGTCGAGAACGGTCAGATGGGCCTGTCCTCCATCTCCAATGACCAGGATCTGGCGCAGGAGACAATCGATGTCGAGGCCGAGGGCGAGTCGGGCACCATCGCCTTTAACTACCACTACATCTTTGGCTGCCTCAATGCCCTATCCAAGGAGAAGGAGATCACGCTGGAGCTCAAGAGCTACTCGCAGGCGGGTATCTTTAAGTCCTACGACAAGATCAACTATCTGTACCTGGTCATGCCGGTTCGCATCTAGCGCTGCGCCATGACCATGTTTGCCCGCAACCTTTCCGTCGCGCGCTACCGCAGTTTCGATAGCTACCGTCTTGACCTGGACGAAGGCGTGACGGTGCTTGCGGGACCCAACGCGGCGGGAAAGACCAACCTAATAGAGGCGCTGCAGCTTTTGACGAGCGGCGCCTCGTTTAGGCATCCCACCGCTACCGAGCTCGTGCACGACGGCACGGGCTCGTGCAGGCTCGAGTTGAGACTCGAGGGCGATGGCCGCGTGCTCGATATGGGGCTGGGCGTTGAGGACGGCAAGCGCTCGTTTAGCCGTAACGGCAAGAGATGTTCGGCCGCCGGCGTGCGCGGGGTTTTGCCGAGCGTGCTTTTTTGCCCCGATCATCTGGATATGGTCAAACGCGGTGCCAGCGTGCGTCGGGCCGCCCTCGACGACTTTGGCGTGCAACTGAGCGCCCGTTACGCCGACCTGGCGAGCACCTACGGGCGTTGCGTGACGCAGCGCAACGCCCTGCTCAAGGAGTCCTGGTGCTGCCGCGAGATGCTCGGCGCATGGAATGACTCCATCGCTCGCGCCGGGTCCGCCCTGCTCGTGCATCGTTTGGCCCTGCTCGACCGACTGGCAGGCCATGTGCGCGCCGCGTATGGGCAGGTGGCGTCCGGTGAGGACGCAGGCGTGTCCTATGTGTCCACACTGGGGGATTTGCCTCAAACCGAGGGGCGCGAGGAACTTAAGGGCTGGGCGTACGAGCATATGCTCGCGGCCCTCGATGAGCGTGCCGATGAGGAGATGCGCCGCGGCGTGACGCTTGTGGGTCCGCATCGCGACGAGATTGAGTTTACCGTTGCGGGTCGATCTGCCCGTTCGTTTGCCAGCCAAGGGCAGCAGCGAACGCTGGTGCTTGCCTGGAAGGTGGCAGAAGTGGCCGTGGCGCGCGATATCCTGGGCACCGCGCCACTGCTGCTTTTGGACGACGTGATGAGCGAGCTCGATGCCGGGCGTCGAGGCGCTTTTCTGCAGCTGATCGGTGATGACATCCAGACGGTCATAACCACCACCAACTTGGGGTACTTTACTGATGACCTGCTTGAACGAGCCAAGGTGGTGAGCATGGGTGAGGCGTGCTAATTACGAGCGCGAGAACGGAACGGTTGCCTTTGGCGGCTTTTTGGATGCCGAGCGTCAGCGCATCCTGGCGGCCGCGACACCTGAGCGCCGCGCGCAAATGGAGGCTGCCGAGGAGTCGCGCGCGGTCTATCGTGCCTGGAATGCGGTGTGCTCGGGCACGCGCGAGGGACGCCACGTGACGGGCCTACGCTACCTGCCCGAGTCCAATGAGCTGCTGGTGTATCTCGATTCGCCCTCGTGGACGCAGGAGATGACGCTGCTGCGCGAGATCATCCGGGCGCGCATGGAGCGGGCCGGCGCGCATGTGGACGGCCTGGTGTTCAAAACGACCGCGCTCGGTCACACGCCGCCGGCTGCCAAGGAGCGCCTGCGCCCGGCCGTGACCGAGCGACCGCCGGTTCCGCACGCCGATCTAAGCGAAGCCGAACGCGGCGAGATCGAGCGCCAAGTGGCGCCCATCGAAGACCAAAAACTGCGCGAGGCCCTCGAGAATGCCATGAGAGCCAGTGCCGAGTGGGCCAAGGGCGTGCAAAGCAAGAAAGAGCCTTAAATCGCATCTGGTGGCCTTGTAGAGCCAAATACCCTCGCTCCCGAGGGTATTTTTTTACGATAAACTAGTAAGGCTGTACACATTTTCTTAGCTGAAGGAGGACGTGTGGCAAACGAAAACGATTACGATGGCGGCGAGATTAAGATTCTCGAAGGTCTTGAGGCCGTTCGTAAGCGCCCGGGCATGTATATCGGCTCGACGAGCGCCAGCGGCCTGCATCACCTGGTGTGGGAGATCGTTGACAACTCCGTTGACGAGGCCATGGCCGGTTTCTGCACCGAGATTCACGTGACGGTCCACGCCGACAACTCCATCACGGTCGTCGACAACGGGCGAGGCATCCCCGTCGACGAGCATCCCATCAAAAAGATCCCGACGCTCGAGGTCGTTATGACGATCCTGCACGCCGGCGGTAAGTTCGATAACTCGGCCTACAAGGTCTCGGGCGGACTGCACGGCGTGGGCATCTCCGTCGTCAACGCGCTGTCCAAGCGCGTGGTCGTGCAGGTGCGCCGTGATGGCAGCGTCTACGAGATGGAGTTCTCGCGCGGCAAGACCGTCAAGAAGATGGAGGTCGTGGGCACCTCGGATTCGACGGGCACCACCGTCAGCTTCTGGCCCGACGACGAGATTTTCGAGACCTGTGTCTACGATTTCGATACGCTGCACAACCGTCTGCAGGAGACGGCGTTCCTCAATAAGAATCTAAAGATTGTGCTGACCGACGAGCGCGAGGCGACTCCCCACGTGGAGGAGTTCTGCTACGAGGGTGGCATCATCGACTTCGTCAAGTTCCTCAACGACGGCAAAGACGTTCCCGAGGCCTTCAAGGAGCCCATCTATATCGAGGGCAAGTCGGATCCGGATGCGCCCGTGACCAAGATGGGCGAGGTCGAGGTGTCCCTGCAGTGGAATGCCGGCTACGGCGAGAACGTCATGTCGTTTGCCAACGACATCTACACCCCCGAGGGCGGCATGCATCTCGAGGGTTTCCGCACCGCTCTCACCCGCGTGATTAACGATTACGCCCGCAAGCAGAACCTGCTCAAGGAGAAGGACGCCAACCTGAGCGGTGACGACGTGCGCGAGGGCCTTTCGGCCGTCATTTCGGTTAAACTGCCCGATCCGCAGTTTGAGGGCCAGACCAAGGCCAAGCTCGGCAGCTCCTACATGCGCGCGCTCACGCTCAAGATCGTGACCGATGGACTGACCGATTATCTGGAGGAGCACCCCAAGCCCGCCCGCGAGATCGTCAAGAAGGCCCAGCAGGCCTGCAAGGCCCGCAACGCCGCCCGCAAGGCGCGCGAGGCGACCCGTCGCAAAAGTCTGCTCGAGACGGCGTCGCTGCCCGGCAAGCTCGCCGACTGCTCGGTGCGCGATGCCGAGCTGACCGAGCTCTTTATCGTAGAGGGCGACTCGGCAGGCGGCTCGGCCAAGGACGGCCGTCGCCGAGACATCCAGGCGATTCTGCCCCTGCGCGGCAAGATTTTGAACGTCGAGCGCGTGGGTGACCACCGCGCGTTCTCGAGCGACACCATCCAATCCCTGATCACCGCGATCGGCTGCGGCGTCACGACGAGCGCCGGCGACGGTGGCGACTTCGATATCAGCAAGGCGCGCTACCACAAGATCATCATCATGACCGATGCAGACGTTGACGGTGCGCATATCCGCATCCTGCTGCTGACGTTCTTCTACAAGTACATGCGCCCGCTGATCGATGCCGGCTATGTCTATGTTGCCTGCCCGCCCATCTTTGGCATTAAGGTACGCAACAAGATCCATTACGTGTATCCCAACGGCCGCCAGCCCGAAGACGAGATTCTGCGCGACACCATTCAGAGCTTGGGCCTGAACCCCGACGACAACGACGAGGACGGCAAGGCCAAGGACGGCAAGATCACCAAGAAGCGCAAGGGCTATACCGTTCAGCGCTACAAGGGCCTGGGCGAGATGGACCCCAAGCAGCTTGCCTCGACGACGATGGACCCCAAGACCCGTATCCTGCAGCGCGTGTCGATCGAGGACGCCGTGGTGGCGGACCGCGCCGTGCGCGAGCTCATGGGTTCCGAGGTCGGCTATCGCCGTGAGTACATTGAAAAGCATGCGCATGATGCACGATTCCTTGACGCTTAAGAGGAGGTAACGTGGCAGACGATATCAACAACAACGAGGGTATGGACGAGGCCGGCGACGCCGGCATGCCCGATGATCTGAAGCGCCTGCTCGCCCGCGCTGAGCAGGGCGAGGACGGCGATCCGGATTCCTATAACCCCGACGCCGAGGATGAAGAGGATGAGGATGACGACGCCGAGCTCGAGGAGAGCTTCGGTGCGGTCGATCGTGGCGCCTCGGCCGGCGAGGATATCAACGGCGGTCAGCTCCAGATTTCGGAGTTCGGCCGCGAGATGAAGCAGTCGTTCATCGAGTACTCGATGTCGGTCATCACGGCGCGCGCCCTGCCGGACGTGCGCGACGGCCTAAAGCCGGTGCACCGCCGCATCCTGTACGCCATGAACGAGAGCGGCATCTACCCCAACCGCCCGCATAAGAAGTCGGCCTGGACGGTCGGCGAAGTTATCGGCAAGTACCATCCGCACGGTGACTTCGCGGTTTACGAGGCCATGGTTCGTCTGGCGCAGTGGTTCTCCATGCGCACACCGCTCATCGATGGCCACGGCAACTTCGGCAACATCGATGGCGACGGCGCGGCGGCCATGCGTTATACCGAGAGCCGCCTGGCAAAGCCTGCCATGGAGCTGCTGCGCGACCTGCAAAAGGATACCGTCGACTGGCAGCCCAACTACGACGAGTCGCTCGCCGAGCCCGTGGCGCTGCCCGCGCGCTTTCCCAACCTGCTGGTCAACGGTAGTCAGGGCATCGCCGTCGGCATGGCCACCAATATCGCCCCGCATAACCTCACCGAGGCGATCGAGGCCACCTGCTACCTGATCGACAATCCCGACGCCACCGTCGACGAGCTTATGCAGATCATGCCCGGTCCGGACTTCCCCACCGGCGCCATCATCATGGGCAGCGCCGGCATTAGGCAGAGCTACGAGACCGGTCGCGGCTCCATTACCGTGCGTGCCAAGGCTCACGTGGAATCCACCAAGACCGGTCGCAGCCGCCTGGTCTTTACCGAGATCCCTTACATGGTCAACAAGGGCACCCTGCAGGAGAAGATCGCCCAGCTCGTGAACGACAAGCGCATCGAGGGCATCTCGGACATGCGCGACGAGTCCAACCAAAAGGGCATCCGTCTGGTCATCGAGCTCAAGAAGGGCGTCATTCCGCAGGTCGTGCTCAACAACCTGTATAAGTACACCTCGCTGCAGACGACTTTTGGCGCCAACAACTTGGCGCTCGTCAATGGCGTTCCCAAATGCCTGAGCCTGCGCGAGATGCTGCAGCACTACATCGACCACCAGGTCGACGTCGTTACCCGCCGCACTCGCTTTGACCTTAAGAAGGCCCAGGCGCGTGCCCATATCCTCGAGGGCTACTTGATGGCTCTCGACCATATCGACGAGGTCATCAGCATTATCCGTTCCTCGCAGACCGACTCCGAGGCAAGCGGCCGCCTGATCGAGCGCTTTGGCTTTACGCCCGAGCAGACCACGGCCATCCTCGAGATGAAGCTGCGCCGCCTGACTGGCCTGGAGCGCGACAAGATCCAGGAAGAGCTGGACGGTCTGCGCCGCGCCATTGCCTACTACGAGGACCTGCTGGCGCATGAGGAGAAGATCCTGGGCGTCATCAAGGAGGAGATGCGTGAGATTTCGAAAAAGTTCGGCGACAAACGCCGCACCGAGATCAGCCATGTCGAAAAGGATCTGGATGTCGAGGACCTCATCGCCGACGAGGACATGGTCGTGACCATCACCCACACCGGCTACGTGAAGCGCATCCCGGTGGCTGCCTACCGCGCCCAGAAGCGCGGCGGCAAGGGCGTGTCGGGCGTCAACCTTAAAGAGGACGACGTCATCGACGAGATGTTTATCGCATCCACGCACGAGTACGTGCTGTTCTTCTCGAGCAAGGGCAAGGTCTACCGCCTGAAGGTGCACGAGCTGCCGGTGGGTACGCGCCAGGCGCGCGGCACCGCGATCGTCAACCTGCTGCCCTTTGAGGAAGGCGAGAAGATCGCGAGCGTCATCAGCTGCCGCGAGTTCCCCGCCGACGAGTACCTGATGTTTGCCACCAAGAGCGGCATGGTCAAGAAGACCGTGATGAGCGCTTACGACCGCAGCCGCCGTGATGGCCTGATCGCCATCAATCTGAGAGACGACGACGCGCTGCTCGCCGTGCGCCGTGTGCGCGAGGGCGACAAGATTATCCTGGCCACCACTGCGGGCAAGGCGATCATGTTCCCCGAGGACCAGGTGCGCGCCACCGGCCGCGACACCAGCGGCGTTCGCGGTATTAGCATGAAGGACGGCGTGAGCGTTTTGGGTATGGAGGTTACCAACGGCAACGGCGACCTGTTTGTCATCACCGAGCGCGGCTACGGCAAGCGCACGCCGGTCGCGGACTATCCGGAGCAGAACCGCGGCGGTCAGGGCGTCTACACCATCCAGATGACCGAGCGTAAGGGAAACCTCGCGGCCATGAAGACGGTGGGTCCGCAGCACGAGCTGTTCATCGTGACGGAAGGCGCGACGGTCATTCGCGTCAAGACCGATGAGATTAGCCAGACCGGCCGAGCCACCCAGGGCGTCAAGATGATGACCGTCGACGACAACGACCGCGTATGCGCTGTCGCCCGCATGACGGCAGCCAAGGAAAAGCCCGAAGGCGAAGGCGCCGAGGACGAGGCCGCAGCCGACACCGAAGAGGCCCCAGTCGACCTAGGCGACGGCAACGACATGCCAGAAGATCTCCTAGACGAGTAAGAGGCCCTAGCTGGTAGAAAAATCAGACCCCATATATCGGCGGTCGGCGCACCTGCGCGCCGACCGCTTTTTTGAAAACCTTGGGACCCCATGGTCGCTGGGCTGGCGAGATAGTGTTGGTTTGTCGCGAGTTCCGCACGCAAAGAAGGCCACTTAATGTGGCCTTCGTCTTGCGCAGGACTGCCCGAGCAGCAAACCAACACTATCTCGCCAGCCCAGCGACCACCCCTCCCAAAGATTTCCAAAAAAGTTGTTGACGCGCGCGTAACGACTCGTCTAATATATCCCTTGCGCGATGGACCTGTAGCTCAGTTGGTTAGAGCGTCCGGCTGATAACCGGGAGGTCACAAGTTCGAATCTTGTCAGGTCCACCATCAAAACTGTGAAGAGCCTCGAGGCATGGCCTCGGGGCT
>CABUZK010000009.1 GCA_902496115.1 uncultured Collinsella sp. | reverse complement strand
TGGACAGCAGCGCCTCGCTTCCGAACGCCCGGTATACCCACTGCCATTCTCTCACGGTCTCGCGGGGGACGGACAGGGCCTCGGCCGCCGGCTTGCAGCCGACGCCGGCGTCGAAGAGGTCGACGGCCCGCCTCCTGGACTCCAGGTCGTGCTTCACCCTGAGGTCTATACTCATGGAAAACCTCCCATTTCCCGATGTCCAAGAAACGGGAGGCAGTTCACCTGTCCCCTTTGTGGTGGTTGTGGATGATGAGAAGTGGAGGGTCGCGTGGGCGAACCAAAGATTGTGGTGGTCGACTACCACAAGGGCAACTTGTCGAGCGTCGTGCGCGGGCTTGCGCGCGCCGGTGCCGCCGCCTGCACATCGGACGATCCGGAGCAGATCCGCAGCGCCGACGGCCTGGTCATCCCGGGCGTGGGCGCGTTCTATGACGCAATCGCCTTTATGCGCCAGAGCGGCGAGGAGGTGGCCGTGCTCGATGCCGTTGCCGCTGGAACTCCGTTGCTCGGCATCTGCCTGGGTCTTCAGCTATTTTTTGAGCGCGGCGACGAGGGCGTGCCGGCGGACGAGGGCACGGTCGCGGACGGAAACGCTCCCAAGCAGGCTGACGGTCCCTGGGTCGATGGCCTGAGTATTATGCGCGGCTCGTGCACGCGCCTGGAGTCGAGCCGCCTGAAGGTGCCGCACGTGGGCTGGGACCAGGTGCACATGACGTCCGCCGGTGCGGCTGATCCGCTGCTTGCCGGTTTTGCCGAGGGCGCCAACATGTACTTCACCCACAGCTACGCGGTGTCCGACGACGTCGATGCCGCCGATGTGTTGGCACGCACGCACTATGCACGGAGTTTCCCGTGCATCGTGCGCCATGGCAACGTGTGGGGCTGCCAGTTCCATCCCGAGAAATCCTCCGCGCTGGGTCAGTGCATCCTTAAGAACTTCGTCAATATCGTCGAGGAGGTCGGCCGATGATCCTGTTTCCCGCAATCGATCTGATCGGCGGCAAGGTTGTACGCCTGGAGCGCGGCGACCGCAGCCGCTGCAAGGTATATTCCGACGACCCCGTGGCCGTTGCCCGCTCGTTTGCCGAGCAGGGCGCAAGCTGGGTGCATGTCGTCGACCTATCCGCTGCCTTTGGCGAGGACGAGGACACATGCGCTGCCAACTCGGCGGCGATTAAGGCCATCTGCGGCGTCGACGGTCTGTCCGTGGACGTGGGCGGCGGCGTTCGCTCGCTCGCACGCATCGACGAGCTGGCCGGCTATGGTGCTCGCCGCATTGCGCTGGGCACCGTGCTGGTGACCGAGCCAGGTTTTGCCGAGGTGGCAGCCCAGGGCTTTGGCGAGCTGCTGGTCGCCGATATTGCCGCGCGCGACGGCCAGGTTAAGGTGAACGGCTGGCGCGACGGCGCGGGCGTGGTGCTCGACGATGCCGTGGCGCAGCTTACCGAGCTGGGCTTTAAGCATCTGGTGTATACCGACATCGCGCGCGATGGCATGCAGACGGGCATCGATGTGGCGGCGTATCGCCATGTGGCCGAGGTCGCGGGCTTTCCCGTCGTGGCTTCGGGCGGTATCTCGACGCTCGACGATATCCGCGCGCTTGCCGCGGTGGGTGAGGGCGCGATTGAAGGCGCCATTACCGGTCGTGCGCTCTACGAGGGCAACTTTACGCTGGCCCAGGCGCTGGCCGCCGCTCGAGGGGAGGAGTAGCCCATGCTTACCAAGCGCGTAATTCCCTGTCTGGATGTTAAGGACGGCCGCGTGGTCAAGGGCGTCAACTTTGTGAGCTTGCGCGATGCGGGCGACCCGGTGGAGCTGGCCCGTGCCTACGACCGCGAGGGCGCGGACGAGGTCGTATTTTTGGACATTACCGCGACGAGCGATAACCGTGCGACGACTATCGAGATGGCGGCGCATGCGGCCGAGGAGCTGGCCATTCCCTATACCGTGGGCGGCGGCTTTCGCGACCTGGCGGGCATGCGCACCATGGTTGCCGCCGGTGCCGACAAGGTGTCGCTCAACTCGGCGGCTGTGCGCGATCCGTCGCTGATCAGCCAGGCTGCCGCGGCGTTTGGCAGCCAGGCCGTGGTTGTGGCGATCGATGCCAAGCGCGTCGGCTTGCCCGGAGCATCCGGTGCCGACAAGTGGGAGGTCTTTACAGCGGGCGGTCGCAACGCCACGGGCATCGATGCGGTGGCGTGGGCCGAGGAGGCGGCTCGTCGTGGCGCCGGCGAGATTTTGCTCACAAGCATGGATCGCGACGGCACTAAGGCTGGCTTCGACCTGGCACTCACTCGCGCCGTGGCGCGCGCGGTGCCGATTCCCGTCATCGCGAGCGGTGGCGTGGGCACGCTCGAGCATTTTGCCGAGGGCGTGATCGAGGGCGAGGCCGACGCCGTGCTGGCGGCGAGCGTCTTTCACTTCGGAACCTTCAGCATTCGCGAAGTCAAAGAGTATATGGCCTCTCAAGGTATTCCTGTGAGGTTGGACTTCTAATGCTGCGGCTTGCCCAGGCACCCGATCTTCCGGCTCCAACCCTCCTCGCGTACTTAAGTACGCGTCGTCGGGCTTGTCGCTCAGAATCTCGGGCACCTGGACAACCCTCGCCGACCGGCGATGTTTAAATTGGGGAATTGAAATGAGAGAAATTACTACTCCAGCGGATCTTAAATACGACGCCAAAGGATTGATTCCTTGCGTGGTTCAGCAGTATGACACCGGCGAGGTGCTCATGGTTGCCTGGATGAACGAGGAATCGGTGGGGCTGACGCTCAAGACCGGTACCACGTGGTTTTGGAGCCGCAGTCGCCAGGAGCTTTGGAACAAGGGTGCGACGAGCGGCAATATGCAGGAGGTCAAGGAGCTCTGGGCCGACTGCGATAGCGATACGCTGTTGGTCAAGGTCGACTCGCCGGGTCCGGCCTGCCATACCGGCAACCGTACCTGCTTCTTTAAGCGCGTGGAAGGGGGAGTGCGATGAAAGTCGTGGCGCCGTTCGAGGTCGCCGACTGCAACACCGAGCTCCTCCGCGCGGGCGTGCCATGCCGCGTGCACCTGACTGATGCCTGCGGGGCGCAGTCGCTTTGGCTCGAGGCCGAGAAGGAAAGGCTCGATGAGGCCCATGCCGTCATCGTCGAGTTCTTTGAGAAAAAGGGCGCAAAGCCTCGGTTCGATGAGACCGGTACCTACTTTACGCTGCAGTAACGAGAGGAAATAACCATGGGAGTCAGAACAGCTAACGTGCAGCCGGGAAATATCGGCGAGACACTGACGGGGCTGGCCGAGGTGATTCATGGGCGTCGCGACGCATCGCCGCAGGAGAGCTATACCGCTCGTCTGCTGACCGACGTCGAGGATGAGCTACTCAAGAAGCTTGCCGAGGAGGCGAGCGAGGTCATCATGGCCTGCAAGGACAACGACCACGATCACATTCGCTACGAGGCCGGCGACCTGGTCTACCACCTGCTCGTGACGCTCGAGCGCTACGGCATCACCCTCGACGAACTGGCCGGCGAACTTAACGCCCGCCGCCACTAGTCAAGCTTTTGGTGCAAGGGGGACAGGATATTTTGTACCAAATGATCCGTTTTCCTCCGTCCCCAACGGATCAAATAGAAGTTGCGGTGGAATAGTTCTTGTTTGATGGTCTTAGGGCTATAAACAGGAACTATTTCACCGCAACTTATGAAGGGATGGCTAGGCGAGGGGCGTGGGCTCCCATTCTCCGGTGAGGTGGGGGATGTCGAAGGTTCGATAGCCACAGTCGTAGGCGTGGACCTGGGCCTCGCGGATGTTCCAGCAAATATCGCAGGCGCGGTGCGCGTCCGAGCCAAAGGTGATGGGTACCTCGGCGTGGGCGAAGCAACGCAACAGCCCCGTCGAGGGGTAATAGTCATCGAGCCCCTTGCGCGGTGCGGCGGTCGAGACCTCAACGCGGCGCCCCGTATCGTGGACGCATTCGGCCATCTGCTCCCAGAACGGCGCGGGGTCAAAATCGGGTGCAAAGCCTTCCTTCGAAAAGCGCATGACCAGGTCGGGATGGGCCATCACGTCAAAGTTGAGTGAGCTTTCGCAAGTACGGCACCAGTCGTCGACGTAGCGCTCCCATACACCGCGCACGCCTAAGTTTTCCCAAACGTGCAGGTTGGTGTCATCATCGATCCAGCCGCAGCGTGAATCGGGCGTATCGGGGCGAGCGACGTTTTCCGTTCCCGCCGTACCCGCAGCGCCGGCCATGATATTGCCGGGGTCGCCAATCCAGTGCACGCTGCCCAAGCGCACCACGGCGCCCTGGGACCAGCGCTCTACCAGGGGCTCGCAGCCCTCGTACCAATCGCATTCAAAACCGTAGATAAAGGTGAGCTCCGGCGCAATCTGCGTGGCAAGCTTGCGGGCATCCTCAAAAGCCAGACGATGTGCCGGCAGGTCGCCCTCGACGACCTGCACCTCGCAGTTGGCGTCCATGCTGGCGGGCAGGGTAAGGTGATCGGTCGAGACCATGACGCGGCAACCGGCCGCAGCAGCGGCGCGGACGTTGTCCTCAAACGAGGCATGGCCGTCCGAGAACGAGGTGTGGGTGTGGCAATCGACCAGCGGACAAGCAGACATGGAGGCTCCTTTGCGTCAAGCGAATCCGCTCCATTGTAACGGCGCGATCCCCGCTGCGATGAGCGCGCCGAGGGCCGAAATCGACTGGAAAGGTGGGTTGCGCGTGAGGGTCGCCACGCAGCATCGGCCCTACTCCAAAACATGTACATCAGCCTCCAAAAGCTGCAAATAATGACATGTTTGGAGGCTGACGTACACGTTTGGCTGAGGCGGTGGAGTGTCGGTTTCTTGCGGACAAGGAAAATCGCGTTCATCGCGCTCCGCCACATCCACGCCGCCCGCGATGTGTTAGCGTTTGGGTGAACAAAACGAGCCCGTGCGGAAAGGAGCCGGACCGTATGCCATGCGATAGCAAATCTCCGCTGTCCCGCGAGACCGATGCGCCCGAGACCATCGTCAAGCTGGAATGCGATATCGACGACGCGTCGCCCGAGGTGCTTGCCTACGCTGCCGACCGCCTGCGCGAGGCCGGCGCGCGCGAGGTGCATTGGCTGCCCCTCTATTGCAAGAAGGGCCGTCCCGGCTGGCAGCTGCAGGTAATCTGTACCCACGAGGATATCGAGCGCCTGCAGACGATTATCTTTTTAGAAACCACGACCAATGGCATCCGCCGCCAGGTTATGGAGCGCGTTTGCCTACCACGCCGCTTTGAGCGCGTAACAACGCCATGGGGCGAGGTGTCCGTCAAGGTGGCGACCCTGCCCGACGGCAGTGAGCGTGCGGCGCCCGAGTACGAAGACTGCGCCCGTCTTGCCCGCGAGCATGACGTACCGCTCCAACGCGTGATGCAGGCAGCTCAGAGCGCGGCACTGCGATTTGAATAGCGCGGCCGGCGACATCCCACGCCCAGCCACATTAGCCCCATCTCGAAAGGATCTCCCCATGAAATACCTCATCGCCTCCGACATCCACGGCTCGGCATACTGGACCGAGCGCCTCTGCGCCGCCATCGAGTCCGAGCAGCCCGACCGCATCGTCCTGCTGGGCGACCTGCTCTACCACGGTCCGCGTAACGACCTGCCGCGCGACTACGCCCCCAAACGCGTGATTCCGCTGCTCAACGCCCTGGCTGACCGCATCATCGCGGTGCGCGGCAACTGCGACGCCGAGGTCGACCAGATGGTCCTCGACTTCCCCGTCATGGCCGACTACGCCACGCTGTTCGACGAGACCGGTCGCGAGCTGTTCCTGACGCACGGCCATGTCTTTGGCGCCGGCATGCACAACAGCGTCGACCACGCGCCCGCGCTGCCCGAGGGCTCCGCGCTCGTCTACGGCCATACGCACATTAAAGTTAACGAGGAGAGCGCCGCGCACCCGGGCCTGTGGCTCTTCAACCCCGGCAGCGTGAGCATCCCCAAGGACGGCACGCACAGCTACGGCATCTACGAGGGCGGCGCGTTCCGCCACGTGATCATGGAGGAGGACTAACCGTGGCGCAGCACATGGCTCAGCAAAATGCCGAGGGTTCGCGCGATCTGTCCACGCTGGTAGACGCGTCGGCCGAGCTGCAGCATCTGGTGCAGACCATCTGGCGCCTGCGTCAGCCCGATGGCTGCCCGTGGGACCGTGAGCAGACGCACCGCAGCATTGGCAAGAACATGATCGAGGAAGCTTACGAGGCGCTCGACTGCATCGAGGCCGATGATGCGGCACACCTGCGCGAGGAGCTGGGCGACGTGCTCATGCAGGTCGTGCTGCATGCGCAGATTGCGGCGGATGCCGGCGAGTTTACACTGGCCGACGTGGCGCGCGACATCGACGCCAAGCTCATCCGCCGCCACCCGCACGTGTTTGGCGATGCAGATGCCGATAGCTCCGACGAGGTGCTCAAGATTTGGGACGAGGTTAAGCTTGCCGAGAAGGCCGCCAAGGACAAGGCCGTGGCGGCGGGCGAGGCTGCGCCCGAGGGCCTGCTCGACGGCGTGCCCACGCATCTGCCGGCGCTGATGCAGGCCCAGAAGGTGTCGCGCAAAGCAGCGGCCGTGGGCTTTGAGTGGGAGACGGTCCAGGACGTGTGGGACGAGGTCGCCGAGGAACGTGCCGAGTTTGAGGCCGAGGCCCCTGGCTCGCCCGAGCGCGAGATGGAGTTTGGCGACCTTCTCTTTGCCCTGGTCAACGTCGCACGCAAAGAGGGGATTGACGCCGAGAGTGCCCTTCGTGCCAGCACGGCAAAGTTCCGCCGTCGCTGGGCTGCGATGGAGGCCGCCGTGCACGAGGCGGGCGATGACCTCGCCGCCTGCTCAACCGCTCAACTCAACGACCTGTGGGACCAAGCAAAAGCAAGCGAGTGACCTGCGCTTCTCACGGCATCCGTTCGCAGAGAGGTCCCTACAGGCAAAAAGCCATATACAACGGAAGATGTGCCAGCTGCGCTTCGGCATCCCACTCGAGTTGTTTAGGGTGCAACACGTAAGCCATCCCAATCTTCTTGTTAAAGCGCGCGCGGAATCGGTCGAGGGAGATGGTTCCGTATCTGCGTGGCGACTTAACTTCAATGGGGCTGATGCGCGGCTTTCCGGCGGCATTGGCATAGGGTCGGGTAACGAGGAAGTCGATTTCCATGCGCTCCTCCCCCTCCTTCTTTCCGCTTTGGAAATAAAAGAAGAGCCTGTGTCCATTGGCCTTTAGAGATTGGGCAACGTAGTTTTCGGTAAGCATTCCTTCGTTCAATCCGATGTCGCCGCGAAGCACGGCCCTGTAAACGTCTTCATCGGTATCGTTGTTGTCAGAGAAGGCAAGCGTTACAAGCAGGCCGGTGTCTGCCATGTAGCACTTGAGGGCCGTTTGCTCCATGCTGAGTGAAAGGCCCACGCTCGGTTCGCTTGCGGCATAGCAGATATTGGCAATTCGCGCGTCTGCCAGCCAAAAGAAGGCTTCTTCGTAGGTGCGCATGCGTGCGTTTTTATCAAGTGAGGAAAGCTTGAATCGTTTTTCGTGCCTAGAGAGCTGACCCGGGATGCCATCGAGTACGGAGACGACTTTGAATTCGTAACCGGTTGCAAAACGAGAGATATCGTTGCGATAGAGCTGGACGATTCGGCGCTTCGAAGCGTCGACGGGCGCAAAAGCGCGCTGTTCAACATAGATGGATACCGGCTCAGGCATGCCGCCTACGAGCATGTATTCGCGCATAAGGGAGAGCGCTCTGCGATGTAGGGCATCGGGGAGCGGCTTCATCTTGTTAAAACTCATGCGAATGAGATCGGCCAGCCCCTTTTCGTCCATGCCCCAAAGAAACTCCTCAAAGTCGAGGGGCTCAAGTTCCAGAGACTCTTCCTCGGATGGGATGACGATATCTTTAATGTTCTGCTTGATGCTGAGCAGGGATCCAGTTTCGATGTAGTCGTAACGTCCGTCTGCAACGAGATACTTGATGAGTCCGCGTGCTTGCGGGTACATCTGGACCTCGTCAAAGACGATAAGCGTCTCGTGTTCATAGAGTTTGACGTTATAGAAAACCGAGAGATAGAGGAAGAGCGAGTCGAAGTCAGTGCGATAGTCCTCAAAATATTGCTTAACTTCGGCAGGTGCTTGAAAGAAATCAATGACAAGGCAGGACTTGTATTCGGTTTCTCCAAACGTGCGGGCAAGCGTGCTCTTTCCGACGCGACGGGCTCCTTCAATAAGAAGTGCTGTTTTACCAGCGCTTTCATGCTTCCACTTTAGTAGTTTGTCATAGGCTTTTCGTTTAAGCATGGCTACCTCGTGCACGATATCCAGAACTTTTATAGTTCGATTATGCACGATATCCAGAACTTCAGACCCTTAGAATTGCACGATATCCAGAACTTTGCACGATGTAAAAGCACATTATTGGCCCTTTCATTCGCAAGTCAGGTAAAGACGGTATGCCGATAGAAGAATTTAATGGGGGGCGACCTCTAGAGATGAATGCTCGATGCAAAAATAAGAGCCTCAAAGATTGATTTCTCTAATTCATATGTATCCCTCGGCTAACTTAGGGCATAATGCAAAAAGTGCGACATGGCTAACTTACGGAGGCGCACCAATGGTGCACCGTCGGCCAGTCGCCTGCATCAACTACGTTTCCAAGTGAGAGGGAGACAACATGAGTGACATTTTGGACGTCTACGGTCGTGAGGTGCTCGACAGCCGCGGCAACCCCACCGTCGAGGTCGAGGTCGTGCTCGAGGACGGCAGCTTCGGCCGCGCGATGGTGCCTTCGGGCGCTTCGACCGGTGCTTTCGAAGCTTGCGAGCTGCGCGATGGCGACAAGGGTCGCTACCTGGGCAAGGGCGTTTCGCAGGCCGTCGAGCACGTCAACAATGAGTGCGCCGATGCCGTCGTGGGCCTCGATGCCTTCGATCAGCGTGCCATTGACGCCGCGCTGATTGCCGCCGACGGTACGCCCAACAAAACCAAGCTCGGCGCCAACGCCATTCTGGGCGTGTCGCTGGCCGTTGCCCGCGCTGCGGCAGAGTCGGCGGGCCTGTCGCTGTACCAGTACCTGGGCGGCGTTAACGCCCACCTGCTGCCCACGCCCATGATGAACATCCTCAACGGTGGTGTGCATGCCGACAACAACGTTGACTTTCAGGAGTTCATGATCATGCCCGTGGGTGCTCCGAGCTTTGCCGAGGGCCTGCGCTGGTGCGCCGAGGTCTACCACACCCTCAAGGGCGTGTTGCACGAGGCCGGCCTTAGCGGCGGCGTGGGCGACGAGGGCGGCTTTGCCCCCAACCTTAAGACCAATGCCGAGCCGTTCGAGTACATCACCAAGGCCGTCGAGAAGGCCGGCTTTAAACCTGGCGTTGACTTCATGTACGCCATGGATCCGGCGTCCACCGAGTTCTACAACGCCGAGACCGGCATGTACGAGCTCAAGGGCGAGGGCGTTGAGTATACGAGCGCTCAGATGGTCGATTACTGGGAGAAGCTCGTCGACACCTATCCCATCATCTCCATCGAGGACGGCATGGCCGAGGAGGATTGGGACGGCTGGGTTGAGCTCACCCGCCGCATTGGCAATAAGGTGCAGCTGGTGGGCGATGACTTGTTCGTCACCAACACCGAGCGCCTTAAGAAGGGCATCGAGCTGGGCGCCGCCAATGCGATCCTGGTCAAGGTCAACCAGATCGGCACGCTCACCGAGTCGCTCGAGGCCATCGAGACTGCCAAGGAGGCCGGCTACGCTTGCATCGTGAGTCACCGTTCCGGCGAGACCGAGGACTCCACGATCGCCGACCTGGTCGTGGGCGTTAACGCCGGCCAGATCAAGTCGGGTGCCCCGTGCCGCAGCGACCGTATCGCCAAGTACAACCAGCTCATCCGCATCGAGGACGAGCTCGAGGGCAGCGCGCGCTACGCCGGCAAGTCTGCGTTCTACAACATTCGCTAGACAGCGGCGTGTGCGGGGGCGGGGCTGACTCGGATTCACCTCGCTTCCGCCGGGCACTGTTGGGCACCATTGGGCGCTGGGCCATACGGCTCAGCGCCTTTTTTATGTCGAGCAAAGGCTGGCGAAGGCGGCGCGGGCGCTCGTGCTATAACTAAAAGACTTAGCGCAAACAAACCTCAACCGCACAAGGCGCACATGGATCAGATTTACGACAACAGGTATTATTCCGCCGGTTCGCGCGAGCCGTCGTCTCGTTGTGCGCGCACCGCGCAGCTCGGCGGGTCCGACTACGCCGGCGTCGATCGCCGCGCACAGCGTCCGGCAAGTGCCTCACACCCCCGTGCTCAAATGAATACGTCGACGGACCGCCCGCCACGCTCGGCGCGCCCGACGCATGCTTCGCGTACGCAGCGCCCCTCGGCTCAAACACACGAAAAGTCGACCAGGCCCTCGAGCCGTCTTTCAGGCTCGGACTTCATGCACTACGCCAACGACAACGCGGTGGTCAAGGCAATCTACGACTTTACCCATGGACCCCAACGCGGGCTGTTTATTGGCATTGTCGTTGTCCTGGTGCTCGTGAGCCTGTACTTTCCCGTGCGCGACCTCTACGTTGCCAAGCGCTCGAACGATATCTTGGCCAAGCAGGTCGAGATTCGCCAGCAGTACAACGACGAGCTGCAGAAAAGCGTCGACAAACTGCTCTCGGAGGAGGGCATTAAGGACGCGGCGACCGAGGACCTGGGCTTGGTGATGCCCGGCGAGACCAAGATTGACGTGCTGGGCCTGGACGACGATTCGGGCTCGTCGTCGAGCAAAAAGTCCTCGAACGCCAAGAAGGCCAGCGAAGTGGCCAAGGAGATCGAAGAGGTCGGTAAGGACGCGCCGTGGTACATCCAAGCGCTCGACATGCTGTTTGGGTTTAACGGTGTCGAGGGCCAGACGGTCGTGTCCAACGGCGAGTAGCGCCCGGAGGGGAGCCTGCAATGACGAATTGCAAACGATATAAGGTGGCGGCGATTGACCTGGGAACGGTGTCGTCGCGCCTGGTGCTGGCCCAGGTCGAGGGCGGGGCGATCGTGGAATCGTCCAAGCATACCGAGATTACCGACTTGGGCGAGGGCGTGGACGCGACGGGGCGCTTTTGCGAGGCGGCCGTTGAGCGCGTGCTCGCTGCGTGCCGAATGTTTGTGGACGAGGCCCGTGCCTTTGGGGCCGCGTGCATCTGCACCACGTGCACGAGCGCCGCGCGCGATGCGTCCAATGCCGCGCTGCTGCTGGACGGCCTGCGCGATCTGGGGCTTGAGCCACAGGTGATTCCGGGCGAGGTCGAGGCACGCCTGACGTTTTTTGGCGTGGCGCACGACTTTGCTGGCGAGCGCATCATTGTTGCCGATTCGGGCGGCGGATCCACGGAGCTCGCGACGGGCGTCTATGCGCCGGAGCGTGGGGTCTTTGCGCTGGAGGGCACGCGTTCGCTGGACATCGGTTGTCGCCGCGTGACGGAGCGGTTCTTCTCGGCGCTGCCGCCTGCGGACGGCGAGCTTGCTGCCGCTGCCGCGTGGGCAGGTGAGCAGTTCGCCGCCTATTTTGAAGGCCTGCCCAGCGACTTTGAGCGCGCCGAACGCCTGGTCGCCGTGGGCGGCACCGTCACCACGCTCGTGGCGCTCGTTCATAAGCTGGAACCGTACGATTCGAGCTTTGTGCACCTGCGCGAGCTTTCGCTGGATCAGGTTTCGGCCGCTATCGAGCGCATGTCTGTGTTGGATGTTGCGGGCATTGCCGCGTTGCCGGGCGTGCAACCCAAGCGCGCGGGCGTGATCTTGGCAGGTGCCGTGGTGATCCGCGAGCTCATGCGAGCCGGCGGCTACAAGACGCTCACTGTAAGCGAGAACAGCCTACTCGCCGGCATGGCCGCCACCATCAACGAGGTTCTCGACGGTGCGACCCCCACCATCGCCTGGACCCCGAGTCTGAGCGCTCTTTAACCGTCTCCCTCTGAGTTGCGGTGAAATAGTTCCTAAATGGGCTGGTAGCCTGCCAAAACAGAAACTATCCCACCGCAACATAGAGCCCCACCGGCATCTAAAAGAAACGAGCCCGTATCCCTGGGGGACACGGGCTCGTAAACAATACGTGGTAGGGGCGGTGGGACGTCCGCGTATTTGCTGCGCAAATCCGCACCGGCTTCGGCCGCCTGCCGGCGCCCTCGCCGGCTCGCTGCGGACGCTGCGCGTCCGCTTGACGCTCGCCCCCTCGCGGGTTCGAGCCCCACCGGCGTCTAAAAGAAGCGAGCCCGCATCCCAACGGGACACGGGCTCGTAGGCAATACATGGTAGAGGCGGTGGGACTCGAACCCACAATCCTTGCGGCGAGAGATTTTAAGTCTCCTGCGTATGCCAATTCCGCCACGCCCCCGTGAGACTAGAAGTCTAGCACAAGCCGTCCGTTACGCGTTGACGGCCATCGAGTGTTGGCCCGACTTCTCAAGGAACTCTTGGAACTTGGCCTCGTCGCCCTTGTTCTTGTACTGCAGGGCCAGTAGGTATTCCAGGCGGCAGCTCTTGACCTTGTCGTCACCGGCCTCCTTGAGCATGCGCTCCAGCTCGGGAATGTCGTTGTGGCGCTTGAGGATCATCGTGTCGTACATCAGCTGGCATTCGTGTGCGACTGCCTCGGCCTGGCCGCCCTCAAAACCCTTGATTTCGTGCAGCAGCTCCTTGGACTTTTTGCGGTCCTCCTGGCCAACGTAGTAGTTAAAAGCCTTAATCACCAGGTCGACGCGCTGCATCTTGGGCAGGTTGAGCCCCAACAGCAAATCGAACATCTCGTCGGCGCGCTTGTGGTCCTCGCGCAGCAGATATGAGTTCAGGCGCAGGTAGTCGCGGTTATAGCGCGGGTACAGCATGCTGGTGAGTTTGGCGTCGAGCAGGCGATCGAACTCGTCCCACTGCTTGGCGGCCATAAGCTGTTGCAGGCGCTTAAATGTGGTGCGTTTTTTGACGCTAAAAAATACCGACACGGCGATACAGATGATGACGACGGCGGTCCAGAGGGTGCGGGAATCGGGCATATTAGGGTCCTTAGTCGCTCATAAAGCGAGCGGTATGACAACACGTACTGGATGTATTATACGCAGCGCGCGAGCAAACTGGCATAAAAGCTCATCGAGGCCGAGCGCCATCGCTCGCTGCGGTACACTTACCTAAAGTAAACCATGAAGGGAGACATTACCTATGAAGAAGATTGTTTTGGCTTGCGGTGCTGGCGCTGCTACTTCCACGCTCGTTGCCCAGAAGGTCGCCACCCTGCTCGACGCCAACGGTTATGCCGGCAAGTATGAGATCGTGCAGTGCGCCATCTCCGAGGCCAAGGATTACTGCGACGAGGGCGCTGACCTGCTGATCGCCACCACCGTTGCCCCCGAGGGCCTCACCTGCCCGTACGTGAGCGGCGTGCCCTTCATGACCGGCATGAACCGCGTCGCTGCCGAGAAAGCCGTCCTCGACGTCATGGCTCAGTAGGCGCTGACTGTATGAGTGAGCAGAACGCCAATCCGGTCGAGCTCTTTGGCATGCGCGTTGCCCATGTGGGCATCAACGCCACCGACCCGGCAGACGCCCTGGAGATCGCGGAGCTGTTCTCGACGATGATGGGTCTGCCCGTCATCGAGACCCCCGTTTCGTACTTTAACGATTCGCTGGTCGAGATCATGAAGCAGAACGGTCGTGGCGCCAAGGGCCACATTGGCTTTGCCGTCAACGACATCGATGCGGCCGAGAAGTGGTTTGCCGAGCGCGGGCTCGAGGTCAACGAGGAGTCGCGCGTGCTGCTGCCCGACGGCGGCACCAAACTCGTGTACTTTAAGCGCGAGTTCGCCGGCTTCGCCGTGCACCTGTGCCGCGACTAGCGCACAAGCTGCTATAGCTAGCAAAAAGGGATAGGGCTGCATAGCCTTATCCCTTTATTTATGCCGAGGGGTCGACTTTTGCAACGGTCAAAAAACCGAAGTCTAATACTTTTACGAGAAGTGAACGAGACAAATCGGACCCCCGAAGCATCGACATTTTAAGGGCATCGTTTCCTGCGGTTTCGATACTAGAATCCTGTGATTTTACCGACGAAAAATGTGGATGCTTCAGGGGTCCAAAAACAGACGTTCACTTCGCGGAAAAGTATTAGACCTCGATTCACGAGGGGGCTTCCTACCGTGGCAGGCGAATCGTAAAGCGGCTGCCGACGCCCTCGACCGAGGTCACGCCGATGACGCCGCCGTGGCTATCGACGATCCACTTGGCGATGGCGAGCCCCAGGCCCGAGCCCTGCGCGCCGGCATCGCGTGCGTTGTCGGCGCGGTAGAACCGTTCAAACGCGTGAGCTGCGGATTCCTGGTTCATGCCGATGCCCTCGTCCTCAACACTTATGTCGATCGCACCCGTGCCCGCATCGGGTGTTATGCCAAACGTGACGTTCGTTCCCGCACCCGAGTACTTGGCGGCGTTCTGCACGATCACGCGCAGAGCCTGCTTCACGAGCGCCACGTCGACAGATGCGTCGCAGCGCGGGTCGTTGGCAAATGCATCGTCAAAAGCCAGTCGATACGTGTGCGCGGCATCGATCATCTGCGATTCCTCGCATACCTCGCCGACCAGTGCAGCCAGGTTGGTATGCGCACGCCGCAGGACCGTGCGCCCGGCATCGCCGCGTGCCAAAAACAGCAGCTGTTCCACGAGCTCCTGCATGTGCTCGCTTTCGGCCTTGAGGGATGCGATGGACTCCGTCAGCACGTCCGGGTCGTCTTTGCCCCAGCGGTCGAGCATGTTTACGTAGCCCTGAATTACCGCGATGGGCGTGCGCAGCTCGTGGCTTGCATCGTTGACAAAGCGCATCTGCTGCAGCTTGGCCTCTTGCATCTGGCGCAGCAGGCGGTTGAGCGCGACCTCGATGCTTGCCAGGTCGGCGTCGCCGGTGGTGACGCTCGGCGAGTCGACGCTTGCGCGCTCGATGGCCTGCTCCAGTGTTTCCATCTTGCCGCCGGCGAGCTGCATGCGGCCTAGTTCGTCCACGCGCAAGGCTAGGTCGTTGAGCGGCGCCATGGTGCGGCGTACGCGGCGGGCGCCGCCGAGCATGTTGAGCACGCTGATGACCTGCCAACCCACAACGACAAGGTAGAGAGGCCATAGCGTGACGAGGTCCTGTGCGAGGGGGAAGGTCTTGGTGGTGTGCGCAAGCTCGACGGTATAGGTGAGCGTTGTCAGGTCCCAGCCGCGTGCGGGCGTCAGCGACATGCCGTGAACGGTGGCGCCGGGGATCCAGCCTGCGGTAAACGCGCTGTCGGGCAGCGTCTGGTTGTATCCATAGACGAGGATCGCCGCCGCAATCACCATCAGCAGCAGATCGAGCCAGACGTAGCTCATCAAGCGGCGCCGCATATAGCCCCAGTTGATGGCGCGGGCGATGGAGGTGACGCGCTTGGCCTCGGTGTTACGCGCGGCAGACATAGCCCACCCCGCGCACGGTCTGGATGATGCGGGCGCCGCCGGCGTCCTCGATCTTGGCGCGCAGGTGCGCGATGTGCACGTCGACGTTGTTGGTGTCGCCCACGTATTCATAGCCCAGCGCCTCGTGCGCGATGCGCTCGCGTGTGAGCACGGTGCCGGCATGCGCCATAAGCAGGGCGAGGACATCGAACTCGCGGGCCGTGAGCGCGATGGGCGAATCGCCGACCGTGACTTCGCGGCGGTTGGGGTCGAGCGCGACCGAGCCCACGGTAAGCGCGGCGGGGGAGGGCGTGGCAGCGGTCTGGGTCGTGTCGGTTGCCGGGGGCATCGCAGTGGAGCCGACACTCGAGCCACCTGCCGCGCCCGCCCCAGTCCCGGCGCCACCAACGCCCGAAGCCGCCCGCACGGCCTCCGAGCGCTTCAGCGCCACGCGGATCCGTGCGAACAGCTCCTCGATCGCAAACGGCTTGGTCAGGTAATCGTCGGCGCCGGCATCGAGCCCGGCAACCTTGTCCATCACGGCATCGCGCGCGGTGACCATGATCACCGGCACATCCTTGTGCTTGCGGACACGCCGCAGGACCTCCATGCCGTTGAGCTGCGGCAACAGCACATCGAGCAGAATCAGATCGTAGTCGCGCTCCAGCGCCAGGTCCACGGCGGTGCGGCCGTCGGCGGCGTGCTCCACCTGGTAGCCCTCGTGCTCCAGTTCGAGCGTCACAAAGCGGGCGATTTTCTCCTCGTCCTCTACGATCAGGATCCGTGCCATGCGTGCCCCCGTCTGCGATTACTTGTCGTCGTTCAGATTTTGTTTGATGTCGTCCGCGGCGTCGGCGGCGTGATTCATAAGGTTGTTGATGCTGCCGGGCACGTCGCCGTCGCTGTCGATGCGGTAGCGCATGCCAAAGAACAGGCCAATCAGCATCAGCCAAATCGTGGCGCCCCAGGCAAACAGGGCGACGATGGGAATCAGGATGGGGATGTTGAGGATGATCGCATCGCGGCGCGTGGCGATAAACTTGGTGTCCAGGCTCAGGCGGAAGAGTTTTTTGAGGTACTCCCACACGCTGTCCATCTTCTTGGAGAAGTCGGTCTTTTCGCTCGACTTTTCGTAGGCGGCTTGCGCGGCGACCATCTCGGCCGAGGGCTCATCGACTGGCGCGGACTCGGTGGCGGCGTGCGCCGACGTGGTCTGCGTCTTGCCCTGCGACTCGAGCCAAATGATGGCATCCAAAACGTTGCCGTCGGCAGCGTCGAGCGCCGCCTTGGCGTCGGTGTAGCTCACGTTGCACTTGGTGCGGATGGTTTCAACTTTTTCGAGGTCGTCCATGACCTGTCCTTTCGTTCGATGGGCGCGACGCCGGGCGATCTGCCCGGGCTCGAGCGTTGCGTTCGGCGGTCTGCGTTGCGCCGCCCCGCCCTTGGTCGAACTCTATAGTGCAGGTTATAGATTAAGCGATTCTTGAGCCAAGATTAATGTTGGATGAGTTTTTGGGTGGCGCGGAGGCGGGCGGGGGCAGAAAAGGCAGGTTTTGCGTGGCGTGAAGGAGGTGCAGTCTGATCTTTGGGACGGCTGACAGCGAGGTCTAATACTTTTCCGAGAAGTGAATGAGTGAAAACGGACCCCCGAAGCATCGACACTTTTCGGGTGCCGTTTCCTGCGGCTTTGATGCCAGAATCCTGCGTTTATGCCGTTGAAAAATGCGGATGCTCCAGGGGTCCAAAAACAGACGTTCACTTCGCGGAAAAGTATTAGACCTCGATAGCAGGGGATGGTGGGCCGATGACAAAGTGGTGGCAGAAAAGGGGTACGCAAAGCACGCCGGTCATAGGGAATCAAAATCACGTTGCAAAAGCATGAGAATATCCTACAATTGCAACATGAAGTACTTTAGCAACATAACGGCGATAAGCGAGCTTTCCGAGAGTGAGGGCGTGTTCACCACAGCCCAGGCGGCTCGTATGGACATCTCTCGAGATGCGCTGGCACACTCATGCCGCGTGGGGCGTCTTGAACGGATATGCCACGGCGCCTACCGGATGTCGGGCACGCAGCGCCGAGACACTGACGAGCTCAACGCTTTTTGGAAACTCACCAATCCCTCCCTTTGCGCGTGGGAGAGAAAACGCCAGTGGGATGGCATCGCCGTGAGCGGTACGACAGCGGCGAACCTACAGCAAATGGGCGATTTCTATCTGTCCCCCTACAGGATGACCGCGCCCATGCGCATCAATACGAGAAACGAATCCCTTTCTTTTGCAAAGCGCGAGATCGCTGAGCAGGACATCGTCTGGCTCGACGGCCTGCCGGTAACTAAACCCGAGCGCACGCTTGTTGATCTTTGCCTCGATTGCGAGGACCCCTCATTAATTATCGATGCCTATAACGACGCGCTTGGGCGAGGGCTCGAGATACAGCGGCTGAAAGATCTTGTAGAGGAGAACTCTAAAACCGCCAAACGACGCGAGTTGATGATGCCCTTGTTGACGGCGCTGAACGAGTAATGAAAAACGGAGGACATGGTGAAGTACAAAACACCTGCCGCACTGGAGATGGCTGTTAGGGATGCCGCAAGAGAATCGCCGATGGATACTAATCGGGCGATCGTCGGTTTCTACTTTCATCGCTTCCTATGTCGCGTTTTTTCAGAAGATGACGGCCGCTTTGTACTCAAGGGTGGCCAAAGCGTCTTGGCGCGAACACTCGATGCGCGTGTCACAAGAGATATTGACTTGGTTGCTCAAGAGGAGAGCCTCGAAGAGGCTGTTGCCGATCTGGCGCGGGCGGCTTCGATTGATCTGGAGGATTTCGTTTCGTTTGTCTTTGATCGTGCAGAGCAGATCAAAAAAGAAGATGAGTATCGGTGTGGTGCGAAGGTGTGGTTCACCCCCTTTATGGGAACCAAGAAGCTGCAGCCAATTTCAATTGACTTGGTAATTGATGAAGTGCGGGGACTTGAGCCTGAGGTTCTTGCGCCGATCGATCGTTTGAATATTGAGGGGCTCCCAGTCTGCGACTATCGAGTATGCCGAGTGGAGAGTGCCCTTGCAGATAAATTGCTCGCAATGGTAGAGATGCATGAGGGCCGTGCCTCTTCGCGAATCAAGGATATAGTCGACATCTTGGTGTACGCGAAAACTTGCTTCGTCGATGGGACTACGCTTGTCGAGAGGGTCGAGAAAGAAGCATCTGCCCGCAAGGTGGCAATGCCGGAAGAGTTCGTGGCGCCTCTCTGGTGGAAACAAAATGGTTCTGCGCAGTACATAAAGATGGCGAGGCAGGCGGGGGTACTTGATCTCGCGGGGAACATTGCTGGGGCAGAAGGGGTCGTCAATCGGTTGTATACACCGTGCTTTAATCATTCGGCGAATGTGCGCAAATGGAATCCTCAGACCACGGGATGGGAATAGGCTAGATAGTTAAGCCGGCGGCAGGATTAGTTCCTGCCGCCGGCTTAAGACGTTTCTACTGCCTATGTATGCGCTACTCACAGGCCTGGTCGACCACCTGAGTAACGGCCTTCTTTGCGGCTTCGAGGTTGCGCTGGGCTTGGGCGACAGCGGCCTCGGCTTGTTTCTTGGCCCTTACGACCTCGGCAAAGCGATTGATGGATTCGCTATACTCGCGCGTACGCGGGTCGAGTGCTGGTGGGACTTCGATCTCGAACAGATCGGTAGGGCGGATGGCGTGGCTGTACTGATTGTCGGACAATACCTGCAAAACTATGGACCCATGGCCGTCGGTGAGGTACGCCGCGACCATCTCTGCATACACCATGCGCTCCTCGTCGGTCATCGTTGGAATCGCCGGGCGAATGGCGGTGGTGTTGTGCGAGGCAACTAGATGCTGCTTTGCATCATCGATGCCGACCACAAGTAGGTTCGACGCGCCGTAACGACCGAGTATGCGCGGCATGACGATATCGCCGCAACGAAGCTCGTAACGAGCCAACACGTCTGGACTTACCTTTACAGGTTCGGAATCCAGCTCCGACGCGCCTTCCGCAACATCCTTGGGCAGCAAATAGCCGTTGCGGAAATCCTGAGATGAAATGCGGCGCACCTCGACAGCGTCGATGTCATCCGAGGTGGTGCTGTCTCGGGGCATAAACGGCACCACGCGCATAAAGCTGTCGCCGAGCGTTGCGCTGTAGTTTTGAGCTACGGAGATCAGGCCAACCCTGCCTTTGGAGAGCGCGGCGTGGTGTTGGAGTAGCTTGCGCGTTTCGAGCTCGACGGTTTCAATGGAAACCGTTTTGCGTGAGTCGCACTCGATGCCGCTCCAGTCAGGGGAGAAAGCCAAGGGAAGATTGGGGTAGCGAGCCCCGTCGGCAAACCGAAGGCGTGGCATGGGCGTGGCGGCATTGCGGAATGAAACGCTGCGATTTCCCGTCGACAATACAATAAGTGCGTACATGCCGTGCATCGGAGATTCGGCGAGCGGGTGATATAGGACGCTTTCGACGAGCCCCTCGCGCAACAGAATCGCGCGTGCCTGCTCGGCGTTGTCCAAAGACTCGAACGGCAGCAGTACGGCGGCTCGAGTACGACCGGAGAGGGCTAGTGCATACAGGCACCAGAGATAGGCCTCCCAATCGCAGAAGCCCAGGTAGCCAGGCTCCAGATCATTAATGAGCGCCTCACATGCGCTGTTGATTTCGCGAAAACGTTTGCGAACGCAAGCTGTGGCATCGATAAACACCGGCGCCGCGTTGTCATTGCCCGTGTTCTGCTTGCCGGGCTCAAGTTCGCAAATATTAGGTACGCCGTTGCCGTTCAGCCTGAAGCATTCACGAAGCGCCTCGCAGCCGATGGCGCCAGGTAGGCGAACGGTGAGTAGGCGGCTGCCTTGTTCTAGGTTAAGCGCGCGCGAGAGGGCGGCGGCGGTGAGACGTGGCAATGATGTTGTTTCACGCATGTATAGAGCCCTTTCTTCTTGGTGGGCTATATAATAGCAGAAAAATTTAAAAATTTCTAATGACGAGAACAGCCTACTGTGCTATCCTCGAAGCAATCCAAAACCAACTCAATACCAACTGCTTGATGCAATCGCTACACAGCCTTTAGGCAAACCGCGCTATCAAGCAGGGTGATTTCACTAACGAAGCTGCAGGTTAGGTCGATTGTCATCATCCATACCTCAGAGCATTCTAAAACTTAGAACAGACTTACACCAAACACCCGAAACCGGATAGAAAGAAACATTCATGAAGAAACGGGACAACATCTACGAGGCATTCCTCAGTGCGATCGACGAGGATCTCCGCGACATGTGCGAAATGAACGGAAAGGTAGAACGGTCTCTTCCGTGTCCGTACTGCGGCGAGAAGAACGTCGAGCGCCTGGCCAAATCGCTCGTTGGCGTGCTGGAAGAGCGCTCGCCCGATATTCCCGGGCTGGTGCCCGAGCAGTATCGAGCCGATGTACACGAGGCCCGCGAACTTTTGACTGCCGCGACACTCGCTTTGCTGCCACTGTATTTTCCCCCGCGCGATAGCCGCATAGGCAGTGTAGCGACTGTGGTGAGTATGTTTAGGCACGGGCGTACTGCGGGCTTTAAATCGGCTGGTGTTCTCTTGTTCGAGGAAGTTGCGACAGGGATGAAGTACAGCACCAAGCAGGGTGCCTATATCCCGTCCTCCTTCGTGCGCCATACCGATGGCAGAAAGCCATGCGACCGGCTGCACCGCGATGGATCGCGTGGCTTTACGGCGGATGAAGATGATGCCGTCATGTTTTATAAGCGCTACCTCAAGGTGCAGCGACGCGTGTTCGATACGAGTCCGCGTTTCAACTTTGAGTTATGCGTCAAACGCCCGTTTGAGGCACTTTTGGACGAACGACACACTTTTTATTACATGGAGGAAAAGATGGAAATCGATTTGACCAACAAAGTACACGGACTCGAAAATCGCTATCTCCTCAATATCAAGCATCATAAAGATTACGACCTGCTTGACAAGCTGATGATCCATGCACTGCTTGCGTACCTGGGCGACACAACGGTCTCAACTGCTGCTCGCGAGAGTTATCTGGCGCAGGCCGAGCGCCTGATCGGTCACGCGACCAAGTCGCCGCACTCGGCACAGCTCAATGAGGACGACGGCGACGATCGCATTGCTTAACAACCACTAACGCCACGGACAAGAAAGGGGTCACGCCATGCCAGTCATCAAGATGTACGGCTACGAGGCCGCGCAGCAAACGGAGTATCAGACCAAGAAGTGGGCGACTAAGGAGGAGATGCGGGCGCTGTCGTCCGGCGATGAGCAGCGCGACGTGATCCTGGCGCAGGGTGCCACGGTGGCGTTCTACGAGGACGACAAGCATTGGGAGACGAGTGTGTCCAACAATGTTTTTGCCTTTGGAGGTACCGGCAGCGGCAAAACGGCGAGTTTCATTTTGCCCAACCTGCTCAATCACCACGAATGCTGTTATGTGGTCACAGACACCAAGGGTGAGCTGCTGCGCCGTACGGGGAAAGGCTTTGAAGAGGACGGCTACGAGGTAACGGTTCTCGATACTGTTAATCCCGAGCAGTCGGCCGGATACGACCCTCTGCGTTACGTGATGGATGTCGAGGATATCCCCACCACAGTGGCGGCAATCATGGAGGGGGTCGATCCTGACGGCCGTAGCCTTAGGTATGATCCGTTCTGGAATAACGCGAGCGACCTGCTGCTTCGAGCGATTGTTGGAATCCTGTTCCTCCTGGAGACCCTTGCCGGCACCCTTACGCCGGGTGAGGACCCCAATGCCCCGCGCCGCTACCTTAAGATGAACAACGTCTTTAAACTGGCTGCGCTCATCAAGGTTACGGGAGATGGTGAGGGGCGATTCCCGTTGGACTACCTTGTAGAAGAGGTGGAGTCCAGGGAGTTTCTCGATAAGTTTGGTGCGGAGAACGCTGATCTGTATGGCGTTGAGCAGTATCGCGATTTTCGAGGTGCGGCAGATAGGACGCTTAAGAGTATTCTGATCACGCTCAATGCAACTATCTCGCGGCTTAAGACGCCTCAGCTCATGCGCGTTTTTGAGAATGACGAGATGCGTCTTGATCGTATTGACGAGGGCAAGCGCATGATCGATCTTAAGGTGAGCGACAACGATTCGGCTAATGCATGGCTTGCGAACGTTGCCCTTAAGCAGCTGTTTAACCTTGCCCAGCGCCGTGCCGATGCCAGCCCCAGCGGCCATTTGCAGCGTCGCGTGCAGTTTGTGCTCGATGAGTTTCCCAATGTGGGCCGCATCCCCGATTTTGAGCGCAGCATTGCGACTGTGCGCAGTCGCGGCATTAGCTTTTTGATGTGTGCGCAATCGCTGAGCCAGCTCGATGTCGTGTACGGCAAATCCACGGCGCTTACCATCCTCGATAACTGCGATAGTTTGGTCTATATGGGCGGCGGCAGCAACATCGCGACGCAGAACTACATAAGCGAACTGTGTGGCGAGTCGGTTTTGGGCACCAAGTACGTGGGCGCCGAGCGCACTGCCGTAGATGTGCGCGGTTGCGTGATGACCCCAGGCGAGGTTGGGCTTATGCCCCGCACCGATTGCCTGGTCAAGGTGACCGGCATGCGTCCCTTCCGCGCCAAGAAGTACTTTTGCGCCGATCATCCCAATGCTGCCAAGTGGCTGAGGGATTAGCCCTTGCAGCTTTGTGTACCCCATCTTGCATGTTTTGTCGCACGGCTTCCGTTAGTCGTAAGCCGTGCGGTCCAGTTTTTGCCTCCTTACCGATTCCGTTTAGAAGGGAATTGCCATGCCCGTTATGTATCGTGAGCCCAGCATCATAAAGAAGTCCAAGGACGGCCGTGTTGCCGCTGTCGATATGGCAAGCGAACTGCTCAACAGCCGTGTGCTGCTGCTGGAGGGCGAGGTCAACGATGCGACCTGCAACGGCCTTATTAAGTCCATGCTGGTGCTGGAGCATCAAAGTGCGACCGAGCCCATCACCCTCATCATCAACAGCCCGGGCGGCAGCGTCACGGCGGGGCTGGCGCTCATCGACACCATGCAGTCGCTCGATTGCCCCGTGATCACGGTGGGCGAGGGCGTCGTGGCCTCGATGGCCGCGGTGATCTTGGCCTGCGGCGACCACCGTCAGGTGTACCGCCACACGCAGGTGCTCATCCACCAACTGATGGGCGGCATGGGCATGGCGCAGCAGACCGATATCGAGATCGTGGCCCAGCATACAGCGGCCATGCGCGCCGAGCTGGACGAGCTGCTGGCCGAGCATGGCAACCTGAGCGCCCAGGAGTTCCACGAGCTCACCGAGCGCGACTGCTGGTGCAACGCCAGGCGCGCTCTGGAGCTGGGCCTGGTGGACGAGGTGATTGCGCCCAGCAAGAAGGCGCTCTAGCGGGGCGCATGCCTTACAAGTACGTTGTGCAGGGCGAACAAGTGCGTAAATTCACAGCCAGAAAGAGGTTGAACATGAACAGGATTTGGGACGTCGATGGCATTGAGTGGGAAGACCTGCCCACCGTGAGCGACCTGCTGTGCGCTGCGGACACAAAGATCCTGGCGCGTGAGGTTGCCCTTCGATACGGCGGCAAGCCGGACGGCCGCGGCCGTGGCGATAGCGAACGCAGCCTAAAGCGCGCCCGCCGCAAGGTCAAAAAGCTGCGGAAGATAGATCCCGAGCCCAGCGACAAGATCATCCTGTTGCCCAAGCATGTCATCAATCGTCGCGATGCGGGCCACGGTTTTGGCTATTACGACGTGGAGCCGTGCATCTTTATGCGCGACGGCGTGCAAAGGCTGGGGGAGGACGCACTCGCCAATGTGCTTCCGTGGGAATTGATCCTGATGGATGATGAGTCCGCGAGCGAAATGCTGGGCTTTCGCGTATGGCTCGAAGGCGAGTGGGATCTATGCGAACGTTATCGCTTTTTGGCCGTGGTGTGTGTTCGCATGCTGAACAACATCCGGGCGCAAAAGGAGCTGCGCAAGTTCCTCGAGCAGGGCGATGCGGCCTGCGATATGGACGAGGACGATGTAGTTGAGGACATTCGCCGCGACGTGCTGTATCCCGAGGAAGTAATTAACGCCAAACTCGGCGGCTATTGGGACGCGAGTTTGGGACTCAACCTGCCCTGGAAGGACGAGCATCGGCAGACTTGCACGCGGATTGACAGGGCTATCGATGACCTGTTTGCCGAGGAAACGAAGCGCTGCGCTGCGGAGCTTGGGAAGAAGCTCGAGCGCGGGTATGAGGAGCGCGGGGAGTTACTGAACGGGATGTCCTTGTGAACGGTTGCCGACGGTCCGATAAAAATCTGTCCGGACGAAATGATAGAACGATAGCGTAAATAGCATCTGCACTTTAAGGAGTTAACAATGGGAATCGCCTATAAGGAACTGTTTCGTGTAAACCGTCCTATCTGTGGGCCTGGACCAGGAGGTTTCTTCATTAAAAGATTCAAGGAAGGCGGCTACAGTGAGGCTGAATTGCTCGATTTAATTTCGGGAGTGGACTTTTCTCTTGGTGAAGTGGATGAGGACATTAGCCTGAAAAAGAAATGCGAAATAGTCGAACAGGCGGTGAGTGGGGTGCATTATACGAGTTGGGCCCCCAGCGTGATCAGCATGATCATCTCACTTACGGTCGGAGGGTGTCTGTCTGCATGGGCGGGCAACAATTCAATCGCTGCCGGGGTTTTCGTGACGCCATGCCTGATTGCCTTGGGAATATATGCATGGTTTCGTTTATGCTTTGAGCGAAATCAAACGGTACTGTTGGGTGCGCTGAACCACATAAAGACACTTCAGCCGTAGTTGCATGAAATCGCCGATCGCCTGCCGTGGGCCCTCGGGACCGCCCTCGCGGCGCCCTTCCCGCTCTTTCCGGACATGGCGTCCTCCGATCTCCCGGGGCCGGCCGACCCGGCCCTCAGGGTATCGGATTCCCAAATTCATCCGTACATGTACGGATGAATTTGGGAGGTGTTCGGATGAAGTTGATATTCAAGGGGTGCGGCAGTTGGCAGGAATCTCAAGCGCCCAACCGCCAATCTCCACATTTCTTTGCTAAACTAGCTTTGCGCGGGAAACCGTGCATAGTTCGGGAGCATGTCCCCCAACTGGATCTAGGTTCGGATGCCGTTGCCCGGACTATTGGTGAAGGTTGGGGGACTTCCTACTTTCCATAGCGCAAGAAGTCGTAGATGCGGACGCACTTCCGATAATGCGAATCTTTCAACAGAGCCCTCTTCTTGGCAGGGTCGTTTCCCACGTCAGCCAGTGCCCGCTTCAGCAACGCTTCCAAGTCGTCGACGTCCATCTCTTCCTCTGAAAGGCACGGGATGAACGCGAACGGGCTCTTTGGCGCGCATGCATTCGCAAGGCCCTTTATGCTCAGCGACCCTTCGAATCTGCGACGAGTCGCAGGCATCGATTTGCGGAACGTTTCGCTTCGATAGCTATCAATCGAGGTGAGCGTTGGGAGATAAGTCGCTATGTCCTTACCGACCTCTCCACCGAGTCCGCGCGTGTACTTGAAGACAGGCATGTTGTTGGGCCGTTGGCGCACGTACATGTTGAGGTAGTTCTCGACGATGAACTTTGGGTCATAGCGAAGGTTATCGAGCACGATGTCCTCGAAGATATCTTCAGGTGAAATCGGCTTTCCGATGCTACTTGGTGACACCGACAGGCCGATGACGATCTTCTGGTCCGGGTCAAGGTCGTTGAGGACATTGTCTATCCCTGAGACGATGATGTCGGAACTCGGGTCGATATGCTCCGCAAGCCTGAACACGCTGCCCCTCAACTCGCGGATAAATCGCGTGCTATACATTTTCCGGAAGCTGCGCATCGCATCGTAGATCGACTCGAAGTCATCCGTGGTGATCTTCGTCATCGAAAGCGTACGGCCACCGAAACTCATAGCAATCTCGCCAACAGAGGTGTCGGTTGCGTGCTGAACGAAGATGAGCCGCTTGCCCAGCCGTTTGAGCTTGTCATCTGGTAGGCATTCGCAGATGTCACCCAGTATCGACCTGATGTTCTCGTCTTGAATCGAATAACCGAGGAAGATGACGGGATACTCGACGAAGAGGGTGAGCAGCTTCGCCGAGAGATACTTCCTCTTCTGCGCGAACTCCGCATAGTCAGCGCTGGTCAGGACGATGCTTCCCGCCCTCGAGACTGAGCCATGGATCTTGTATATCTCCTGAGAGAAAGCCTGGTCAGAGAACAGGAGGTCGCTTTCTCCGACGTAGGTCGTGAAACCAGGGAATAGGGTCTCACACATACAGTCATAATTCGTGGTGATGATGCCGGCAACTTTTTCCCTGCCCGCCTTCGCCAGCTTCTCAGTTTCGGCGCTCTCGACGAGACGAGCTCTCGCGATCTTATCTGCGACGTAGATCTTCATGGGCGAAGCGTCCCCGGTAAGCTCGTCACTGTGATCTTCGCGGAAGGCAGCGAATTCATCCGATGCAAAGAGCTCGTGGTTTACTTCGCTTTCCATGAGCGTGGCAACGTACGGCAGTTCGGACTCGACCTCGCCGTTCTGGACAGCAATCTTCGCCTGGCTCTTGAAGCGCGCGAAGGCATATGGGTCGTCAAGCACCTCGGCGCAGATATCCGAAAGCAGCCCCTCCCATCCCGGCGTGCCGCAGTAACGACGGGAGAGGCCAGAGCCGATGAAGAGAAACGGATAACGCCCGGCATCATCAACAGCTTTGTGGATTATCGATTTGATTCTCTCGTCCATAATCTTTCCTCCTGTACCAATCGACATGCTCGTGAAATGTTATCCCACCAACTTCGGCGAGTGCGGGCTGAAAGCATCGTTGCCGTTCTGCCCGTCGACCAATCCGCACGCGAGACTCAGCGGCACAACTGCAGCGTTCTCGACCTCCACGCTAAGCACGTAGTGGAAGTCCGCCCCCTGGCTCCCACGATTCCGCTCGTAACCAATGGCGGCCAGCCGGTCGGCTAGTTCGTCTCTCGAAACCAGCTCGTTAGCCTTCACCTTGCAAAGCATGGGTTCAAGTTCGTAAGTGTTTGTCTCGCTGATTGCGTTCCTGTAGAAGCGGAAATGGGTCGTACGAAAGAGATCTTTATGATGGGAGTACACGTGCCCGTCCTTAATGGCGTAGAAGTAGAAAAGGAAC
The DNA here is from genome assembly GCA_902496115.1 of uncultured Collinsella sp. Taxonomy (GTDB): domain Bacteria; phylum Actinomycetota; class Coriobacteriia; order Coriobacteriales; family Coriobacteriaceae; genus Collinsella. Next base: position 21,077 of record CABUZK010000009.1, on the reverse strand, counting down.
TCACCGCCCTCGTTTAGCCTGCCGCTACTTTCAAGGAAGCGGTAAATTTGTGGCGCTACAACGGAGAGCCGATTACGCTTCCGAAGCGATTTGCCCCACGAGCTGAGTTTATTGAATACCACAACGATATGATATTTAAAGGGTAATTGGACTATCTCCCGACCAAACGAGGATTCGGATTGGCTTGCTGAAATGTGGCAGTGCCCTGTTCTAAGCAACGTATTTGCGATAGAGTCGCGCGGGAACGGTGCTCGGGGCCGTTGCACCAGTAGCAAATTACTTATATCGAGCGATGTGATGCTGCGATTTCGGAAATGCTTGCCTGGTTGTGGCGCCGACTTCGAAAAGCTGGTTTTTATTTCCATTACAGCTGAAACAGGCCGTCAAAATTCATGGAAGATCTTTTCGATAGTAATGGATGAACTGAGGAGGTTTGTCTGGAGGGTGGATCGAGGTTCAAGATTGTTGCGCTCTGAAACGTTTCAGCTGAGGTCGGAGAGCGATCGCATGAGTCGATTTATATTTCGGCAGCGTTGCATCCATAGAAGAGAGAGGGATGCGTATTCGTTTGGCAGCGAGGGCGTGAGTGGGCGGGAACTTCGTGGCGTACAGCAATAAGGCTATACCTAAAAGCCTTTGTGTTGAACGGGTTTTCGCGGGAGCGGAGGGTGCGTGCCGCGAGGGACGGTTCGCGGCACGACCGACCCGGCGCGGCATCCGGAGCGGACGCGGATGCGGCGCGGACGGCCTCTGACGGGCGAGCATGCGACAGTGGTTGCCCTGCTGGGCGGCAATAAGCTCGAATCGAGCACGAGCGATTCTTGTCCGGGCGAAGCGTTACAACTGGATTTGTTCTGTTGCCGACTGATCTTGAAGCATGTTGGAAGAAACGAAATTATAATTATTTATTTGTCTGTATCTATCGAAATGGAGACCGAGCGCGTGGAAAACGAGAGGAACATAACGGCAGTTGACCTTTTCGCCGGCTGCGGCGGAATGTCCCTCGGCTTCGAAAAGGCTGGCGTCAATGTTGTGGCTGCCTACGACAATTGGGACGCTGCCATTGATGTCTATCGCGCTAACTTCCAGCATCCTGTTTTCAAAAGGGATCTCTCCGACGTTTCCGTATCCGAGGAAGTTGCCGGCTTCGCTCCGGATATCATCATCGGCGGGCCTCCTTGTCAGGATTTCTCGCAGGCCGGCAAGAGATCCGAGGATGGTGGGCGCGCAATCCTCTCTGTTAGATATGCCGAGATCATCGCGAGGTGCAAGCCTCGCTTCATCGTTATGGAGAACGTCCCACGCGTTCGAACGAGCAAATCCATGGAAGCGATTCGGGCCACCCTCAAAGCGCAGGGTTATGGCTTGAGTGGGCGAGTGATGGATGCAAGCCTGTGCGGGGTCCCCCAAGCTCGCAAGAGATACTTCTTGATCGGATGCCTTGGGGCGCCCGACGGGTTCCTCGACCCATATCTTGAGAAGGGCCTTTCTGACCATCAGATGACAATTCGTGAGTATCTCGGTAACGAGCTTGGAATTGATTACTACTTCAGAATTCCGCGAAGCTACACGAGGCGGGCCATCTTCAGCATCGACGAGCCCTCGGTCACTATTCGTGGTGTGGACAGGCCGATACCGCCGAACTACAAGCTTCACCCCAACGACGCGGCGGACCTCAGTCAAGCCCGGTGCTTGACTCCAAAGGAACGCAGTAGGATCCAGACTTTCCCGGAGTCTTTCAAGTTCTTTGGGAGTAAGACGGATATCAACCAGATGGTGGGCAACGCCGTACCGGTAAACCTTGCCACCTACGTTGCACGAGCGCTACTAGAGTACAGGAGGGATGTGAGCGATGGACTGCGTTGATCTTTTCTCGGGATGCGGCGGTATGTCGCTCGGATTCCAGAATGCGGGCTTCAACATAAAGGCGGCGTTTGATAACTGGCAGGCGGCTGTCGACATCTATTCGGCAAACTTCGACCACCCGGCATTCAAATACGATCTTTACGATGCGGAAGCGGTCCCGAAAATTGAAGAGTATTCGCCGTCGATGATAATCGGTGGCCCCCCTTGCCAGGACTTCTCCATTGCGGGCGCCAGACAGCGCGGCAAAAGGGCCAATCTCACCATCCGATATGCTGAGATAGTTCGGGACGTCAGACCCGAGTGGTTCGTCATGGAGAATGTTTACAATATCGAGCGGATGGACGTCCTGCCCGAGGCGCTGGAAATATTCCGCAATGCTGGATACGGTCTCACGAGGCGCGTCCTCAACGCCAGTCTATGTGGTGTGCCTCAGATTCGCAGGCGCTTTATCCTTGTCGGTCATCTTGGTGATAAAGATGACTTTCTCGGCGAACTCTTGGATTCAAGGCTGAGCGACAAGCAGATGACCGTCAGGGATTACCTTGGCGATTCGCTCGGCACGCAATACTTCTACATGCATCCACGCAACTTCCAGCGTAGGGGCGTCTTCACGATTGACGAGCCAGCGGTAACGGTACGAGGCACCAACCGTCCGATACCGCCAGCATATAAGAGGCATCATGCCGACAAGGCTGATATTTCTGAAGGTGTGAGAGCCTTAACATACAAGGAGCGCAGCTATCTGCAAACCTTCCCCGAAGAGTTTGAGTTTGTCGGGTCCAAGACAGACATTGAGCAGGCGATTGGCAATGCCGTGCCAGTTAAGCTTGCTGAGTACGTTGCTAGATGCATAGCTGACTATGCAGCAGATTAATTGTGGTGGTTGCCATGTCCTTTGTCGATGAATGGAATTTGAGCTATCCCATTCCGAATTCTATATATAGCGAGAATACGCTATCCGTTCGCGGGAGAACAGTTGGACAAGGTGGTGCTGGACAGTACGAACTCAAAGGTTCAGGCTCTCTTGCAAACGGGGATACGCTGACTGCAGTTGACATTATCGGACACGCAATCATCTTGGAAGTAGTCGTACCCTCTACTGGGCAAGTTGTCTCCCTTGGCACGCGTTATCCCGTTGCAAAAAAAGGCGGAAAAGTACGTGTGCAAATACAAGGAGACGGGGCAAAGCGTCCAAATGTCGGCAACTTGTTTGCCGCACTGCTGTTGTTGCCAGTGACGGGCAAAGTAAACGATTCATCGCCGTTGCAAGAGGACGGTTTTGCGAAAAGGACATTCTGGATGGATGCAGCCGAAGTAAAGCCTGTGGGCGTCTCCGAAGATGCATATATCTTGGAGCTAACGAAACTCTTCTTCGCCACTGGAAGCAGATACAAAGACGGGCAGTTTTCGGGTGCGATAGATTACGACTACAAGTCGAGAATTGACGATCTTATTGCCCTTTGCAATCGCGGATGCAAGATGAGGGCTGGTAGCCTGACCACGGCATTCAAGTATTTCGCTGACGTTTACGCAGGGAAACTTGAGTTTGATTACAGCGTGGCTGAGTTCATGCGAAACCTCATAGCGAGCCAATTGATTGCCGAAGAGGGCATCGACTACGAACAAGGCGATGACGTGCTGCCCGCAATGCATCAACTAATCGACCTTGCTGCAAAGAATTCATCGAAAGCATCAAGCAGAGAGAAGAGGACTTTTCAGCTAAACAACCTTCCAGCTGAATTTAAAACCGACTTCTCCAGGCGCTACATCACGTCACTACTGGCAAAGCCCTTTGTCATCCTTGCTGGCAACAGCGGAACAGGCAAGACGCGGATTTCCAAGCGTTTTGCAAAGTACCTTGAGGTCTTGGATGAAGACGGGGAGCCAAACTGGTTGCTCGTCCCGGTCGGTGCCGACTGGACCGACAACACCAAGGTGCTGGGCTTCTTCAACCCGATTGCAGACGGCGGCAAAGGCGCGTACGAAGAGACCGGCATACTGAGACTCATCGAACGGGCCAACGCTAACCCCGAGGTTCCGTATTTCCTCATCCTCGACGAGATGAACCTGAGCCATGTCGAGCGGTATTTCTCAGACTTCCTCAGCCACATGGAGACCATCGGCGAGGATAACCTCATCGTGCTTGATGGGTACGGCGATGGCGGTGCTGACAGGCTGCCCTATCCGCAGAACCTGTTCGTTGTCGGCACCGTGAACATCGATGAGACCACTTACATGTTTAGCCCCAAGGTGCTCGACAGGGCAAACGTCATAGAGTTCAAGCCGTCGAAGGCCGAAGTCCTCGCAGGGTTCAAAGCCATCGAGGATGCGCCGGACGTTGCCGTCGCAGCTTCCGGCGTCCCCCAGGCTTTTCTGCGTCTCGCCAAGGACATATGGGAGGGAGCCAATTACATCAGCGAAGATGATGCTAACGCCATCTTCGAGAAGTTCGACAAGCTGTATGAAGAGCTGGAGAAATGCGGCTATGAGTTTGCCTTCCGCACCGTGCGCGAAGTGCGAATGTACGTTAATGCCGCGCACGAGCTTGACGGCGAGAACTACGAACTCGAGCGTTCTGTCGATGAGCAGATTGTCCAGAAGGTGCTGCCGAAGCTCCATGGTAACAAGCGTGAGATCGGCAATCTGCTTAAAAGCCTGAAAGACATATGCGATGGCGAGCTGAGCTCCGTTAAGATAAGCCAGATGGCAGCGAAACTCGATAACGTGCAGTATGCGAGCTTCATCTAGCCTATGGACGGCAGCATCGGCGCAATCCGCTTTGCAGCGGATGGAAGAACAATAGCCAGGCTCTACCAGAGCGGTGCGCATGACCGAGTCGATTGGGACGAGGAACAGCAGACCGGGCTAACCGGGCTGACGTGTTTCGGTCTCAAGCCGGAAGCATCCCAGAATGGCGCTGGTTCAACACCAGCCTTCGCCGTCAAGGACGGTCTTGACGGGAGTCCCACGCTTCGAATCAACGAAACCACATGTTATGTGCTCGAATACGAGCGGACCCCTGATGGTGGCCTGCATCCTCGCGCCTCGTTCCAAAACGAAGGCAAGAATATCAGGTGCGACAGAAACGGCAATAGTGTCACCTTCCAGTTCGTGAACTATCTCGGGCGTTCGAGGATTCGATTCGGCGAGGAAGCTGATGCGCCGATGCTACAGTTCGAAGTCGTCCCGCTCAAGATTGGCTATGAAGACGATTACATCGAGCTCACCGAGGAGCTTGCCGCAAGGTGCGCTGCGCTGCTCCTTGACTACTCGGGCTCCACGTCGAACGTTTACAAGCAAGCCGACGAGAATCGCGAGACGCTGCTTGAGCAGTTCGTCTTCCTGCGGCAGTTCTGCTACGAACCGAACCTCCAAGCCCTCTTCGAGGCGATAAAGAGGAACCCTGATAGGACGCTGGATCACGAGGACGAGCTGCGGTCGGTTGGGGCTGGCATGCCGTCCCGGAGGTTTTATACGAACCCCTTCTCGAACAGCCGGATGTGGACGCGCTTGAACTGCGGCGGCGATGCGGGAGGCGTCTACCTCCCCCAGATGGTCAGCGTCACGCGCAAGTACGACCTGCTCGACACGCCCGCCAATCGGTTTGTGAAATTTGCCCTGCATGAGATTGACCGGATCTGCACCTCTCTGATGACTGTCCTGGATGCCGAGAAGGGCGATACTCGGCAGACGGAGTGTTATCGCGAAGCCGCCGCGCTGCACGCCATGCTGGATACGATACTCAGCGACGCCTTCTTCGACGATGTCGGCACCCTGCAGATGATGCCTCAGAACAACCAGGTGTTGCAGAAGCGCGAGGGATACTCGCAGATCTTCTTCGCATATTCCATGCTCGATATGGCGCTGCAGCTCGACTGGAAGGGCAAGGATGACATCTACGAGGGCGAATCGAAGAATGTGGCCCTCCTCTACGAGTACTGGATCTTCTTTGAGCTGTACGACATCGTAAGGGGGATCGAGGGGTGCGAGCCGATAAGCACCGATGACCACCCATTTATCGGGACGAATCCCGACGGTGGGCTGTCAATATCCCTCAAGCAGGGCGTACGCTCCTGCCAGTCATTCCAGATTGCGCAGTGCGGCGCGAAGGTAAACCTCTACTACAACCGCACCTTCTCGCCCCGTGACTTTCATGCCACTCGTTACGAGGGTTCGTACTCGAGACCGTTCAGACCCGACTACACGCTCGCGATATTCCCGGATGCTTATACAAACGAGCGAGCCGCAGTGCAAGATGGAGCTGTTGCATTCGTCCACTTCGACGCCAAGTACCGCATCACCGACTTGACGGGGCTTGTCGGCAAGGATGTGGGCACCGAGGAGGCAGAGCGCGAGGAACTTAACGAGGAGAAGGCGGCCTCCACCACGAACACCTACAAGCGCGGTGACCTGCTGAAGATGCACACGTACAACGACGCGATACGGCGCACGGTTGGCAGCTACGTGCTTTATCCGGGGTCGGGCGAAACGGGCGAGAAGGGCCAATTCCGGCTCTTCGAGGAGATTTTGCCGGGTGTCGGCGCTTTCGCCATGAAGCCGAGCATCAGCAGGACGGCAGAGAATGCGTTGCGCGATTTCATAGAGAAGGTCATCGGCGAGAACACGGCAAGCAATACGCGGCTGAACCGGCTGAGCTACTTCACCGAAATGGTTGTGGCTGAGCCTCCAAGCGCGGGCAAGACGGATAGCGACTCCTACGGGCATGGTGGCGAATCGTTCGTGATTGGCTACATTCGAGGGGACTCTCCCGATGACTACTATCACTTTCTCGAAAGCAGCGGCAGGCTCCGCAAGGGCGGGCGCTTCCTCTTCTACTTCTATGCCATTAAGGACGGGCATGTCTACTCGCACCATAAGGATCTCTTCCGCACGTCGTGGTTCCGCTTCTATCGGAACGCCATAAGCCAGACGAACACCTACGAGATCGAGCCTGTGGCGTGTCGCATAACCTCGAATGAGCTGGTTTCGAGGGACGAGCTGGCCGACCGCCTGGCCGACCTTGGCTACGTGCGGGATCGTGGGAATCAGGGTGCCGACTTCTACTATGTCCTGTCCGTGCGGGTGGAAGATGACGCGGCAGAACCCTTAAGCCTGGGGCGCAGGGCGGTGGATGAACAGAACGGCAACGATGCGTTCAGCCCCCACTCGCCAAAGATTGTTGGGTGATCATCTGGTCATTTTCAGAGTAGCGGTAACACCTACGGGCGCGCGAGGGGCAACGCATGAGGCCAATCGTCTACAACGGGGTTGACCTGTCGGGCGTGTGCTCTGCCGAGGTCATCGAGAAAGTTGCCCTGCCCGTGGAGGCGGAGACCCTGGCGGTGCCGAGGCGTGCCGGCGCACTGCTGGTGGCGGGGCGGCTGTCCCCCAGGCTAGTGCGGGCGCGGCTGTTCATGGACACCCGCCCGCGCCTTCAGGACGATGTTCGGCGACAGGGACGACGCAGCGGCGCTGCCACGTCGCGCAGGTAGCGGAGGAGGGTTGCTCCCAATGGCCCGCGGCGTCCGCGCCCCGGTGCCACCCCGTGACCGGCGGCTTCGCTCGAAGCCGCTACATCAGGCTCGTTCCCGCTTTTCCGGGTCATATCCCTTCGTATACACGGTAAAGCTAAGGCTATCTATCGTGCCGGTGCTGTAGACGCATGCGTCGGGCGCGCTCCGTGTGCCTTGGGCGGTCGGGTCGGTCGAGACACAATCGTCCCTATCTATTCCAAGCAATGGAATGGGCTTTGCCACCTGGTCGGCGCTATTAATTTGCGCAATGATCTCCAACAACTCGTATAACTTGATAAGCCATGAGCTGTATGGGTGCTCGCCGGGTCCCTTGTGCTTCAACGTGCACTTTGATTGCGGGCTTTCGGCGAGCTGGCTCAAGCGTTCAAAAAGCGCCGGGTACTCGGCTTCGGGAAACTCGACTTGTACATACTGTATGCCATTGAGGATGAATCCGTACCACAGTACGGGGTATGGAAAACCGTTCCTATCTGGTCGCCTGATTTTTGTCCTGCAATTGGGCTGGTTGACGATAGACAGCCATGCCGCATAGAGCTCGTCGGAAATTAGGTCGCTCGCTTGGTATGTTGGGCCAAGACCATCGAGAACAAAATTGCCAAGGCTGTCAAAATAGTGGGCACAATCCGTTAAACCCTTTTCGTATGCCGTGCCGGCTTTTCTCCGTATATTGAGTGCGACGTCGCGGGGTGATTTGCGACCAAGATGTTTTTTGGCGTTGTGCCGCGGGTTGCAATAGAGCTTGGTCGCCGCGTTATATCGATCGCAGTACTTGCTGTTAGGGCCGGTCGGAAAAAAGAGCGAACCACAGGTTTGGCATGTTATCGGCATAATGCCGCACAGCAGCAGCTCGTGGAGGATGCGGGCATAAAGGCTTGCAAAGGAACATTCCTCTTCGGTGAAGTAAAGCTCTCCTGCCTTTGCAATAACAGCTTGAAGCCTTACGAGCCTATTGAGGTTTTCCTGGTCGTTAAGCTCTGCATACGTATGGAAGTCTCCATTTGCGTAGATTTGGTTCTCGCGCATAGCCTCGAGATAGTTCTTGCGAAACGCCTGCATAAAGGGGGCGCTATTCATGCGTTTTATATCGCTCAAATGTTCTTCGAGCTTTTGAGCCGTTTCGTTTCCGGGCAAGTGCTTTTTGGCTGCGTATGCAAAAGCGTCGCCAAAGCGGATGATTGCCGGCAGCTGATTATCGAATAATCGAAATTGTCGCGGGTCGCTTGTTTTGATGGCGGCTGGGAAAAACTCTTCGTTTTGCGCGAGCAGGCTAGGTGCCTCGGTGTTTTTAAGCAGCGGGGCAAGCTCCAGACATTCCTGATAAAAAACAATGAGAAGCGCTCGAAAGAGATCGGTATTGGTGCAAACGCAAGCTGTTTCTATCTGCGAGTTGACCTTTGGATAGTTGTCTCTTGGATTGTCGCGTTTATACGGCACCGGTTCTGTTAGCCCGGTCTTGCCGTTGGTAGTTGTAATGTCCATGTCGTTCGACACGAGCTTGAGATAGGAGCTGAAGAGGGACGCCATTTCTTGCTTATTGAGTTGGGCCGATGTCGTGATCACCGCGCGGTACAGGCGGTTGATTTCGTTGCACTCAATAGCGTTGTTGTTCATCCAGCAGCTGTAATAGCGATAGTCGGGAATCGCTGTGATGTTCATGACACACTGCCTGCAGACATTTTCAAGGAGATACCTGGCCATGCCAGATATCTCTCCGTGTGCATGGCGCGTAATGGCTTTATCGAATATCGGAGCAAAGAAATCGAGGTCGCGTTCCTTTTGTTTTTGAAGGTTGACTTCGATTTCGGCTTCGTTCAATTCTGCTTGCGCGGACTCTTGGTCGGAATCGTCTGGATCGAGCCAGTCGTCATGGTCTGGTTCGGCTGCGTAGTCCATCGAAGCGTGTTGCGCATCGTGGGGAGCAGGGGGCTGACGAATGGCGTTCTGCAAATCGATGTAAAAGCGCAATTTTGCTCGCTCACGAAAGTGGCCCCCAATCTCGTTGAAAAGCGAGCTTAAGTCGACGCGTAATAGGTCGTTGGCTACGGAGACGAGATTCCATGCGCTTGCATTGCCGGTTGCGTTTCCGTCATCGGCGCAATCAATCTCTGGCGTTCTGTTAAGAAGAAGCATGCGGGGATTGACGGGAGAGCGAAGAAAGCCAGCCTCGAAACCCCAGCTAAACGGCTCTTGTTCGGAATCAAGCATTAATGCTCCAAACAGCCAAAATTTAAAACCCGATAAAAGTCATATTACGCGGCTGTTTGCGGCTGTTCAATGGAATCAAGCGAAAAGGCTTAAAACCAGGGAGGCCGTTATGTCCGATTGCATCAAGCTCAACAAAGGAAACATCGATGTATGCGAGCGCGAGGTTATCGTTCTTCGCGAGATCATCGCTGCCGCCATGGGTCGTTTGCACCAGATGCGCAAGCAGTGCGAGCGCGGCTATGTGTCTTCGGAGGATTTCGAGAATGCGTTGGATGCGTACGGAGTAATCAGTGAGCGAGTCGATGAGCTTGACCAGCTTGGTTTCGAGTTCAGATGGTCGTCAGTCCCCGATGCCGGAATCGATGAGAACGACGGGCTCGAATGGATCGAGGACGACAACCCTCCGCGTGAGCGCGGTTTTGATATTGCTTGTTAATGTGACCGAACGGTTGATTGGAGACAAAATGTATCCGTACTACGAATGTGACAACTATCCCATGAGCATTACAGATGATGACGGCCCGTTTCTGATCATGGAGGCGAGGCTGTCTGGCGACGACGAGCTCAATGATGATTTTAGGAAAGGCGTCAGTTATAGATGCTCGTGTGCGACTGTTTCTGCGGCGATTGATCTTTGCAGGTCGATGACGGACGGCGATGCCGATCCTTGGTATGAAAGTTGGGAGAAGGCGGTTGAGCGTTATCCGCTCGAGAAATGCGAGGATGCGACAACGCTGTATTGGATCGAGCCGACCGATCCGCACAAGGCGCTGTGCGCCCTCCAACCCCATTGCGATCTTGAGCCATACGTGGCTGAGGCAATTGGCGCAGTTGACACGTATCTACTGGAGTGCGCGGACTATCCCTTTACGGTCGATCATTTAGATCTAAAGGACGTTGACGTCCTGCTCAGCGCTGCTTGGGGATTGGCTCGAGTCCTCGAAGAAACTTGGGGCACTTGCGACCCTGATGATGTTTTGGAAAAGATCGAGGATGCTACGTACAGTGCGTATATAACGGTTAAGGACCTGATCGCGGGCGAAGAGGCGGCCAAAGCCAGCGCAAAGTCCGATGACAATCTTTAGCCACCGCACTGAACGGCGCGACCGATCGGAAGGCTGCCGGGAAAAGCTTTAGCAAGCGCCCCGACCAGGTTCAGGAGTCTGCCGCCGATGCATCCCTGATGCGTGTCGCCCTTGCAGTGATCGATGCCAAAGAGCGCGAGGCGTTGGAGTGCGATCTTAAGAAACTGCTCGCTTCGTGCGAGTAGTCGCTGACTGCTCCTCTTTCCTTTCTTTCTTCTCTCAAGCGGCATGGACGCCGCCGCCTTGACCGCCCAGCGCGAGTTTTGTCCGCACGGGATGGTATCAAACACGTGTAACAACTAAATCGGAGGTTTGACCATGGCTATGTGGGATCTCAACTGCCAATCGAATCCGTCGTCTGCGGACGACAAGGAGCTCGCTCCCTATCTTGCACGTCAAAAGGCGATGCGCGAGTTTTTTGAGCGTGCGCTGTTTGCCCCCAAGGATCAGGGCAACAATGGCCTGTACTTTTTGGGCGCCACGACGGGCTCGGGTAAAAACTATACGGCCGAGCAGGTCACAGCCGACCTCATCGCCGGTGGCTGGGACGATTCGGGCTGTTTTAACAAGTGCCCGGGCCGTCGTTACCTGGTGTTTGTGGTGCCGGGTAAGGACAACCGCGACAACTACGTTGCGAGCGTGCGCAAATTGCTGGTTGAACAGGGCATGGATGGCGATGCCGCGCAGCGCATGGTGTTCGATCTTCCGCGTGCGGGCGATAACATCCTGCATTGGATTGAGACTACGCGCGGTAAGGGCGCCGTGGGCGTGCGCGACATTCCGTGTCCCATCGAGGCGGACGACGAGAGCTCTCATCGCATCATTAAGCGAGCGTGGGGCAACGCGATGGAGATCGCCGATGACCTTTTGGGCATCCTTGACACTCGAAATCGTCTGGGAGGTGTTGCAGACCGTTTGACCCCCGCCCTTCGCGACAAGCTATCGTCGGCGGATGCGAGCTTGCGTTGGGCTGTGAGCCACGAGCTCAAAAACATCACGCGCGGCATGGAGGTGATCCCCCAGATTTGGCCGTCTGCCCTGCTCAATGACGAGAGCATACCGCATGTGATTGCCCTGACGCCGCAAAAGCTCATCAATAGGATCGATACAGTGACCGGTGCAGGCGTTGTGCTCTTTAACGCAATGGCTGCCGAGAAGGGCCTGTTTATCTTTGATGAAATCGACCACATGAAGGCCGACATACTGTCGACGCTGACAGACGATCCCGTGACGTTTCAACCGGACGAAGTATTGCGTATCCTCGATCGTCATTTTAACGGCGGTGTGGTGGACCCCTTGCTACTGGGGAATCGAGATCAATGGATGGCGGTCTATACGCACGCTTCCACGTCGGGCGATCACAAAGGGTCAAACGCCGAGAGGAACAGGGTTTCGCGGGCGAGCGTAGAGGAAGATGCCGAAGAAATCGCCAAGGATGCCAAGAAAATTCAAAAGGCACTCGCCTCTTGTATTAAGGACATGAAACTGCGTCCGCCTTTTGCGCTGTCTGACGAGGCGAAAGAAGAGCAGCTCTCCGGTCGACATCTGTTTGGCAGCGACGATATTTCGGTGGGCGACAACTCGGCGAATCCGTTGCGCTTCAAACTCAATGAGGGCGGTACTCGCAATATGATTATCACTCGCGGAGGGAGTGGGCAGCAAACCGTCAGCAAGGCGGTGCGTCGTGCACGCGGTCTGGTCAGGATGGTGGTGGGTCATCTCGCCCGTTGCGCCACGCTTATGGACAAGCTGTACTACGGCAGCATTTCGTACAAGGACGACCTTTCGCGCAAGAACATCATCGATGCCCTGGGCATTAGGAACAACCAGACCAGCGAGAAGTATTTTTGGGATTCGTTGATGCTGGCGATGTTCTTTAAAGATCGCAAGAATGACGAGATCGATGCCGCCGACGACTCGATGTATGCGCGTGGTGTCGATTATCTAGTGATGGAAACCACCATCGAGCACATGTTTACCACGTACCTAACCAGCCACGGCATTGAGCGCATGCCCGAGGCCTACCTTGCCTCCATTGCCGCCAAAGCGCCTTGCGTGTGCATGAGCGCAACATGGAGTGCGCCGACCGTCAAAAACTTCAACCTCGATTACCTTGACGAGGTTCATGGCGTGGTTCGCAAGGACGCTTGGATTGGCGAGCTCAACCAGGAAATCGTGCGACAGACTAAGCTGTTTAACAAACAGGCTGCGAAGGAGTACGACGTCGATATTGCCTGGGTGGATGAGTCCAAGGAAATTGCCGGCATGGTCGCGCTGGCAGGCGGCGCCTTTGGCGGCATCATTGTGTCGCCCGACGAGGTGTACGAGCGCGCGATGCGGTTCTTTGACGGGATTGGCGTGAGTGAGGGACTTGCGGTGCGCTTGCGCTTAAAGATTGCTGACAGGGTGGGCGTGAGCGACGCCAAGAGCATCGAGTTTGAGCTGAAGCGCCTGAGCAAGACGCTTGTTGCCGTGAGTACTTGGGCCCGTGGTGTGGCGCGTAACGAGCAACGGGCGGGAGCCGTTTTTACCACGCGCCACATGGGAAACCATGGCGAATTCAATAGTCTGGCGCTGGATCTTGCGCGCGAGATTGTCGCGGAGCTGGTGATTAGAAACATCAAGTGCCCCGAGATGTCGTACGAGAAATCGCTTGAGGCCGCCAAGGACATGGTGCCGTGCTTTAACGCTGCGGAATGGGATGCAGGTTGGCGTGGCGCTCAAAAACGTCTCGAGCTGGGCCAGCCGACCCTGATGTTTATCAATCTTTCGGCCGGTGGCTTTTCCAAGAATCTCAAATACAAGGTGCCGGAGAATCTGTGCGACATGGTTCATCAGGTCGATTGCGGCTTTGAAAATGCCGACCGTCGCCCCAAGATGGATCTTGATTTCTTATATATCGAGTCGCCCACAAGTCGTTTGACCTGGGGAGTGGAGATCAACTCAAATAAGTTTGTCCAGCAGGCGCTACTTGGCGTGGTGGAGCAGGAGGAACTGGTAGCGCGCGGCGAGGTTCCGTTTACTCAAAAGCGCCGGAACGTACGGATGCTTCTATCTGGCGTTAATAAGAGCCTGCCGGTGCGCGACACCCTCTCTTATCAGGTCGAAGGCGCTCGCATTGTGGCACAGGCTGTGGGTCGCCTGATGCGCACGAGTGTAAAGATGCCTTGCGTGCAGGTGCTGCTCGACCGCGAGATTGCGAACGATTGCAACTTTTCGTTCTTGCATGATTTGCCGATGGGCTACGAGCTTGAGCAGGTGGTTGGTGCCTGCGCCGCTGCCAACAACCATATGACGGACAACAAGGAACACGCTGCCGTTAAGCAGCAGAACCTTGCCGCCTTTAGGAACAACCTTGCCAAGCAAAAGCACGAAAAGCTGGCGTGGAAAGTTACCTCGCTAAACGCCGGGGACGAAGATCTCACTGCTTTTGATGGCGAGCGCGACTTTTACCTGCATCATTTTTGCCTGCCGTGGGAAGATCTCGCGCAATACCCAGAGCGCCGGAGTACCGCGCTGCGCATGTCGCATGCTGCAAATGGCTATGCCTATGCAGAAGGCGGGGCATGCAAGGTGCCGCACTTTGAATTCCCTAGCTACGATGGTGAGCCCGTCGAGCAGATTGCTGCTCGTCTGGAGGATCGTTGCCACTGCAAGGAGGGCTTAAAGGGCGCGACGGTTCGCCAGGTGAGCCAGGCGGCGGCGCGCGTACCCGAGCTGCTGTCAATTCGCGAAGTGCGTGAGCGTTGGTCGAGCGACGGGGTGCCCACAACGCTGCAGCCGGCGGCGACGGCGCACATGACGCCCTATATGTTCCAGGCGGTCTACCTGGGTGAGCTGGGAGAATCTGCCGGAAGGGCAATCTTTGAGGCATATTACGACGGCCGCTATTCGCTTACGCGTGGCGATGCGGCACACGCCGAGACAGGTGGCGACTTTGAGGTGCTCGATGCTGCTGGCAACACGACCGGGGTATGGATCGATTTTAAGCACTATCGCATCGGTGCCTATATCGCTTATGTTCGCGACGGTCGCGAGGCGTCGGATGCCGAGCGCTTTAGGGCGAAGGCTCAAAAGGTTGGGGCGAAACGCCTGCTAATCGTCAACGTTTTGGCTGATGAGGCAGCGCTTGAGTGCGTGCCCAAGGCACTCGATGCTGAGGGGACTGTGTTCTCCGTTCCTTATATGGCCGCCGACGGTGCAATCAATTTGGAGATGATGGAGGCGATCGGCCGTGCAATCGAAGCATAACCAGCCGTGCGGTTTGGGAGACATCGCCGTATCAGAGCTCGTGTTGCAGCTCGATGCCGCTGCTGCCGAGGAGCGCTACTCGGTCTTTTGGTGCAACGTCGGCGATGCGGGCAAGCATGCCGTGGCGAACTTTATGGCCGATGTGTGCCAGACGGGCAAGGTCGTCGCGCTCACGCAGCTTGCAGACAACCGCGTCTTTCTGATGGTCAAAGCGGGCGTGCAGACGGGCGACCTTAATGCCTCGCTTTATCAGGAGCAGATAGTTCCGATTAAAACTAATTGGAACGAGTTGGACGATTACGTTGCGCTCCGCTTGCTGTTCAACTCCTGCTCTCAGTTTGAGGGGATTGAGGACGAAGTTCCCAATGACACCGGGCACCTGTATGTCATTAGCGCCAAGGGTGCCCGCCGCGATGCTGTCGAAAGCGACGGAAGGGGACCTGCCAAGATCGAAACGGTTGAAATCGTTATCGATGAGGATTGCACCTTTGATCTTAAGATTCGGACGTTTACCAAGCGCCGTGTGCTTATTGGCAGGGCACAAGGTGACGAGAAAGAGCTCGAAAAGATTAAGAGCCAAGTGGGCTACAGGCTATCGCCCGTGGCGACGATGGTGCTTGCCCACGAACAAAAAGACGAGTACATCCTGCGCCGAGCCAAGGGCGACAAGCCGTCCAAGCGCCGTGATCTGACGTTCTCGGCCCAGGCGGACAAGGTCGCCTATACCAAGAAGGGCATTTTGTATCGAGAGCTGCAGATTCTCGAACGCCGTTACAGCGACTTCGCCCGGGTGACGCTCATGGAATACCCGCGTAAGAGTTTCTACGAGGTGCTCAAGGGTGATGAGTACGCGCGCGTGGTTGCGGAGCGCATGGCGGGGCAGCGAATCGTGGTGTCGTTTGCGCGCAATGGGCTTGCCGAAGTGGCGCGCCAGCTGGCCGATCGACTTAACGATTTCTCGTGGGGCGTTCGCGCAACGTATGGCGGAAGGGCCGTGGATTCGCGGGCGCTGAACCTTGTCGTTGTGCCCAATGAGGTTGCTGAGGACGACGGCTATGCCTTACATGCTGGCGTGGTGGAACAGCACGTGACACCGGATGTGTGCGAGCCACTGTTTAAGGTGGCGCCAAAGCAAAAGGATCGCAATGCGCAAGAGGCGATCCTGGGCGCCATGCTCAAAGAACTGCTGGTAAAGCAGGATGTTGTCGACGAGCGGGTGACGGCGTTTGATCTTGATGCTTTGGATATTGAGTCGGTGACGGTGTGTGGCTTGGTCGATGTGCCGCATAAAACAAAGGACAAGATTGAGCTGGATTCGCGTATCGCTACGTTGGCGATTGGCGCGGATGGGGGCATGCGCTATGCCTCACATTCGGCAGAGGATGGTCCCGAGGACGAGATGGAGCTCGATCTGCTGACCGCGGACGGCAAACTCGATAAGGGCGCCTATGTCTTTGACGTGCATGCGGACGGGCAGTCTATGCTTGCGCGCGTGCGGGATACGGGACTGACGACGTTTTCCAATAACTTTATGGCCCTGGTGGGTGAGCATCAGCTCACAGGCAAAGCAGGGCGTAAGAAAGAGATTTTCGAGAGCTACAACTCGCCTTATTACGGCATTGGAACGTTCGAGCGTGCGGGCAAGACTTGCTATTTTGTGGGCGTCAACAACGGCACCCAGGAGGATATGGCGACTGCGATTCACGTGCGTTCGATTGAGGTACTCGACGGCGATGATTTGTCTGAGTTGTTGGTTCAGCTGGCCAACATAGGCCTTTCGCGCTATAAGGCTCCGTCCGTGTGGCCGATTCCGGTCAAGTATCTCAACGAGTGCGCTGCGCGTGAGGGCGCGGTAGAGGATGGCGGTGGCGACAAGTGATGGTGTTGCGCAATTATCGCTCCTAGAACTTTTTGAAATTACGCTTGCATTGTAAAAGGGGAGAACATATACTGCAGCCATAGCACATCAGATGGGGTCTCAAAAAGAGACCAAGCAAACGAGTTTTCAGTTTATGTTGAGAGGTACTTGAGCATGACCAGCAGAATTTTCCCCCTTTACAACGACAATACCGACCATATCGATCTCAATACCATCTACGGTTGCAGTATTGGTTCTAAGGCCGAGAACTACATGTTCGCTCAAGATGATCTAGAGCTTAGCTCCGAAGATTATGAGTACCTGAATGATATTGAGCGCGAGCGGGAGTATGAGCTCGGCATCCGCTGATGGCTGTGGGCTTGTCTCCAACTCCTCCGATTTAATTACCCCGTTATCACCTCTTTTTAGCGGGGCATATTGGATCGATTATGTGTCAAACATCAGCTCATCGTGGGAAGGAATCGGCAATGAGCAAGAACGTGAACAAGAACATCAATGGCGGCGCTGCGGGTAAGGCGAAGGCCGCCGGGCGTATGGCGACAGTTGCTGCGGCAACGATCGCCATGACGGGCGGGTCGCTGCTGTCTCCGCTGACTGCGGTGGCGCAGGGTGCGAACGGTGCCGACGCTACTGCGAAGCCGGCTGCGGTGCTGTCTCCGTTGACGAGCGCGGCTGCTGCTAGCGCTGGCGCGGGCACGGTGTCAGCGGTGCAGAAGGTCGCCAACCTGCAGGCTGCGGTCGATGCGGCTCGCGCTAAGGCCGCTGCTGCCAAGGCCGATTTGGATGCGGCCGCCGCTCCTTACGACGCCGCCGCTGCCAACCAGCAGCAGGCTCAGAGCGCCTACGATGCGGCCCGTGGCACAAGCGACGCTGCCGCTTCTGCAGCTTCGGCCGAGCTGGAGCAGCAGATGGGTGCCGCGCAGGACAAGGCCGATGCGGACGTGAAGGCGCTCGAGGACGCTCAAGCTGCACTCGATGCCGCAAAGAGGGATCTGACGGACAAGGGTGAAGCCCTGACCGCTGCCCAGAAGACCGCCGACGATGCCCAGGCTGCGCTCAAGTCCGCGCAGGCCGCTGCTGCCGATGCCACGCCCGAGGCTGTTGCCGCGGCTCAGGCCGCTGCCGAGCAGGCCGCGAGCGAGCTGGAGCAGGCAAAGCAGCAGGCCGCCGACGCGCAGGTCAGGCTTTCGAATGCCCAGGCTGGCGTTGATGCCGCCGCGGCCAAACAGCAGGACGCGCAAGGCAAGCTTTCGGCAGCTCAGCAGGCAAAGGATGCGGCCGATAAGGATGTGAATGCCGCTCAGGCGAGCTATGACGCCGCCAAGGCCGATCTCGACCGTGCCGAGCAGGGTGCCGCGGGCCCGGAGTACGAGGCTGCCAAGGCCAAGGTGGACGCCGCCGCTGCCGCGCTGGACGCCGCCAAGTCGGTCCAGGCGCAGCGCGAGGGCGAACTCGCTGCTGCCTCGCAGGAAGTGACCACTGCCGAGGGTGAGGTGCAGGCTGCTCAGCAGGCGCTCGCCGTCCAGCAGCAGGCTGCGGCTGACGCGCAGTCCAAGTTGGACGCTGCCACGGCTGCTGCGACCGCGGCAGACGCCGCCGTCGATCAGGCTAAGGCCGAGCATGCCAATGCGCTTGCGGCGCTGGCCGACGCTCAGGCCAAGCTCTCGGCCGCTAAGGACGAGAAGAACGCTGCCGACAAGGCGCTCGACCAGGCAAAGGCTCAAAAGCAGCAGGCCGATCAGGCTGTAGCTCAAGCGCAGGCCAAGCTCGACGCCGCTCAGGCTACGGCGAACGCCTCGGCGGAAAACTACCGCCAGGGCGCCATTGCGTTCTTTAAGAGCGTGGGTGCCGACGATGCGGCGGACCTGATTCTCAACTGCAAATATGCCAGCCTCACCAAGGTGGGCGAGGAGGTTGACGCGACGAGTCTGACCAACATGAAGCAAGCGATTGTGTGGCTCAAGGCGTGCAACAAGTATCGTGCGAGCGTTGGCCTGGGTGAGCTCAAGGTGACGTATGCCATGATGGCGACCGCGATTGCCGATGCGAATTTCTCCGATACCAAGACTGCGCACGCCATGCAGTTCAACGTGGGCGAAAACGTGGCGTGGAACTACGGAAGCGACCCGTTCATCCAGTGGGTCGATCAGGAGAAGGCCGTCTTTGACCGCGCTGCGGCTACGCTGGGAGCGACGGGCCTTACGGGAAAGGCTGCTTTTGATTTCTACGAGCAGCATGGCGACGAAATCGATCGCTACGTGGCTGCGCATGGCGGGAGCGTGCATACAGTCGGTCACTACATGAATGTGATCGATCCCGATTACACCGTAACGGGTATGGGGGTTTGCACGCGCGGGACGATGAACCGTTGGCTTACGCAGGCGCAGACGTTCTCTATGTCTGGAGGATGGTACACGAATGCCGCCAATCCGATGACGGTTGCCGAATACGAGGCTGCGCTTAATGCGTGGTGTGACTCGTTGGCAAATCCTGGGCAGGGCGTGGACGCGGCTCGTCAGGAGCTTTCTGCCGCTCAGGGCGCGGCTGCGCAGGCTGGCGGCAAGGTGAGCGCCGCGTCGCAGGCCGCCGCTGCAAGGCAGGCTCAAGTCGATGCTGCTGCCGCCGATGTTGACGCTGCTGCCGCTGGGGCCTCGGATGCCCAGGCTGCCGTGGGGGAGAAGCAGGCCGCGGCTGAGGCCGCTGCGCGTGCCGTGGCTGATGCCCGCGCCGACGTGGACGCTGCCAGCGCTGCGGTTACCGCGGCGCAGAGTGTCGTGACTGCCAAGTCTGATGAACTCGATGTCGCCAAGGGCAAGGCTGCCGCTGCCCGGCGTGCGCTGGATGCCGCTCGCGCCGGCGTTGGCGACAAGGAGAGCGCGCTTGCTGCCGCCCAGGACGAGCTGGCTGCGTACTCTGCCGACGTTGCCGCTGCTCAGCGTGCATTTGATGCGGCCTCGGCGGTGCTCGAGGGGGCGCGTGCCGTTCAGGCTGACGCGCAGGCTGCAGTGAATGCCGCGCAGGGTGCGGCAGGCCAGGCAGATGCCGACGTCGCTGCTGCCCAGGCCGAGCTTGTTGCCGCCCAGGCTGCTGCGAGCGGTGCCGGCACGGCTATGACCGCGGCTCAGGCCGCATCCGTCGCGGCTGCTGCTCGTGCGGCTCAGCTACATGATGCCGCCGCGGCGCTTGCTCAGGCGACGGAGGACAAGGCCGCTGCCGATGCTGCTGTTGAGGCAGCGGCTTCGGCGAAGACCGATGCCGAGTCTGGCGTGACTGCGGCGGACGACGCCGTAACGGATGCGACCGCTGATCGCGATGCTTCTGCCGCCGCGGTTGCCCGCCTGCGCAGGATCAACCTTGCCGACGCCATCGCTAGCGGCCGTGCCAACGATGCGGATGAGGCGCTCAACGCTAAGATCGCTGCAGCCCACGATGCCGCCGAGCGCGCCGCAGCTGCCAAGATTGAGCTCGACGCTGCCGTTGCTGCGACGGATGCTGTGGCACCTGCCTACTTGGAGGCGCTTGCCAACTATACCGCCGCCAAGGCCGAGCTCGACCAGGCTATTGTCGAGCTCAACGCCGAGATCGCTCGCCAAGAGGCCGCCGAGCGCGGGAATGGCGAGCAGACTCAGCCTGCGACGCAGGTGGCGTACCAGGCCAAGCACATGACCTCGGCGTCCGAGGCCACCACGCAGCAGACGACGATGCCCGCCACGGGCGACGTGTCCAACCTGCTGGGCGAGACGTTCGTAATTGGAGGCACGGTCCTGGTTGCCGCCGGCGTCTTCCTGTCCGACAAGCGCCGCCAGCTGATCCGTTAGGGACGGAGGAAAGCGGATCATTTTCGGCGCGCGCCGCAAGGGCATGGGTCCTGCGGCGCGCGCCGCTTTTATCTTCAAGATTAATTAAGGAGGGACATATGCAAATTAGAGGAGAGGCCGCGATTGCCTGTGGGTTCATGGCGGGCTTGGCAACGGGGCTGCTGTTCGATGGATGTTTCGACAGCTACATCAATCGATTCTGCGATTCTGATTTTCCGAGAGGCTGGCCTCGGAAAACGGCACCGGCTCGTCAAAAGGCGGATGCGCCCATCAAGTCCCGCAGCGTGGCTGCTTCAAAAACCAAGGTGATCGTCATCAAGAAGGGGGTGCGGACAGAAAGTTGGACCGTGAAGCGGTCCGGACTGGAGGTTCGCATGTACAGCAGGGAGAAGGTCGAGCTCTTCCTCCTGGCGACGGAGGACGGCATGGGGCCGACCGC
>CABUZK010000008.1 GCA_902496115.1 uncultured Collinsella sp. | reverse complement strand
CGCAAGGGTGCGGAGCTGAGGAAACGCGAAGCGTTTTCCAGCGCAGCACGCGAGGAGCGAAGCGACGAAGCGGGGCTCGGGCGGCGAAATGGACCCTTGGCGAATACCCGTGTGCAAAAAATGCCAAATATGAGTACTGCTACCTTTTTAGTAGCAGCGTTTTCGAAGTCATAAAAGGCAAATCCGGCATTAGAACGACGATCGATAGTCCAGTTAAGCCAATTTGCCAACTACAAAACTGGACATATGTGGCCCAACTCATCTAAAAGTGCCTAATTTATATGTTACGAAGTTAGTGCCCGTACTCATATTTGCCACTTTTTGCACACGGCCTATCCCAGCCATGGTAAATCGATAGCAAAACGGGCTCCAGTTCGCCCAATCGTGCGCCAAACGGCACGTGACAGCCTGAAACCCGCTCCAAATTGCTATGTCTGATGGCGCTAAGCCAAAACGTCCGACAGAATCTCGATCAGGTTGTCCACGTCGGCCTCTTCGCACACGAGCGGCGGAAGGAAGCGCAGCGTATGTGCGCCTGTAGCGTTGATCACGGCACCAGCCCCCAATGCACGGGCCACGACGTCGTGTGCATCACCCGCGGCATCATCCAAATCGCAGCCGAGCATCAGGCCGCGACCACGCACCTCTACCACATGCGGAAGCTTAGCCAGCGCCTGCTCCATATAAGCACCCACCTTGGCAACATGCTCGGCAAAATCGCCGCGCACGAGCGCAGAGAGCGTCGCGGCGCACGCCGCGACAGCCAAGCAGCTACCGCCAAAGGTCGAGCCGTGGTCACCCGGCTTAAACACGTCGGCGATCTCCTTCTTTGCCACCACGGCACCCATGGGCACGCCATCGGCAATGCCCTTGGCAAGGCTCATAATGTCGGGCTCCACGCCATAGGTCTGGAATGCAAACGGCTTGCCGGAGCGGAAGATGCCACACTGGACCTCGTCGGCGATAAGAACGGCGCCCACCTCGTGTGCCAAGTCGCGCGCCGCCGCCATAAACTCCTCGGTCATGGGGTGCACGCCGCTCTCGCCCTGAATCGGCTCGAGCATGACGGCGCAGACCTCGCTTCCCAGCTGCTTAAAGATCGAACGCAGTTCGTCGACATCGTTGGGCGTACAGGCCACAAAGCCACCCGGCAGCGGACGGAAACTGTCCTGTAGCCGATCCTGCATGGTGGCGGCAATGGTCTCGAGCGTACGGCCGTGGAAGCCGCCACGCATGCATACGATGGTGTTGCCGCCGTTACCAGCACGCTTGGCGTACAGACGCGCGAGCTTCATCGAGCCCTCGTTGGCTTCGGCACCAGAATTGGCAAAGAACGTCTCCCACACCTGCTCGTCCGCAGCCGGGGCACCGAGCGCAGCGGCCGTGGTCTCATCGCCGGCGGCAATGGCATCGGCCAGCACGCACGCACCATCTACGTCGTCGTTGGCAAGCTTGGACAGCAGCGCCGCGACCTGTCCACGCTGCTCGATGTAGAAGTAGTTAGACACATGCAGAAGCTTTTTGGTCTGAGCCTCGAGCGCCGAGAGCACTGCCGGATTGCCGTGGCCAAGGCTGCACACACCGATACCAGCGAGAAAGTCGAGATACTCACGACCATCGTCACCGATGAGCTTCATACCGTGACCTTCGACAAACTCTACCGGCGAGCGACCAAAGGTATGCATAACGTAATGGGATTCGAGTGATTGCTGAGTTGCAAGTGACATGAGATGCCTTTCGTTGGGCGCCGTACGGCGCAGGGCTATGGGTGCAGGGACGCGACGACCGCGGGTCGGCTAGACCGTCTGGAGCTTCTCGACCTCGTCGAGGTTCTCGGTCAGACGCGCCGCAAACGTCGAAAGCGGATGCGGATGCGTATCGAACTCGTAGGCCGTCTCGGTGGAGTGGATCACGGTACCGACGCCAGCATCGGTCAGCAACTCCAGCAGCAGCGAGTGCGGCGTCGTGCCGTTGATGATGTGGGCTCGGAACACGCCAGCAGCAAGCGCATCGACGGCGGCGCGCAGCTTGGGAATCATACCCTTGTCGACTTCTCCGCCGTAGAGCATCTCGTTGACCTCGTCGAGCGTCAGGTTGGAGATAAGCGAGTCCTTGTCGCTAAAATCCTTGTACAGGCCGTCGACATCGGTCAAAAAAATCGCCTTATGCGCGTGAAGCGCCGCCGCAACGGCACCGGCAGCGGTGTCGGCATTGATGTTGAAGAATCCGCCGTCCTCCCCCGCCGCGACGGTAGCGATAACGGGAATGTACTCGCTATCGAGCAAGCGCTCGATATAGTCGGTGTTGACGTGCGTCACTTTGCCCACGCGACCGAGCTCGGGGTCGAGCGGCTCGGCGATGAGTGTGCCGGCATCGCTGCCCGACACGCCTACGGCCAGGTTGCCGTGGTGGTTGATGGCGGCGACCAGCTCCTGGTTAACCTTGCCGCCCAGCACCTCGCGCACGATATCCATGGTCGCCGGCGTAGTCACGCGCTGCCCGTTCTTAAATTCGACAGGGATGTCATAGTGGCTGAGTGCCTCGTTGATAGCTTTGCCGCCGCCATGCACGATGACGGGGCGCATGCCGATAATCTTGAGCAAAACGATGTCGCTCATCACGTCGCGGCGCAGCTGCTCGTCAACCATGGCTGCTCCGCCATATTTGATAACGACCGTCTTGCCGGTCAGGTTTTTAATCCACGGCAGCGCTTCGAACAGCAGCTGCGCGGTTGCTTCGTTGGATTCGCTCGAACGACAATCGCGTGCGAATTTCATAATCTGCCTCGTCTTTCGTATCGTTATCACGCCGTGCTCCGCTGTCCGCAATGCGGCAAGATGCGCAGCGTGCCTGGAATCTAGGAACGGTAGTCACCGTTGATGGAGATGTACTCGTGCGTGAGGTCACAGGTCCACACGGTCGTTGCCGCGTCGCCTGCGCCCAGGTCGGCCGAGATCACGATCTCGGGCGCCTCAAAACGTCGCAGAGCCTCATCCTCGTCAAAGGGAACGGTCAGGCCATCGCGGCAGACAGGCATGCCCATCATGTCGATGGAAACGTCTTCCTGGTTAAACTTCACGCCGCACTTGCCGAGCGCCATGGCGACGCGGCCCCAGTTGCAGTCGTGACCGGCGATGCAGGTCTTGACGAGCGGCGAGTTGGCGACGGCACGGGCGGCGATATCGGCTTCCTCGTCGTTGGCGGCGCCGGTGACGTTAACCGTCACGAGCTTTGACGCGCCCTCGCCATCGGCCGCAATGTTGCGCGCCAGGCTCTCGCACACCTCGTGCACGGCAAAGGACAGTTCGTCAAAGGCATCAGTGCCCTCGACGATAGCCTCGGCTTCAGCGGCAGCAGCGCCAGAAGCAAGCATGATGCAGGTGTCGTTGGTCGAGGTATCGGAATCGACCGTCACCTTATTGAAGGTCTGCTTAACGGTCGAGAGCAACAGGGCGTGGAGCGCCGACGGCTCGACGGGGGCATCGGTAGTAATGACCGCGATCATGGTGGCCATATTGGGCATGATCATGCCCGAGCCCTTGCACATGCCGCCCACCGTATAAGCGTTGCCCGCATGACCCGCAGCCTCACTGCGGTAGCGAACGGCATACTCCTTGGAGTGCGTATCGGTCGTCATGATGGCACGGGCCGCATCGGCACCGCCATGGGCAGAGAGTGCCTCGTAGGCGGACGGGACGGCCGTCTCAAACGTGTCAATCGGCAGAATCTGTCCAATCACGCCTGTGGATGCAACTAGGATCTGCTGGGGTTCACAGCCGATGACCTGCGACGCGATATTGCATGTCTCTCGCGCGCAGGCAAGGCCGGTCTCGCCCGTGGCGGCATTCGCGTTGCCGGAGTTGATTGAAACGCCGGCGATGATGCCATAGCCCTTGTCCGCACCGCCCAGGTTGGCACGGCTCACCTGCACGGGCGCCGCGCAAAAGCGGTTGGTCGTAAACACGCCGGCGCCTGGACAGGGCTTATCGGGCACGACGAGCGCATAGTCCAAGCGCTCGGGATTCTTCCGGAATCCTGCATGGATGCCTGCGGCCTTAAAGCCGGCCGCTGCCGTAACGCCACCCTCGACGGCGCGTATCTTGATATCAATCAGGTCGGTATTCATCGTCCCTACGACTCCTTATATCAGACAAAAAAGCGGGCATCGGCTGGCACGCCATACCGGTCGCAACTACTAGACCAGCTTGAAAGCGGCGCCCAACTCGATACCCGACCACCAAATCGTTAACAATCGAATGTGCTACACCGGGCACGCCACTGTGGGCAAGCCTCGTCGCTCGTCAAAGCCAAAAACGATGTTGGCGCACTGGACCGCCTGGCCCGCAGCACCCTTGCACAAATTGTCGATAGCACCCGTCGCCACCAGCACGCCCGCACGCTTGTTGAGCGCAAGGCCGATCTGGGCAGCGTTGGTGCCGACGACCGAAGCCGTCTTGGGCTGCTGGCCGGCATCGAGCACGCGCACAAAGGTGCGACCGGCGTAGAACTTCTTGTAATGGTCGACGACGTCCTCAAGGGCCAACGTGTCGAGAGCCCGCGGCGCGAGCGGCATCGTCACCGTGGAAAGCAGGCCGCGCTTGAGCGGTGCCAAGTGCGGAGTAAAGACGACACGATCGGTCAGACCCAGAATCTGCTCGATCTCTGGTGTGTGGCGATGTTTGCCTACGCCATAGGCCTCTAAGTTCTCGTCTGCGCTACAAAAATGGGTGCGGGCGTTGCAGGACTTACCGGCGCCCGTCACGCCGCTAATGGCATCGACGATTACGGGGCCGTTCTCTGCCATCCAGCCCGCACGCACGGCAGGAGCGGCAGCGAGGCTCGTTGCGGTGGGATAGCAGCCGGCGCAAGCGACCAAAACGGGCTTTCCGGCGGCATGGCTGGAAGCAGCGGTCTCTAAGTCCTGGCAGAACAGCTCGGGCAGGCCAAAAGCGCGGGTCTTGAGCAGCTCGGGGCTCGTGTGCTCGGCGGCATACCATGCCTCAAAGACGGACGGGTCGCTCAGACGGTAATCGGCCGAAAGATCAAAGCAGGAAACGCCCGCGGCAAGGAGCGCGGGCACCTGCGCCATGGCAGCCGTGTGCGGCACGGCAAGAAAAACCGCATCGCAGCTTTTGAGCTCAGGGGCGTCATGCGTGGTGAAAACCAGATCGCTCACGCCAGCAAAGCTCGGATACACCGCGGACAGCGGCTGGCCGGCATCGGCGTTGGACGTAATGGCAACAAGTTCAAACTCGGGATGGCCGAGTACGAGGCGAATGAGCTCGGCTCCGGCATATCCAGCCGCGCCGACGATTCCAACCTTCAAAGACATATCAGACTCCTTGTCTGCGATTTATGCACCGATGCGCATTTTGCAGCGGTCATTATGAGGTGGGTTGAAACTTTAGCACCAAAAGATGCATGAATACGTAAATAGCTTGCATGTTCATGCATTGAAACATTCCCGACACATTCGCTTGAAGGAATTGACAAATAGAGCGGGCCCCGTATTGACCGGCACTCCTTACGGTGCCGGGCAACACAGGGTCCGCCCATGCGAAAACTAAGTTGTTAGGATGAGCCAGCTGGCTAGAGCTCAACCGGCACCCATTCGTCGTGATTGCAGATAAATGCCTCGGGATCCTCGACGCTAAAGAAGACGAGCGCGGGGTCGTTAGGCCCCTCATAGTGCTCGCCCAGGTGCTCTAGATGCTTCCACCCGACTTCGCGCATTTCGTCTAAAGCCCGGTCATCCAAGCCGGCACGCCCGCGCAAGATGAGCCAGCCATGGCCCGGCCACCAACTCGTGGCCTCAAAGCGCTGGTTTTGCAGCAGCTCCTGCCACACATCTTTGGTGCGCGCTGTCACAAACCACAGCTTGCCGTCCTGAATCTGCGCAAACGAGAACGGACGCACATGCGGCTGCCCGCCCACGCTCGTCGCCAGATACCACGCCGGCACCGACGTCAGATACTCCAGCACCGTATTCAATCCGTCCACGTTTCCTCCTGTCGCCTGACCAGTCTTTTTGGAATGGGTAGTCAATTTGGGAAATTAGAGCTCGAGGCGCTCTTCGCTGCCGTCGATATCGCAGAACCGTGCGGCGATATTGCGGACCGAGAAGAATGCAAGGCGGCCATCGTTGGCGCTATCGTGTTGCTCGCCAATGCCCACCATGTGCTTAAAGCCCGCTTGGCGCACCTTGTCGCTCACGAATGCATCGTCCTCGAGCGCGGCCTCACCGGTTAACACGATCCAGCACTCCCCCGGCTTCCAGCCCGATACCTCAAACTTGGGATTCGCGCTCAACTCCGCCCATACGTCCTTGTCGCGCGACGTGCAAAACCACAGCTTGCCGTCATCGACCATGGCAAACGAAAACGGCCTCACGCGGGGCTGATGCCCGTCGCTCGCATCGGTCGTGGCAAGATACCACGCCGGAATGCGCCTGAGATACGAGCAGGCGCGCTCGAGCTGAGCCGTGCGATCGATGTCGGTCATAGAGACCCCTTTCTTGCGCTCGAATCGAGCTTAGACGAGTTGAAGATTGATAACGACAACGCATGTCACCAGCAGCGCCATCGCCACCGCGGCCAGTGCATCCCCGCGGCCAAACGTAAGCGCATGCAGACGCGTGCGTCCCTGTTCGCCGTGATAGCAGCGCGCATCCATGGCGGCCGAAAGCGTCTCGGCATGACGAAACACGCCGGTGAACAGCGGAATCGCCACACTGCCGAGCATGCGCACACCGCCGAGCGGACCGCCCGTCACGCGCGCGCCGCGACTTGCCTGTGCATCGGCCGTCTGTTTCATCTCGGTGGCAAATTGCGGCATAAACCGCAGCGCGATACCCATAATCATGCCGAGCTCGTGCGCCGGAAGCCCCACGCGCGCAAATGGTGCGAGCAGACGTTCAAAGCCCGCGGTGAGGTCGAGCGTCGGCGTGGTGAGTGTAATGGCGCTCATGCCGGCCATCATCAACGTCAGGCGGCACGCCACAAACGCCGCAGAACGCAGCGAGCCCTCGCTCACCTGCAAAAAGCCAAGCTGCCACAAAATGCGGCCACTCTGGTCGGAAAACAGGTTGAGCACCGCGACCACCACGACAATCGCCAGCAATGGTGCCATCGATGATAGGACCCGGCGCAACGGCACCCGGGCTGCGAGATAGACCAGCACGACAAAAAATGCGACCGGAACCAGCCCGCAAAAGCTTCCGACGGTGAGCACGGTGACCAGAAATGCAAAACCTAGGAGCAACTTATTACGCGGATCCAGGCGATGCACCGCGCTATCCCCGGGATAGTAGCTGCCAAATGAGAACGCCTCCATTAGCAGCCCTCCTCTCGCGTGGGCGCCTTGGAACCAGCCTGACACGGAACCCTCAAAGGCACGTCCGCGCAGCCCAGCAGCAAGCCGGCCAACTCGTCGGCTAGCGCCTCAACCGTATAAAGCTTGTCGCAGCGGAGCGGCACACCGGCTTGCGCAAGCGCCAGCGCCATGCGCTGGGCGGCAGGAACGCCCAGGCCGATCGATTTGAGCTCGTTCGCGCGCGCAAACACCTGCGCGGGCGTTCCCTCGGCAAACACGGCGCCCTCGTTCATCACAACGATACGGTCACAGCAATTTGCCAGGTCATCCATGCTATGCGAAACCATGACAACAGTCAGGCCCTCGCGATGGAGCCGATCGATGAGCCCCAGGAAATCCCTGCGCGCAGCCGGATCGAGCCCCGCCATGGGCTCGTCGAGCACCAGCACCTCGGGCTCCATGGCGAGCACGCCGGCAAACGCCACGCGGCGCTGCTGGCCGCCCGAAAGCTCAAAGGGGTTCTTGTCGCCTATCGCGGCAAGGTCGAGGCCCACGCGCGCAAGCGATGATGCGACACGGCGTGCAACCTCGTCTTCTGGCAGGCCAAGGTTGCACGGGCCAAACGCCACGTCCTGCGCCACGGTCTCGGCAAATAGCTGGCGCTCGGGATACTGAAACACCACGCCGACCTTGGCCTTAACCGCGGCGGCGTCTTTCTTGCTTGATAGGTCGAGCCCCAGCGCGCAAACGCTTCCCTCCTGCGGACGAATCAACCCGTTGAGATGCTGAACCAGCGTCGATTTACCCGAGCCGGTATGACCCGCCAATCCCAGAAACTCGCCGCGGCGCACCGTCAACGAAACATCACGTAGCGCCCAGGGGCTGTTTGGATCGTTGCCCCAAAGAGCTTGTTTGCTCGATGCGTCCGCAGTGGTCGAGCGCTTGCGCCATCGACGGCGCTCGCGGGCGCTCAGCGAGTAACTATGCGAGAGGTGCGAGATCTCGATAACGGGCTCCGACGCGGCCGCCTCGTTAGTCGCGAAGGATGCATTGTCGAGCATACGAGAATCGGATGCAGAAGGCTGCACTGCGACGTCCGCCCCGCCCCGCTCGGCGTAAACCCGCGCAATCTCGGCGACCATATCTGCCTCGCGCACCTGCGCGCAAACGGGCACGCCCTTCTCACGAAGTGCCCTACCTAGGCAGCACGACGCCGGCATATCCAGGTTGAGCTGCGCAAGTTCGTCCGCCCGCGTCAAGATTTCCTCGGGCGTACCGATCATGGCAACGCGGCCCGCTTGGAAGACAGCAACGCGATCGGCCTCGGCGGCCTCTTCCATAAAGTGCGTAATCATCACGATGGTCATGCCGCGATCATGCAACGCACGGCAAGCCTTCATGAGGCCCTTGCGTCCACGCGGATCGAGCATCGAGGAAGCCTCGTCCAATATGAGCACGCGCGGTTCCATGGCGAGCACGCCGGCAAGCGCCACGCGCTGCTTTTGGCCGCCCGAAAGCGCGTGGGTCTCGTGGCGCTCAAAGCCCACCAGGCCCACGCCCTTCAGTGCCTCGCGTACGCGCTGCGCAATTTGCGCCGATGGCACGCCAAGGTTTTCAGGACCAAACGCAACGTCATCTTCGACAAGCGTTGCTACCAGCTGATCATCGGGATTCTGGAATACCATGCCCGCGGTCGAACGAATGTCGTAGACCAGCTCGGGGTCGGACGCATCCATGCCGTTGACGCGTACCGTGCCCGCATCGGGCTGCAACAGTGCATTCAGGTGCTTGGCAAACGTCGACTTGCCCGACCCATTGCCACCGAGGATGCAGAAAAACTCGCCATCCTCGATGTTCAGATCGACGCCGTCGAGTGCCGGTGCGGCACCGTCATAGCTAAAGGAAACGCCCCGACACTCAATCATGCGCGGCCTTTG
The DNA here is from genome assembly GCA_902496115.1 of uncultured Collinsella sp. GTDB lineage: Bacteria > Actinomycetota > Coriobacteriia > Coriobacteriales > Coriobacteriaceae > Collinsella. The sequence goes on along the minus strand of CABUZK010000008.1, from coordinate 51,462 downwards.
ACCTGGTCCTTTTTAGGCGTGATGAGGTTGGAGACCGCCTTGTACACCACAAGCGTCAACACCGAGTTAAGCACGGTCTTGATAAGGTTGAACGGCAGCACGGCAGGAATCATGAGCGGGGCGATCACATCGACCGAGCCATACCAGAACCATACGCCAATGGTAAGATTTGCGACCATAGACAACGCCGTAGCGGCAATAACGCCGAGCACCAGGCCAATCACGGCACCCTTATAGGTATGCATCTTCTGGTAGACGATAGCCGCGGGCAGAATGTAGCCCAGCGTGGCAACCAGATTCATAAGCGCGCCGACCCAGTCACCCGTAGTGAGCGCATGGATAACGATCGCCATGGCTGCAACAGCGGTACCAGCACCGGGGCCATACGCAAATCCGCACACCATCGCCGGCACCAGCGACGGGTCGTAGGTCAAAAACGGCGCCGAAGGAAGGATGGGCAGCTGCACGTACATAAACAGGGCGCCCAAGGCGCACATCAACGCCATGGTAACGAGCTGTTTGGTGCTCCACCTATTCGTGTTCTCAAAATGGATATGCTGCGACTGTTCAGACATAAGATCACCTGCCTCTTTCATCCGGACTCTAACCGTTGGTACTGGGGTCTCACCAGTTCAGCCGGCATGCGAACCAACACACGCACGGGTCGCGGACTCATCGGCTCGGTCGCAGACGCCTCGTCTGCGCCACGGCACCCCTTTGGCACCGCCCGATTTACCGCCAGTGGGGAATTCCACCCCGCCCTGAAACAGCAATTGCAAGTGTAGCACGGGCAGGTATTCGCGCAAGTATGCCAAGGATAATTTGTGGTGGGGATCAGTTGCCGTAACAACCACGTTCCCCACCCATCCCAAAGTAACGCGCCTTTCGCGCAAAGCGCGAAACAGCGAAAGGAACACGTATCCCTATCAACCACGTCCTTCTCCGCCCGCCGACCTCAAGGCCGTAAACGCAGGGAATCCGGGGGCGGGACGGGGGTTTCTCTCCGGAACATTCCGCAGGACGCAAAGAGGCTCCGCAGCGCGAAGCGCGATGCGGAGCCTCTTTGCATGTCCGAGGACGTTCCGGAGAGAAACCCCGTCACGCCCCCGGATTCCCGGTGGGAGTTCTAGACCTTGTCGGCCTTAGTACATACCGCCGCCCTGCTGACCAGCGGTGGCAGCAGCGATAGCGTCCTCAAGCTGAGTGTTCTTAGGCACATCGGAGACGGTAGCCTCGGTGATGAGGATCAGGCTGGCGACGGAAGCAGCGTTCTGCAGGGTGACGCGGCTGACCTTGACGGGGTCGAGGACGCCCATCTCGATCATGTCGCCCCACTCGCCGTTGGCAGAGTTGAGACCCTGGCCGGCGGGCAGCTCGGCAACCTTGTCGACCACGACAGCGCCCTCAAAGCCAGCGTTCTTGGCGATGGTAGCGACCGGAGCGGTCAGAGCCTTCTTGACGATGTCGACGCCGATCTTCTCCTCGGGGTCATCGATCTCGACAGCGTCGAGCGCAGGAGCAGCGTCCATGAAGGCGACGCCGCCACCGGCGACAATGCCCTCCTCGACAGCAGCGCGGGTAGCCTGCAGGGCGTCCTCGACGCGATGCTTGATCTCCTTGAGCTCGGACTCGGTAGCAGCGCCGACCTTGATGACGGCAACGCCACCGGAGAGCTTGGCCAGGCGCTCCTGGAGCTTCTCGCGGTCGAAGTCAGAGGTGGTGTTCTCCATCTCGCCCTTGATCTGAGCGATGCGGGCGTCGATGGCCTCCTTGGAGCCAGCGCCGCCGACGACGACGGTGTTGTCCTTGGAGATGGTGACGGACTTAGCAGTACCGAGCATATCGGCGGTGATGTCAGCGACCTTCACGCCCAGCTCGTCCAGAGCGGCCTGGCCACCGGTGAGGACGGCGATGTCCTCGAGGATGCGCTTGCGGCGATCGCCGTAGCCCGGGGCCTTGACGGCGCAGACGTTGAGGGCGCCACGGATCTTGTTGAGGACCAGGGTCGGCAGAGCCTCGCCGTCGATGTCCTCAGCGATGATGAGCAGGCCACGGCCGGCGCGCTGGACAGCCTCGAGAACAGGCATGATGTCCTGAACGCTGGAGATCTTCTGGTCGGTGATGAGGATGTACGGATCCTTCATCACGGCCTCCATGCGGTCGTTGTCCGTGACGAAGTAAGCGGAGACATAGCCCTTGTCGAACTGCATGCCCTCGACGGTGTCGATGGTAATGTCGAACGTCTGGGAATCCTCGACGGTGATGACGCCGTCCTTACCCACGACCTCCATGGCCTCGGCGATCTTCTCGCCGACCTCGGGGTCACCGGCGGAGATGGTACCGACGGAAGCGATCTGTTCCTTGGTCTCGACCGGCTTGGCCTGCTTCTTCATCTCGGCGACGGCAGCGTTTACAGCCTTGTCGATGCCGCGACGGATGGCCAGCGGGTTGGCGCCGGCGGCGACGTTACGCAGACCGTCGTTGACGATAGCCTGGGCGAGCAGGGTTGCGGTGGTGGTGCCGTCACCCACGGTGTCGTTGGTCTTGGTGGCGACCTCCTTCACCAGCTGAGCGCCCATGTTCTCGATGTTGTCCTCGAGCTCGATCTCCTTAGCGACGGAAACGCCGTCGTTGGTGATGGTCGGGGCACCGAACGTGCGCTGCAGAGCGACGTAACGGCCCTTGGGGCCCATGGTGACGGTAACGGCGTCGGCCAGAGTGTTGACGCCCTTGGCGAGCTTGGCGCGGGCATCGGTGTTGAACGTAATGTTCTTTGCCATGGTAGGTAATCCTCCAAAAGAAATGTGACTCGCGTCGCCGCTTCCGAGTCCTATGCGGCGGACGCGTTCAAAGACGAATCAGAGATTCTGACGAGACTAGGCCTCGACGACGGCGTAGATGTCGTCGGCGCGCATGAGCAGATACTTCTCGCCGTCGACCTTGACCTCGTTGCCACCAAACTTACCGTAGATGACAACGTCGCCGACCTGAACGTCCATGGGGATGCGCTCGCCCTTGTCGTTGACCTTACCGGCGCCAACGGCAACGATGGTGCCGCGTTGCGGCTTCTCCTGAGCGTTGCTGGCGATGTACAGGCCAGAAGCGGTCTTCTGCTCGGCCTCGTCGGGCTTGACCAGGACGCGATCTGCAAGCGGCTTCAAAGACGACATGCTTGTTTCCTCCTTTTTGGGCCGCGCGGTCATGCCGCGCGGGTTAACCCTTTTTGTTTGCGTACGCGTTGAATGGTACCCACGAATGGCGGGTTATACAACACAGAGTCAAAAAATCTTATTTTTTGGCACTTAGATTTTCTGAATGCCGGGGAATAACTTAGCGGTGGTTCCCGTGTGGCTCCGGAGGGGCGGGGCATAAGGTTTCCTGCTCGGGCAGTCCTGCTCGCACGAAGGCCACATTAAGTGGCCTTCGGCTCGTGCGGAACTCGCGATAAACCTTATGCCCCGCCCCTCCGGAGCCACACGGGAGCCAGGTTAACTAATTCGGGCCCGGCATTCAGAAAAGTCAGTACAGCAAAATGGCGATGCGGATGGGATGCACAAGATAGGGGCACGTTGTTGGGACGCGCTCTTTTAAGTTGCGGTGGAATAGTTCCTGTTTTTGGGCTTGAAGGCCGATTTTAGGGACTATTTCACCGCAACTGAGGGGTGGGATGTGGGGTTAGCGCTCGTAAATCAAGTTGCCTGCCAGGTAGGTGGCCTGAACCTTGGTGGCTTGGAGCTCTTGGGGGTCAACGGTGAGCGGGTTTTGGTCCAGGACTACCAGGTCGGCATACTTGCCGGGCTCCAAGCTGCCGAGGTTTTGCTCGTCGCCCGCTGCATAGGCGCTGCCCAGGGTGTAGTTGCGCAAGGCTGTTGCCGCATCGATGCGCTCGCTCGGCAACCAGCCGCCCTCGGGCCAGTGGCTTTTGGGGTCCTGGCGCGTGATAGCCGTGTAGAGCACGTTCATGCTGGTAACGGGCGTGATAGGGCTGTCGGTACCGAAGGCTTGGCGAATGCCGCGCTGCTTATAGGTTGCGAACGGCCACATGATGCGGCTGCGCTCCAGGCCCAGATCGCGCTCCGGTCCACCCGGGTCGAGTGTAATGTGGCAGGGCTGGCTCGAAGCAACCACGTTGAGCTTGCGCAGGCGGTCGATGTCCTCGGGCAGAAGGTTCTCCAGGTGCTCGAGCGTGTTATGGCCGTGCTGGGGCAGGCCGTACAGGTCGGCTGCTTCCTCGAAGATATCCAGCGCGGCATGAATCGCACCGTCACCAATAACGTGGATGCGCACGGTGTGACCGCGCTCCGCAGCCGCCAGAACCAATTTTCGCATGCGCTCAGCCGGGACTGTCAGACGGCCCTGGTCGCCCGGGAAGCGCGGATTGGTATAGGGCTCGGTGAGATATGCCGTGTGTTCACTCGACACGCCATCGAAGAACTGCTTAAAACCCGGCGCCGAAAGCAGCGCGTTGTTCGCATAACGTACCTGGAGCTCTTCTAGACGCGACTGGTCATCCAACAGCGTGGGGAACAGATGGGCACGAATGCCCAGCTTGCCGGCTGTCTGCAGTTTGTCGTAGACGTCGTCGCGGATAAAATCGCAGCCTGGCATGGGCATGAGCGACATATCGCAGATCGAGGTGATGCCCTGCTCGGCCATGCGCCTCATTTGATCGGCGTAAGCGCTTGCGATGCGATCTTCGCCCAGCCACTCAAGGCAGCGCGGCAACAACTGCATGGCAGCCGCTTCGTGAGCAATGCCCGTAAGCTCGCCGCTTGCGTCCTTGTCGTAGCTGCCGCCCGCTGGCGGCTCGCTGTCGCGCGTGACGCCGAGCGCCTCGAGTGCGCGGCTGTTGAGCCAAAGCGTGTGCCCGTCGCCCGAATACATAACGCAGGGACGATCGGGGAATGCCGCATCGAGCGACGCCTTGGTAGGATGCTCGGGCGGGTCCCAACGGTAGTCGCGCCAGCCCTGCGTCACAACCCAGGCGTCATCGGGCAGGTCCTGGGAAAACTCGAGCGCATGTTGTACCAGTGCCGCCTCGGACGTGCCCATATCCATGAGCATGTACGGCGAGGAGCCGACCGAGGTATGGAAGAAGTGCAGATGCGCATCATGGAAACCGGGGCAGACAAACTGCTCGCCGTAATCGACCACCGGCGTGGCGGCAGGTGCGGCGGCAATTACGTCATCGGGCGCACCGACTGCGACGATGCGGTCGCCCGCGATGGCAATCGCCAGCTCGCGGGCGGAATCGATGCCGTCTTGCGCGGTAAAGACGTTCTTGGAGCGAATAATCCGATCGATATGTTGCATGGGCATCCCCATCTCTGGCAGGAAATTCAACACCCCCGAGTGTACTCCCCCGCCTCGGTTACAAAATGCCAAGCGGCAAACGGCAGCTTTACCAGCCCTAGCGGCAGGTGGCATACTGGAGAGAGCCTGTACGATTTTGCGATCGAGCCAACAAGGAGCAAATCGACCATGACGAAGACCAAGGCACAGCAGATTATGGCGGCAACCGAGGTTCGCGCGGCAGACGACGTCACCGCGGCCATCCAGGATATCGCCGCCGAGTTTGAACCCTACATCATCAAGCAGCGCCGGCACTTCCATAAGCACCCGGAGCTGAGCCTTGCCGAGGAGCGCACGACTTCCGACATCGCCAACCAGCTCGACGCCATGAATATCCCCTACGAGCGTCCGCTCAAGACGGGCCTGGTGGCGACGCTTCGCGGCACCGCGCCGGATGCCTACCGCGAGGACGGCACGCCGCGCCGCCGCATCCTGCTGCGCGCCGATATCGACGCCCTGCCCGTCACTGAGCAGACCGGCGAGGAGTTCGCCAGCGTCAATGAGGGCTGCATGCACGCCTGCGGTCACGACTGCCATATCGCCATGATGCTCGGCACGTTGCAGATTCTGCGCCACATGACCGATGACATCCACGGCGAGATTCGCATCGTATTCCAGCCCAGCGAGGAAAACGGCCAGGGCGCCAAACTCATGATTGGCACGGGTGTGCTCGACGGCGTCGATGGCGCCTACGCCGCGCACATCTGGAGCGAGGTCGACGCCGGTACCGTAAGCTGCGAGCCCGGCCCACGCATGGCAAATACCGACTGGTTCCGCATCGACGTCCGCGGCACCTCGTGCCATGGCGCCATGCCCCAGCGCGGCCACGACGCCGTTATGGTTGCGGCAGAGATAGTCAACGCCCTGCAGACCATCGTCTCGCGCGAGATTAGCCCCTACGAGCCGGCTGTCATCACCGTCGGCGAGCTGCACGGCGGCACCGCGCGCAACGTTATCGCCGGCACGGCCTACCTCGCCGGCACAGTGCGCACCTACGGCGATTCGACCCACGAGGAAATGCCGGAGCTCATGCGCCGCATCGTGGAGCATACCGCGGCAGCTCTGGGCGCCGAGGCTGAGCTCACCGACTACACCATCGCCAACTACAAGGTCGAAAACGAGGTCGCCTCGAGCGAGCGCTGCCGTCAGGCTGTAATCAAGTGCCTGGGCCCCACCGGTCAAGGCCATTACCGTGGCACGCTTTCGGGCGAGGATTTTTCGGAGTACCTGCGCCGCGTGCCGGGCGTGCTCGCCTTTGTAGGTACGCGCAACCCCAAGATTGGTGCCACGTACGCCCAACATTCCTGCTTCTACAAGATCGACGAGACCGTGCTGGCAAAGGGCTCCATGGTGGCCGCCCAGTATGCTATCGACTTTTTGGCCGAGCCCACGCAAGAGGAGCTCGACGGCCCCACGATCGCCGCGGTTGCCGAGACCAACCCCGACTTGGCCGCCAAGCTGCGCTCTGCCAAGGCAACAGCCGCTGAGGCGCGCGACGCCATGCACGATGCTCGCACCGCTCGCCATGCTGCAATCAAGGGCATCCACGATGCGCGGGCTGCCGCTCGCCACGAGGAGAAGCGCGACGAGTAGCCATCACGCCCACCCATAACAACCTGGCTAGAGCAAAGCGGGGGCGAACGTTATCTCAACGTTCGCCCCCGCTTATGTGTCGACCGCTTTTCTAGCGCGTCCTCCGTCACGACAGGAAAGAGCGAAGGATGGTGAGCCAGCGTGGGGGTTCGAGGTGGATGATGTCGTCGGGGACTCCGGCGGGCGCATGGCCGCCAAAGAGTAGGCCGGCATCTACCGGATTGATGAGGCGCACGATCCATACGGCGATGACCAGCATGCACAACACGGTGACTGCAATGTCGACACCACGCTTTAGCTTGCTCGATGCCACCTCCTCGCGCACGAACGCGAGCACAAACGCAATCGGCACCACCCAAAACAGCGGATGGTAGGCAAAGGCCGCCGCAAAATCGAGACGCAGCGCCGCCAGCCACGCCCTCGTCATGCCGCATCCCGGACAAGGAGCGCCCGTCATCATTCGAAAAATGCAGCCGATATCGAGCAGGTAGAGCGCGAGCCAGGCGACAAAGAGCGCGCCGGTGCAAAAAAGGGCGCGGCGAAGGAGCTCTGCCGTGCCCCTATGTCCCTGGGAGCTGTTCACGCCGCCCTTATTGTTAGGCACGAGCGCCAAGGCGAGTGTTGTAAGCCGTTGCCATGGCATTGGTATTATTGATGATGATGTTCATAGCGAAGATGGGACCAAGGCCGCACAGGAGCGCGCCGAAGATCTGCCACAGAAGAACGGTGGTGCCGTTTTCCTGGAACACCAGGCCGTAGCGAGGAGCGTTGGCCTGCAGGCGGTTGCCAATCTTGTAATACCAGTAGTACGCGTAGAAGCCGCAGGTCACAAACGATAGAAGGATGAATTCCGCCAGACCCGGCGTGTAATCGCCGTCATCCTGACACAACGTGTTGACGTCGCGTGCCAAGCAATACAGGAAGTAGAACGAATAGATACCGCAGGTCACAAGAGAGAGCAGCAGCCAGCCGATCAGGCTGCGGTCAGCCTTAATGGGGCCATAGCCCATCGGAGCGGATGCGGACTGTTGGGCGTATTGACCGGTGTACTGCTGCTGAGGCTGGGGCACGGGCTGAATAGCCTGGGCCGGAGCGGGCTGGGGCTGCGGGGCCGGAGCGGCAGAAGCGGCACCAACGGCGGATCCGCAAACAGGGCAGAATTTGGCATCATCCGAAATGGGAGAACCACAAGTGGGACAGAACATGAGCCTCTCCTTTTCCTAAGGCGTCGCACGCCTTCAAACCTTACACGTCTACGTTCTCAACAATAGCCGCGACGTTGTTGCGCAACATTGACCAATTTCCGAGAAATTTTGCTGCAACCGTTTTCCCAGGCATTTTCTTGCTTTCGCAGTAGAAAAAGGCACCCCGGGCTCAGTTGCCCAGGGCGCCTCGACCGGCTATTCGGTTTGATTGTTTTCGGCAGCAGGATTATCGCCCGGCTCATCCGCCGGCGTGGCAACGGCATCCCAATCGGGCTCCGCAGGCGTCGCCTCGGACGCCGGTGCGGGGACAGGAGCAGGTGCCGGGGCAGGGGCAGGCGCGGGTGCCGGGGCAGGCGCAGGCGCGGGTGCCGGGGCAGGCGCAGCACCAGTGGCTGCCGTGGGATTGAATCCCGCAGGAGCAGGCTTCTTCTCACCCGGGAGCACAAAAGTCAAAACGTCGTCCTTGTCCTCATCGGCCCATTCGCTTGCATAACGTGCAGCCCAATAGCCAACGGCACGGTGCTTGAGCATCTTGCCAAAGACCGTAAGGAACACCGTGACGAATGCAATCAGCACCAGGAACAATACGAGCGTGACACCACCGGCGGTAACAATCGCCTCGATACCCGTGGGGCGATAGTAATAGCCGTACGCGCCAATTCCGGCGATGGCACCAAAGACAGCTGTCAAGATCCACGTAATGGCGTTGGAAACCAGGCCCGTCAAAAACTCGGGAAGGAACGAAGCACAGAACAGCTTGGTCTTGTTGTGCTTAAAGGCCGCCCAGACCTTATCGAGCGAAAACGCGCTCTCGACGCGCCCGGTCACCGCAAAGTGCATCACGGCAATGTCGGCGAACATCTTAAAGAAGACACCCAGAATCGCCGAGGCAATTAGCGCCAGGACAAGCAGGCCAAGCGAGCCAAACAGCGCAGCCTCGAGCGCATAAGAGCCGTAATAAGAATACGAGCCCGCGGCGCCAATTACCACGCCCTCCACCAGCGAAAGCACTACACCGATAATGGGAATGGCAGCGATAACCTCGAGCACGACCGAAATAACGCTCGAAAAGATTCCGAGACCAAACGACGTGGAACGCATCAACGGACGACCCATGCCGTCATCGATCTTAAGCGACAGGTCGCGACCCCACTCGATGCCAAAGCCCGAACCGCACACGCTCGCCACGTAGGCAGCCAAAAAGCCGATGGCAGCCGCAATACCGCCGATAACGGGGATGAACAGCACGAGTACCGACACGACACAGATAAGCGCCGGCAAAAAGGCAATCTGGCACACGCGCTGCAGCACGCCCGGAGTCTTGGTCATATCCTCAAACGCCTGAGCCGTGCAGCCCTTGGACGCGTTCGCGACAGGTTGAGGAACAAACTGCTGAGGCTGAGGCTGACCCTGAGGGGCGGAAGCTGCAGCACCGGCATTGGGGGCACCACACACGCCGCAGAACTTGTCGTTATCGCCCATGGGGGCGCCACACTGCGAACAGAACATCGAAATCATCCCTTCGTATCTAGAGCGAATCACCTGGATCGCAAACGATGTCATTGGCATCATTATCGCCCAATGTGGGGACAAATACTCTTAGATGACGTATTTGCAACGCGCGAGGCGCTTTTCGATTGTTTGATGAGTGCGTCCGCGTTAGTTCGTTCCGCGGAAACCCTTGCCGACGATCTCGGAGCTGTCGACGATCGTGATAAAGGCACCCGGATCGACCTCGCGCGCATAACGGCGCAGCTGCACGGCCTCGCGACGGCTCAGCACGCTCATGATCACCGTCACGCACTTGCCCGAGAAGGCACCGTAGCCGCGACTGATGGTCGCCGTACGGTTGAGATGCTTGACGATAAACTCCTCGACCTTAAGGGGCTCGGAACAAATGATCGTGCAGACCTTACGAAGATGAATGCTCTCGATGGCCTTGTCGACCACAAGCGTCTTGGCAAACAGGCCGAGCACGCAATACAGACCGATACGCGGACCATACAAAAAGGCCGCGATGGTCACGATGCCGATATCGACCAGCAACAGCGCGCGACCAATCTCGAGTGTGGTACGGCGTTTGAGGATCATAGCGAGGATGTCCGTGCCGCCCGTCGAGGCGCCGATATCAAAGACGATGGCGCTGCCGAGCGCCGGCAGAATCACGGCAAAGCACAGGTCGAGCCACATATCGCCCGTCATCGAGACACTGGTCGGGATAAAGAGCTCGAAAAGCGAAACATAGGCGGACAGCGCAAACGAGGCGAAGACGCTCCACAGGATTGCCTTGCGTTCCAAAAAGATAAAGCCCAAGACGACGAGAACCGCGTTGATAATCCACATAAAGACACCGACGGGCAGGGTCGGGAACAGCGTGGACAGAATGACCGACACGCCCGAGGTGCCGCCAAAAGCAAAGTGATTAGGGGTTTTAAACGCAACGATGGCAAAGGCCGTAAGAATCAGACCCAGATTGAGCTCGGCGAAAAAGCGCGGGAAGCCTGGCTCCTGGCTGCGCTTTTGGCCGGCACGCTCGCCGCGCTCGATATCGGTGCGATCGACCACGCGCTCCATCGGCACCACGGGAGGACGATGTAGCTCCTCGGCAGCTCGCGATGCCGCCTCTGCCGCGGCGGCCTCAATCGCCCATGCCTTGCTTTCTGTTTCGCGCTCGTCAGCCATTACGGCAACCCCTCGTTAACAATTTGGAAACAATGCGCCCATTAGGGTAACGCGGAACGCGACGATTGCAACCCCTAGTTAGACGAGTGGTATGCCTACATCGGGGGCATACAAATAACGGCCGGCCGCACATACATCCGTGCGACCGGCCGTTTGACGTTTTCGCAGATAAAACCTGCCAAAATAAACCTGTCCCTTTTTGGCAGGTTACCTTTTTGGTAGGTTACTCGTGCTGGTTGGTGCGGTGCTCGTACTCCTCGGGGGTGATGACATCCTCGATGCGCAGGTTGACGCCTGCCACCTCAAGGCCGGTCATCGCAGCCAGACGCTCGGTCACACGCGCCTTAACGTCGTCGAAAATCGCGGGCGCATAGGCGCCGTACTCGATAATGACGGAAATGTTAACGACCACGCGGTTGTCATCGGTGACCTCGACTGTCACGCCCTTGGTCAGATTCTCGGCACCAAACTGCTCCTGCACAAAGTGCATGAGGTTGCCCTTCATGCCCAGGACGTGCGGTACCTCGCGGGTGGCCATGGCGACGATCTTCTCGATCACACCGTTGGAATAGGTCAGCGAGTCCTCGGACTCGTCCGCTTCCCCATCATCCTCATCCGCATCGTCGGCGGGTTCGGCCTCGACGAGCGCCTCGTCCTCGAGCGTTACGTCCTCGGCCTCGGCGGTGACGGTCTCGTCTACCTCGAGCTCGGTATCGGCCACATCGACCTTCGTGTTAAAAGCCATGGTTCCTCCTTATGCCCACCGCACACGCGGCGGTCGAATACATGCTAGCGGCCGCTAAACAGACGGCCGAAGAAGTTGACGATCCCGTTCTCGCCGTCGCGGATCTGGCCAATCACGGCGCCGATCAGCACAAAGAAAGCGATGACGAGCGTATCCCACAGGCCGAGCGTGAGCACCAGCACGGCGAGCACAAAACCAGCGACGGCTCCAAGCGTGGTGTTGGGATGACGGACGGCATAGCTCCAGATGGCTGCCCCCGTACCCTTGATGAGACCCATGGCCTCATCAAAATCATCGGCGACCGCGTCATGTGACTCGGTACCCTCCACCTTAGGATCGACGACCTCGCCTGCCGGCGCGGCGCTCTGATCGATAGTCAAGCGCGGGGTGCGGACGGTCTTGTCTTGATTGGTATCACTCACCGGAAACCTCCACGGTCTGGACGGTAGTCTTGGACGGCAAAAAACGAACGCGCGCAGTCGTGCCCGGCGTGCCGAGCATAGTGTCGCAGGCCTCCTCGATACGTTGCTGCATCGCGGCTGCAAGGGAAGCCACGTCCCGGTCGTCGAGCGCGATGGCGTCGACCTTAAAACGGACGTGCGATTCGTCGGAGCCCTGCACGCGCGCCTCGACATGCTCGATCATCACTCGGTCGTCGCGCTCTGCCGCGGTGCGAGCACACGAGGAGAGGGCAGCGAGCGTGACCTCGATATTACGCTCCCCCGCCGGATGCACGCAGGACGGCTCGCGACGAGCAAACACCAGGCGGAAGAAACCCACGAGCACGCCGAGCGCCACGACGCCGCCGCACGCCGTAACAACGATGCGAGGCAGCGGATCGCGCATCAGCAGCATAAAGCGATAGGTATATGGCCCCCAAAACTGGCAGACTAACGTACCCAGCGCCACGACGGCGGCGGCAAGATACACAATCGCCAGGGCTCGTTTGAGCACGCGCATGCAGCGCTCCCTTCAAATCTCGATCCACAGAATGCAAAACGATTCGCATCATTATAAAAGAGCCGGGTCCGGTGCCTCATGCACGCGGATCCGGCTCATCTATTCCACAGGCTTGCATGCTCGCTTCATTATGCCCAGATATGCACGGCTCAATCCGTGCGGGCGCTACTCCTCCTCGAGGGCAGCGATGACCTCGTCGGTCATGTCCATGGTGCTGTAAACATCCTGGACGTCGTCGAGCTCCTCAAGACGGTCGATGAGGCGCTGAACCTTCTTGGCGTCGGCGCCGGAGACCTCGGTCGGGGTGGTCGGGACCATGGTGGTCTCGGAGCCCTTGACCTGGACGCCCTGCTCCTCGAGCGCCTTGGAGACAGCCATGACCTCGTTGGCGGTAGTCCAGACGATCCACTCCTCGCCGGCGTCCTCGTAGTCCTCGCCACCGGCCTCGGCGATCGCCATCATGAACTCATCCTCGTCACCAGCAGCACCGTTGGCGATCATGGTCTCCTTCTTGGCGTTCTCGTCCAGGATCTCCTTGGCGACGACGATCTGGCCCTTGCGCTCAAACTGGAAGGCGACGGAGCCCGAGGTGCCCAGGTTGCCACCAGCGTGGGAGAAGGCGGAACGGACATCGGCGGCAGTACGGTTGCGATTATCGGTCAGGCAGTCGACGTAGACGGCGACACCGGCGGGACCATAGCCCTCGTACACGATGTTCTCGTAGACGGCGGCATCGGCACCCGAACCAAAAGCCTTGTCGATAGCGGACTTGATCTTGTCCTTAGGCATGGACTGAGCCTTAGCCTTGGCAACAGCAGCGGCGAGGCTGGCGTTGTTCTCGGGCAGCGGGTCGCCGCCGAGACGGGCAGCAACGGTGATGTTGCGGCTCAGCTTGGAGAAGAGGGCGGAACGCTTGGCGTCCTGCGCGCCCTTACGATGCTTGGTTGTGGCCCACTTAGAGTGTCCGGACATACGTGTCTCCTATCGGTTTCGACCTAAAGCCCAGCGCAGATGCTCGGGCAATATAAACAAACGTCGTTATGATATACCTACTGGCCTGCGAGATAAACCCCAAAATGAAGGTACCATGATGATGCAACCCTTTGGTGCATTGGGGTGGTGCAAAGCAACCTGTCCCCTTGCACCAAATTAGGACCAGAGGAGGTCGCTACGGGTGACGGTGGCGCCGATGGCAAAGGGCATGCAGGCGATGACCGGATACAGGTAGCGCATGTAGGTTGAGCCGTTGCAAGGACCGATCAGGCACACGGCGAGCACGCCCAAAAGCGGCACCCAAATGGCCAGCCCGCGCCACGAATGACGACGTAGCAGATAGACCACCACGGCGATCATGATCCACACATAGGTGGCCGAGCTCATGGCGAGCGAGATAAACGGGATGCGCTGCACCGCCACACGATACAGGTTGATCAGGTGGTCGCACCAGCGCACAACCTTGCTATCGACCGGATGGAAGTCGAAGTACTTGAGGTTATCGGGCTTTGCCATAATCTCGGCACTGCGCGCCGTGCTGTAAACCCACGCATCGCGGGCACTCGGATAAAAGTAGCCGTAGTAGTTATTGATGAGCGCCGAGATATAGCACTCGGGATCCTTTTTGAACATCTGAGCCCACACCTCAAAATAGGCCTTGATGTCCTCCTGCGAGGCGTACTCGTTAAAGCAATTTTTGACGGCGTCCGACTTATCCGGGTTATAACGGCGGCCCAGATTCTCGTACTTGAGCACACGGTCGATCACGGCACGCTCTTCGTCGGTCACCAAGCCGTCGCAAGGAGCCTCCACGATGGTGCCGTCCTCCTTAACCGTGGGGTTGACGCCCGAGTTGAGGCCGTCGTGCTTTTGGACGAAACGAGCCGTCTGCTGGAACGGAATCGAGAGGATTTCGCGCTTGGAACCAGGCGTGATGTCGTGCGCCGGCATAAAGACCTTGGTGAAGTACATATTAGAGGCAAGGCAGAGTGCAAGCACCGCAAGAACTCCCACCCAGCGGAAACGCGGGATGGCGCCCGAAGGCGCAGCACCAGCCTGCTTGGCCGCACGGCGAGCCACATGTGCGTCCCATGCGCAAAACGCCGCCGCGATTACGCATGCCGCCAGGGGAAACACCAGGCCGCCGTTGCGCAGAAACGTGGAACCCATGGCGCCCAGAGCGAGCAGCAGCCAGTCGTGGCGCGCAAAGAGCACGGGCCTCTGTTCGCCCGCACGCTCGGCATTGGCATCGCGACGGGGCAGGCCGCATGCCACGAGCTTCACGGTCTGCACCAACAGCACCAAAAACGCGTCGGCAAACAGCACATCTTTGGTAAGCAGGGCCGCGTAGTTGGAGAACATGGGCATAAACACAAAGAACAGCAAGGTCACGCCGCGGACCGGCAGGCTCACGCCCAGCTTGCGCAGCGACGAGATGGAGTAGGCCATGCAGGCGGCCGTAATGACGAACTGAACGCAGGTGTAGATGGCAAGACCTGCGTTGGCGCTGTTGAACAGTGAAAGCCCCAGCTGGACGCACGAACCGATGATAGCCGTGTGTACCACGGGATGATGTCCGTTGAGCAACACATTGGGATTGAGCAGTCGCAGGTAGTCACTCGTGCCGTTGGGGTAGTTGAACCACTGGCGAATCTGCGCACCCGTATCTCCCATAAAAAGGCCGGGCAGCGAAGCGATGAGCGTGGGCGCCCAGGCGATCATAAGCACCAGGAAGGGCCCGGCAAAGGGATGGACCGAGAGCACGGCGTGAGCCACACGCCATACACGGCCAAAGTGCGCTTCGGAAAACGGAATGCGCCGAGAGCTCAGCCAATCTAGACACTCAAAGGCAAGGTAGAAGGCAACGACCGCCAAGAGCATCCAGCCCGCACCGCCTATCCAGGCGCAGATGATGCGCGCCTTGTCGCCGAGCACGATCTCGGCCGAATCGGTGAGGTCGTAGCTGCGGCCAAACACCATGCAGACGGCAAAGAACAGCGACGGAAGGATCACCGAGGGACGCCAGGCGTCGCCGCGGCCAAAGAATACGTAGCGAAACGGCAGCGTAAGCAGGCAGGCAAGCGCAAGCAGCATGACCGCGTCGGTATGGCCGGCAAACGAGAGGAGCACCTCGTAGCACACGTACAGCATGCCCGAGGCTTTGGGGTCAATCGCCAAGACCGCGTTGCTCGACACCGGGGCGGGATCGATGGAAAACGCCGTGGTCGCCAACAGCGCGAGCAAAAATGCGATGAGCGTCTGCTTGGCGGGGTAGCGCTTAAACCAGACGATGCGGGCAGCGTCGCGCGCAGCCGTTGTGGAGAGGTCGGAATCCTTCACAGTCCGAAAGCCTTTCTAGAAACCTATCAAACTCGGCAAGACCACCACAAAAGTGCCTGTCCCCTTTGTGGTGGTCTTGATTAGGCGTCGAGGTAGATGCGCTGGGGGCGATTGCGGTGTCGGGCGAAGATGATGAGCGCCAGACCGGCGATCACGAGCGGCAAACTCAGCAGCTGGCCCATAGTGATGACGCCTCCCAGCAGATAGCCCAGCTGGGCATCGGGCACGCGCACGAACTCAACGAGAAAGCGGACGATGCCGTACCCCATCACGAACACGCCCATAAACGTGCCCTGGGGCAGTAGCGGCTTTTTGCGGCTGAGCACCTGCAAAATACAGAAGAGCACGACGCCCTCAAGAAACGCCTCGTAGAGCTGGGAGGGATGGCGCGGCATATCGCCCGCGGTGCCGCCAAAGACCACACCCCAAGGCAGATCAGTCGGTTTGCCCCACAGCTCGCCGTTGACGAAATTGGCACAACGGCCCAGGCACAGGGCCAGCGGGGCGCCGATCACAGCAAGGTCGGCGATGGTCCAGGCGTCGAGCTTGTACATGCGGCACACGATAATGCCGCCCAAGATGCCGCCCACCAGGCCGCCGTGGAAACTCATGCCCCCCTCGTTGGTGGCAAAGATCTCGAGCGGATGGGTCCAATAGTAGCCATCGCCGTAAAAGACAACGTAAAACAGGCGCGCGCCGATGATGAGGCCAAAGACCGCGCCGACCACGACGCTCGTCAGGTCATCAATCGTAATGTCGAACCCCCAACGACGCTGCGTGCGGTACATAACGACCGCCGTGAGCAGGGCGCCGACCACATAGGCCAGACCGTACCAGTAGATCGTGATGGGGCCCGCCGAGATCGCAACGGGGTCAAGCATATGGTAGAGGTCGTTGAGCATATCGATCACCCTGCTCCGTACATACAAATGCGGCCGCGGGCCTTGCGCTCGCAGCCGCATATCTGGGCGTAACGTCTATGCGGAGCGTACCGTCCGCAGCTTTCGCATCTTAGAACGGCGCGTACTCGTCGTACAGGTCCTCGGCCTCGCCAGAAGCATTGACCTGCTCAACGCGGGTAACGCCGGGCACATGCTCCTTCAGGATACGCTCGATGCCCATAGACAGGGTCAGTGAGCTCATGGGGCAGCCGGCGCAGGCGCCCTGCAGCTCCAGCTTGACGACGCCCTCGTCGTCGACGCCCACATACTCCATATCGCCGCCGTCGGCCTGCAGGTTGGGGCGAATCTCTTCAAGAACCTTCTTAAGCAGCTCTTCGTTAACAGCCACAGGGGCTCCTTTCTCACAATAACGCGGGCACGCCCGCGGACAGAAGCTATGTTACTACAGCCATGTACCCGCTCACGAGCCGTCCATGCGCGCAGACGCGACTTTCACGAGTAGTCAATTTGGGACGGGGCTCTTTGAGCTGCGTTCGTCGTCAGATGGCGACAACGCATATTACTGCTGAGCTTGTCCCCCGGTACCAATCTGAACATCGACGATAACCTGGCGGTAGCTGATGCCGCAGGAGTCGAGAATGCGCCGGCTGATACGGCCGTCATCGGTGTCGGCATACTTATTGTCCAGGTAGACGACCTCGCCCACGCCCACCTGCGCCAGGATCTTGGCGCAGTCGTGGCACGGGAACAGCGTAACGTAGACCGTGGAACCCTCAAGGTCTTTGAGCGAGCCACGGTAGTTGAGCACGGCGTTTGCCTCGGCATGCACCACGTAGTTGTGCTTGTCCTGCAACGGGTCATCGCTCGTTCCCCACGGGAAAAAGTCATCGTTGAGTGCCGAGGGCGTGCCGTTGTAACCCACCGAAAGGATGCGGTGGTTGGTGTTGGCGATGCACGCGCCCACCTGCGTGTTGGGGTCCTTGCTGCGGCGCTGCGCGGCAATGGCCACGCTCATAAAGAACTCGTCCCAGCTAATGACGTCGCGGCGCTTGCCCGACGCGGTTTGATGAAGATCGTCCGACATGGCAGACACCTCCGAAATCGCAATAGTTTGACCCATTGTAGCAGGTGGAAGGTAGGGGCGCTTATCCCACCAGCTCCTCGCCCTACGCGCGACGGGGCTTTTGGTTGATGTGGTAGAGCTCGGCGAGACCCCGCAGCGTCAGCGCATCATCGACCGTCAGGCTATGGCCGACCAGCGCCGCAAGCGCCTCGGCATCGTCGCCGGTAATGACGATGGGCACGTTGCCCTCCCCCGCGGCCTTGGTCGCACGCATCTCGGCAAGCACCATGTCGAGCATGCCGTCGATGCGCGCCACCTCGCCCAAAACCACACCCGAGCGCATAGCCTCGCGCGTGTTGCGGCCGATGACGTGTGTCGGCGCCGAGGGCTCAACCTGGGGCAGGCGCGCTGCTGCCGCCGAAAGCGAGCGGGCGCCGAGCGCCAGCCCCGGCGCGATAACGCCGCCGACAAAGGTACCATGCGCGTCGATGACCTCGACATTGGTCGTCGTACCCAGGTCGATCACAATGCACGGCGAGCCGTAGACGGCGCGGGCCGCCACGGCATCGGCGATGCGATCGGGGCCGATCTCGGCCGGATCGTCGTAGTGCACAGGCATGCCGGTCTTAAGCCCCGGCCCCACCGCGAGCACGCGCCCCGTGCAGGTACGGGAAAGTGCCGCCTTCCACGGGCGCTCGAGCACCGGGACCACACAGCTCAGCACTGCAGCTGCAGGAACGAGCGCGCCGGGCATGCCCGCATCGGCCGCCAGTGCGGCCATGACCTGCACGAGACGCATGCGCGCCTCGTCTGCTGTGATGCTCGACGGCGTGGTGATCTCGCACGTCGCAAGCGGACATTCCTGCGCCGCGGCCGAATCCTCTGCAAACAGGCCAAAGCGAATGAACGTGTTGCCCACATCGACCGTCAATATATATGCGCACCCATTAAGCATCGTCGGCGCTCCTTTCGTCTGCCCAGCAGTATATCGCCTACCTAAACCAGTCATCCCAAAATGACTAGCTTGCGGCTATACTGGTGCGCGGTCGCGCGCGAGCTCACGCGGCGGCCCTTGGTAACCCGACTTCCCGCGCCGTATCCGTAACGGCGCTCCCGGGGGAAGCGGATATACGCAAAGGAGTTTTATATGAGCAATCCCTCGAACCGCGCTTCGATGCGCGGGCAACTCACGCTGCGCGGCGTCGTCATCGGCGTCCTTGGCTGCGTGATCATCACGGCAAGCTCGGCCTACACCGCCCTCAAGATGGGCGCCCTCCCCTGGCCGATCATTTTCGCTGCCGTCATTTCGCTGTTCTTCCTGAAGCTCATGGGCAACGCCAGCCTCAACGAGGCCAACGTCACCCACACCATCATGTCCGCAGGCGCCATGGTCGCTGGCGGTCTGGCGTTTACCATCCCGGGCGCCTGGATGCTGGGCTATGCCGACCAGATCAGTTGGCTCGACATGTTTATCGTGGCACTCGCCGGCACTATCCTAGGCCTGCTGGCCACGGCACTCATCCACCGTCACTTTATCGTGGACGCCGCGCTTGAGTTCCCCACTGGCAACGCCGCAGCTCAGACCCTGCGCGCGACCGAGGCCGGCGGCAAGACCGGCAAGCAGCTCTTTGGCTCCATGGCCATCGCCGGCATCTACAGCGTGCTGCGCGACGCTCTGGGCATTGTGCCCAGCATGCTGTGTACGCTCAATATCCCCGGCGTGACCTTTGCCATCTATAACTCGCCCATGTTGCTGTCCATCGGCTTTTTGGTGGGCTTCGCCCCCGTCGCGTTCTGGTTTGCCGGCGCGCTGCTGGGCAACTTTGGCATCATTGTCGGCGGCACCGCTGCCGGTCTGTTTGACGTTATGACCGCACAGGGCATTGTTAAGTCCCTGGGTATGGGCCTCATGATGGGCTTTGGCGTCGCCGTCGTTCTCAAGGACATCCTGCCGCAGGTCGCCGGTATCGTCCGCGGCCTCGCCGCCGACAGCTCCACCGACACCGACGAGCAGTCGCTCATCTCGGGCTCCCTTAAGCTCGACGCCGGTATCATCGGCCTGGGCGCTGCCGCCATCGCCGTGATCATCGCCATCGTGCTCGACCTTGGCCCCGTTCCGGCCGTCATCGTCACGCTGTTCACCTTTGTCACCACCATCATGAGCGCGCAGAGCTGCGGCCAGACGGGTATCGACCCCATGGAGATCTTCGGCCTCATCGTCATGCTCATCGTGGCAGCCTTCGCGCAGCTCGCACAGGTCAAACTGTTCTTTATCGCCGGCATCGTAGCCGTGGCGTGCGGCCTTGCGGGCGACGTCATGAACGACTTTAAGGCCGGCGCCGTGCTGGGCACCAACCCGCGTGCGCAGTGGATCGGCCAGGCCATCGGCGGCATCGTGGGCGCCCTGGTCGCTGCCGCTGTCATGGTCGCGCTCGTCACCGCCTATGGTCCGGACGCCTTCGGCCCCGACAAGAGCTTTGTGGCCGCGCAGGCAAGCGTGGTCGCCACCATGGTCTCGGGCATCCCGAGCGTACCGTGGTTCGCAGGCGGCTTTATCGCCGGCATCGTCATGTACTGGATCGGCATTCCGGCCATGATGATCGGCCTGGGGGTGTACCTGCCGTTCTACATGTCGCTCACGGCCTTCCTGGGCTCCTGCGTCAAGCTCGCCTACGACAAGTGGGCAGCCCACCGCGATGCCAACGCTGGTCTTTCGGACGAGGAGAAGGCTGCCAAGGATGCCGCCTTCCAGGAGCAGGGCCTGGTCGTTGCCAGCGGTCTGCTGGGCGGCGAGTCCATCGTCGGTGTTATCCTGGCGTTTGTCTCCGTCGGTTTGAGCCTGCTGGGCTAAGCCGAACAACAACGCACCAACGCAGAGCGCGGGGTCGGAATCAATCCGGCCCCGCGCTTTTTGTCTATTTGACCCTTTAGATCCTCACGCCATTTTTAGTCATGCCGACTGACCTGCCTTCCAGGTCACCAAGCCTCGTCTGACACCTCACTCAGCGCGGTGTAGAGTAAAGACGATAGACATGAGGAGCGACTCGGAAGCCAGACGAGGTAAGCATGGAACTCGACAAACAACAGCTCAAGCGACTGCGTGAGCGCCATCATCGGCGCCATGGCATCCGCCCCGCCCACAGCGAGGCCATGGAGAACGCAAGCCGCTTTATAAAGCAGGCATTCAACATTCGCGAGGGACGCGCGCCCTATCACGTGATTCGCAAGCGCTTTGTAAACGGGGCGCGGCTGACCGGCTCTCACTTATGCATCCTGATCATTGCCATGTTGATCGCGAGCATCGGCCTCGATATCGACTCGGATATCGCCATTGTAGGCGCCATGCTCATCTGCCCGCTCATGGGCTCGGTCCTTGCCATGGCATACGGCATCGCCACGCTCGACCGCGAGATTACCCTTGAGGCCGTCGCGGGCTTGGCTCTACAGATGGCCTTTTGCCTAGTCACGTCCACGTTGTACTTTAAGCTCTCGCCCCTAGGCACCACCACGGCCGCCATCATCGACAACTCGACACCAACTGTGTGGGACCTTGCCGTCGCGCTCGCGGGCGGCTTTGCGGGTGGCCTGGGCAACTCGCGCGACCAGGAACCCGCCACGCTCATCGCCGGCGTGGCCGTGGCGACCGCACTCATGCCGCCCCTGTGCGCGGCGGGCTATGGCATCGCCATCGCAAGCGGGTCACTGTTTCTCTCGGCGCTTTATGAGTTTGGCATCAACGTGGTCTTTATCGCACTGGCCGCCGAAGCCGTGCTGCTTCTTTTGCGCGTGCCGCTCAAGCGCGACCTGAACGGCGACGGCATTGTAACCGCCGAAGAAAATGCCGAGGTCGATGAGCTATCGCGCAAGGTGCGCCTCCGCATCATCGTGGGTACGGTGATCTTTGCCATCCCCTGCATCGTTATGACGGCGGGGTCCATTGGCTCGGCGCAGGCCGGTGTGCAGGACGGCTACGGCGTCACCGAAACCACGCGCGAGCTTGCCGCGGTGCTGCCGGGCTTTAAGGACTACACCGTCGCCGTCGAGACCTCGGCCACCGAAGGCGAGGAAGAGGGTATTGTCGAGCGCGAGATAGTCGCCCACGTGACGACAAGCGAGGCGCTCGGGGCACACGACCGTCACGTCGCCCGCAAGCTCATCGACCTCAACGTGCCCGAACTCGATCGCGTGGAATTTGACGTAAAGTGATGCGGGACGCGAGGTGGGCCCGGCACGAGAGCACAGCCGCGGGGCACAAGCACAGCCGAGCGCAGCGCTACAGCTCGCACTTGTACACGCGGTAGATGTACTTTTCGGCTTCCATCTCGTAGGTGGCGATGGGCAGTCCGTAGCGGTCGTACTCGATAAAGGTCTTGGCCATGCCCGATGCCACGAGCATGCTGTTCGAATTGCCGACGCGCTGCGCACTGCTGACGTAGCCCGAGAACGGCACCGCGATCTGGTCTTCGAGCTCGTAGGTGCACGCCACCTCATCCACCGTAAAGATGCGTCCAAACGAATGCGTGCCGCGGCTGTAGTCGGTCACCACCCCGGCGCCCAGCTGGCCCCAGTCGAACTTGGGATAGCTTTCGGCCGCACCAAAGTTGTTGTCGTACAGCAGCACCTGGTAGCGACCGGTCGTTGCCGTCTCGTCGTTTGGCAGATAGGTCACACTGTGCTGGCCCGCATTGAGCGAAAAATCGCCTTGGGCCTGCAGCAGCTTGTCCTCAAAGCCCGAGCCCGCCCAAAACTCTGGCGAGCCCATAAGCCAATCGACCGTAGGCGTGCCGTTAATATCCGTGAGCTTGATGACCGTCGAGGTCTCGCGCGAGCTGAGCAGAACGGTGCCGCCGCCGAGCCACTGGATCGTGTTGATGTGAATCCAATCCAGGTCACCGTCCGAGGCCACCTTGGCACTCGCCTTGAGATTGGGGAACATGTCGCCCAGGTCCACAACAAGGGAAACATCACCAGTGGTCACGTCGATCTTGATGATGAGGTCCTCGACGTTAACGCGATCGTCTTTGTCTTTTTTGGCAGCCGCGCGGTCGACGTCCAAGTCGGCCTCGGAGCCGGCATGGCTCGCCAGCACCAGCAGATTGCCGTCGTCATCGAAGGCGTAGTCGTGGTGCAGCTCGTAGTCGCCCGTGCTCCAGACGTTTACCACCTGGCCGATGGCGTTGATCTGGGCCATCTTGGTCGTCGAGACGCTCATGATCATGCTGCCGTCGCCCGGAAACAGCAGGCGATGGCTGCGATAGCCGATGATTGGCACCTCGCCACGGATCTGTCCCGCGTTGTCGTAGAGGTACATAAAGTCGAGCTTGGATGAGTCGTTGCCCAGGATGGCAAAGAGGCCATCGGCGAGCGGCGTGTTGGACTCCCCCGCCGTGACGGCGAGCCGCTCTTCTTCCTCGCCCTTGAGAGCCGGCGTCTTGACGGTAAAGGTCGAGGTGCGACTGGTACCGTCTTGTGCCGTACAGGTGAGGGTCACCCTGTTTTTGTGGTTGGGAATGAGGCCGATGACCTTGAACTCATGTTCCATGGCAGGTGTATCGCCACCGCGGGGCGTGCGGGAAAAGGTAGCGACTTTGGGCGCGTCACCGGTCTTTTTGCGACCGGCGACCTTGTAGGAGACGGTTACGGAATCCGTTGTCGCAAAGCGAACGTAGCAGCTCAGGGTATCGGTGCCAAAGGGGTCCTGCGCGACAAACGGAGCGGCCTCGCTGTAGCCGCCGGCGGCGTACTCGGCATCGAGCCGCTCCTTGATGGCCGCCTGCTTCTCGACGTCGTAGGTCGCGACGATCTGCTTGTGGAGCTTCTTTTGCTCGTCGGTGAGCTCGTTGCTCGGACTAGATGCAGCGCCCGTGCCGGCCCCGCCAACTGAGCATCCCATGAGCCCTGTCCCGGCAAGCGCCAGCGCGCCCGCCGCACCCGCAAGAGCTACTCGGCGCGAGAGCAGCCTGTTGTCCTTGTCACTCAATTCCATATCGTTACCGTCTTTGAATGCCACCGTCATTTCCCTCATATACCATGGCGTTTGCCCGTCTCTATCCCAAATATGGCTCAGAGCTTAACAAACACCCCTTAGCAGTAGTTTAAGCTTGCAGCAGCGTGGAAACACGGCTTTGGGGGCGCGGGCAATCCGTTTTCCTCCGTCCCCGAGGGATCATTTTTTAGTACTTGAAGAAGCCCTCGCCCGAGCTTTCGCCCAGCTTGCCTTCGTCGAGCATCTGCTTGAGGACGGATGCCATGGCCTTAAAGTTGTAGGGCATCATCATCTTTTTGAGCAACGGGCTCACCAGGCCCGGCACCTTCTGGTACTGCATAACGATGTTGTAAGCCGTCTGGATACCAACCGTGTCGAATACGCGGAACGGACCCTTGGGGGCGCCGGTGCCACGCGTCCATGCGAGGTCGATGCTCTTGGGATCGCTCACGCCCGAGACATACAAGTCGAGGCCCGAAAGCAGCCATGGCACCAGCATGGAATTGAGCAGGTAGCCGTTCTTTTCCTTGTTGACGGGCAGGGCAAGCATGCGAATGTCGTTGGCGAAGTCGACGAGCTCGTCGAAGTAGCACTTGTCGGTTTGGTCCTGCGCCATGACCTCGGTCATGTTGTTCTTCCAGATGGAGTTGGCAAAGTGCAGCGACAGGTACTTCTCGGGGCGACCAGTGTACTTGGCAAAGGTGCTCGGCAGCAGCGTAGAGGAGTTCGTCACGACGACGGTCTTTTGCGGGAGAACCGGGGCGAGCTTTTTGTAGAAGTCGATCTTTGCCTGGGTGTCCTCGGCCATAGACTCGATGACCAGGTCGGCGTCGGCTACGGCCTTGGCAAGATCGAGCTCCAGCTTGAGCGTGGAGTAGGCACGCTCGACGGCAGCGAGTGCCGCCTCCTTGTCGAAGGGCTGGCCACTATCGGCGATACCGGCGCACCACTCGCCTGTGCCATCCGCCATGCCCTCGATTGCCGCGATGTACTCCTCGCGCACATGATCGATCTTGGGCTGGGTGCGGCCGATGCTGCCCTCGCTGCGCAGCCAGATCGTCACATCAAAGCCGCAGTAGGCAGCCTGAAAGGCAATCTGGCTTCCCAACACGCCGCCGCCGGCAACACAAACGGTCTTGTAGCTCATGGAACGGTCCTCTCTAACGTAATTCCATAGATGTGTATTTATTCAACCGTAAGGATGACGCGCGATGGGGGTGGGTTCTATAAACGGACGGTATTTTGCCGCGAACGGCTACATCTGTTCATTATCTCAGGGTTCCGAGGGCGATTTTTTGCCACCGAGACGTCGTTTGCGGAAGTATGCGGCAAATTCCGGAACCCTTGAGCACACCCCGGTTTTCCGCCAATAAAACCGCAGGTACAGGGCTTGGATATATCCGGTGTGCTCGACCTATTCAGATTTTGCCGCATACTTCTGAAATCTGAGTTCGCAAAGGGTGATAGTCGGGGCGTTTGCGCAACATATGTCCAGCAAAAACGGGTGGTAGCCGGTACGGCCACCACCCGCTTGTCTCATATCCAGCCCATAGCAGACCGTCTACTTCTTAATGCCGCGTCCCAGACGCTTGGCGACCGATGCAACGGCGTCCTCGCTGGCCGGTCCGCAGCTCACGCAGCCGTCATGGGCACGCATCTGGCCGGTGACCTCGTCCATCGCGAGCGGCGCCACCTTCTCGAGCTTAAAGCCCTTACCGGCGCGCATGTTTTCCTTGGCCACGCTGATCATGAGCTTAATGCGGTTGAGCTGGTTGACCTCAGATGCACCGGGGTCGTAGTCCACCGCAACGATGTTGCTCTCGGGATGCTGACGGCGCAGCTCCTTGATCACGGCCTTGCCCACTACGTGATTGGGCAGGCACGCGAAGGGCTGCGTGCAGATGATGTTGGGCGCGCCATGGTCGATTAGGTCGAGCATCTCGGCCGTGAGCAGCCAGCCCTCGCCCATGTTGTTGCACACCGAAAGCACCGTGCGGGCCTTGTCGGCCATGGTGCCGATGCGCTCGGGCGCCTCAAAGCGGCGGGACTTTTCGAGCATCTCTTCCACCGGCGTGCGCATCCAGTCCACCAGCTTAATGAGCGCCTGCATACCAGCGCGCGTAGTGGCAGAGCTTCCCAACTCGTCCTTCTGCAGCTCGGCGTTGCTCATGGAGTACAGGAAGAAGTCGAGCAGGCCCGGTACTACGGCCTCGCAGCCCTCACGCTCGATGACATCGACCACGTGGTTGTTGGCCGTAGGGTGGAACTTGACCAGGATCTCGCCGACTACGCCCACGCGTGGCTTGGTGCCCTCGCCCACAAGCGGCATGGTGTCGAACGCGCGGATGGCCTCGCGGCACAGCTTGGTGTAGTTGTGGCGATTGAACTTAGGCGCCAGCTTGCGGGCGCGCGCCATGTACTCCTCGTAGAGCGCGTTGGCGGCACCGGGCGTTGCCTCGTACGGGCGGCAGCGGTAGAGCATCTGCATCATCACGTCGCCAAAGAGCACCGCATAGACTGCCTGCTTAAGCAGCGCCGGCGTAATCTTAAAGCCGGGGTTGTCCTCGCCGAGCGCCACGGCCGAAAGCGAGATCACCGGAATCTCGGGGTGGCCGCTCTCGCGCAGGGCCTTGCGGATGAGCGCGATGTAGTTGGTGGCACGGCAGCCGCCGCCGGTCTGGCTGATGACCACGGCCGTCTTGGACAGGTCGTACCGACCGCTCTCGATGGCCTCCATGATCTGGCCCGTCACCAGGATCGACGGATAGCAAATATCGTTGTTCACGTAGCGCAGGCCGGCCTCGACGGCATCGTGGTCAGTCGAGGGCAGCAGTTCCAAGTTATAGCCAGCACCGCGGAACACCTCTTTGACCAGGTCAAAGTGGATCGGCGCCATCTGCGGGCACAGGATGGTGTAGCCCTCCTCGCGCATCTGCTCGGTAAAGGGCACCTTGGGCCATGCGGTCGAAGCACTCTCGCGCTGCGCCTCGAACGTGTACTTGCGGCTCGCGAACGCGGGGGCATCCTTGGAGGGCGCCACCGGCGCGGCATCGCCCTGCTCGTAGGCCTCGCCCGCGGCCGTGGCCTCGGCCAAGCGCTCGGCCTCCTGGTCCTTGAGCGCCGCCATGAGCGAGCGGATGCGGATGCGCGCGGCACCCAGGTTGGATACCTCGTCGATCTTGAGCACGGTGTAGATCTTGCCGCTGGCCTCCAGGATCTCCTGCACCTGGTCGGTAGTCAGGGCATCGAGACCGCAGCCGAAGGAGTTGAGCTGGATCAGGTCCAGGTCGTTGCGCATCGTCACAAAGCGGGCGACGGCGTACAGGCGGCTGTGGTACATCCACTGGTCGACGACGCGAATCGGACGCTCGGGCTTCACCAGATGCGCGAGCGAATCCTCGGTAAAGACCGCAAAGCCAAAGCTCGAGATAAGCTCGGGCAGGGCATGGTTGATTTCGGGGTCGTTATGGTAGGGACGGCCGGCGAGTACGATGCCGTGGCCGCCGTGGTCCTCGACCCACTTAAGGGCCTCCTCGCCCATGGTCTGGATATCCTCGTGGAAGCGCGCATCGGCCTCAAAAGCAGCGTTGACAGCGGCATCGACCTCGGAGCGCGTGATTTTAGGACCGCGCACGCGGCCGCGACCGGCTTCAGCATCGGCCACGCGGTCGACGGCGAGCACCTGGTACAGGCGGCGCTTGAGCTCGGTCTTATCGTGATAGGGCACAAACGGGTACAGGAACTCGATGTTTTGCTCGCGGATCTCGTCGATGTTGAGCGCCAGCGCCGTGGGATAGCTCATGACGATGGGGCAGTTATAGCAGTTGCCGGCGGTCGGATCCTCCTTGCGCTCCCAGCGCACGCACGGCATCCAAATGAAGTCGACATCGCGGTCGATAAGGTTCATCACATGGCCGTGGCTCATCTTTGCCGGGTAGCACACGCTCTCGGACGGCATGGACTCGATGCCCGCCTGGTAGGTCTTCTTGCTCGACTGGTCGGAGAGCTGCACGCTAAAGCCCAGGCGCGTAAAGAACGCGTGCCAGAAGGGATAGTTCTCGTACATGTTAAGTGCGCGCGGGATACCCACGGTGCCGCGCGGGGCCTCGTCGGGACTCAGGACCTCGCGGTTAAACAGCAACTCGTTTTTCTTTTTGAAGAGGTTGGGGGCCTCGGTCTTCTGCTTTTTGTGGCCAGCGCCCTTCTCGCAGCGGTTGCCGGTAATGAAGCGCCTGCCGCCGCCAAAGTCGTTAACGGTGAGCTGGCAGTTGTTGGAGCAACGGCCGCAGCGGACATGCTTTTGCGTCACGGTGAGGTGCGCGATGTCCTCGGCCGAAAGGATGGTCGAGGTGCCGTCGGCGCCGGCGCGATCGCGGGCGAGCAGGGCCGCACCGTAGGCGCCCATGCAGCCGGCGATGTCGGGACGCACGGCATGAACGCCGGTGAGCTGCTCAAATGCGCGCAGCGTGGCATCGGACATAAAGGTGCCGCCCTGGACGATCACCTGACTGCCGATCTCCTTGGGATCGCGCAGCTTAATGACCTTGAACAGGGCATTCTTGATGACGGAATAGGACAGGCCGGCCGCGATGTCGCCCACCGTGGCGCCTTCCTTTTGCGCCTGCTTGACGCGCGAGTTCATAAAGACCGTGCAGCGGCTGCCCAGGTCGACCGGGGCCTTGGCATGGATGGCGGCATCGGCGAACGCGCGCACGTCCATGTTCATAGAGACGGCGAAGCTCTCGATAAAGCTACCGCAGCCCGACGAACAGGCCTCGTTGAGCATGATGTGCTCGATAACGCCGTCCTTGACGCACAGGCACTTCATGTCCTGGCCGCCGATGTCCAGGATAAACTCGACGCCGGGCAGGAACGCCTTGGCGCCGCGCAGGTGCGCAACGGTCTCGATCTCGCCCGAGTCGGCCTTGAGGGCCTCGATGAGCAGCGCCTCGCCATAGCCCGTGGTGGTCACGTGGCCGATGGTGCAGCCGGCGGGGATGTGGTTGTAGAAATCGGCCATGATGACCTTGGCCGTGCCCAGGATGTCGCCGTTGTTGTTGCCGTACCAGGTGTGCAACAGCTGGCCGTCCTCGCCCACGAGCGCGGCCTTCATGGTGGTGGAGCCGGCGTCGATGCCAATGAACACGCGGCCGGTGTAGCCTTCGAGCTTGCCCTTGGGGACGACTTCCTGGTCGTGGCGGGTTTTGAACTCGGCAAAGTCCTCGTCGGTGGCAAAGAGCGGATCCAGGCGCTCGACCTCGGCACCCTGTGTGTCGCCCAGGGCATCGATGGCCTCGATGAGCTGCGGGAACGTGCTGAGCTTATTGGACTCGTGCGCCATGGCGGCGCCGCTCGCCACAAACAGGTGGGCGTTTTGGGGCACGATACGGTGCTCCTCGTCCAGGTTGAGCGTGAGGTAGAAGCGGTGGCGCAGCTCGGAGAGATACTGCAGCGGGCCGCCCAGGAAGGCGACGTTGCCGCGGATGGGACGGCCGCACGCCAGGCCCGAGATGGTCTGGGTCACGACAGCCTGGAAGATGGAGGCGGCCACGTCCTCGGGGCGGGCGCCCTCGTTGAGCAGCGGCTGCACGTCGGTCTTGGCAAAAACGCCGCAGCGGCTGGCGATGGGATAGATGGTGGTGGCGTTGGCCGCGAGCTCGTTGAGGCCACTGGCATCGGTGTGCAGCAGGGTTGCCATCTGATCGATGAACGCGCCCGTGCCGCCAGCGCAGGTGCCGTTCATGCGCTGCTCGATGCCGTTGTCGAAGTAGATGATCTTGGCGTCTTCGCCACCCAACTCGATGGCGACGTCGGTGGCCGGGATAAGGGTCTCGACGGCGCGCTTACTGGCGATGACCTCCTGGACAAACTCCAGGTCGAGCCACTGGGACAGCAGCAGGCCGCCCGAGCCGGTAATGGCGCAGGTCATCTGGGCCGTCGGCAGCACGGTCGCAGCGCCCTCGAACAAGTCGCGGGCGCAGGCACGGACGTCGGTGTGGTGGCGCTGGTACTTGGCGTAGACAATCTGGTTGTCGTCATTGAGCACGGCAAGCTTGACGGTGGTGGAGCCCACGTCGATGCCCAGGTGCAGGTTGCCGCGGGCGTTGTCGGGGTTGAAGATCGCGCCTTCGGGGGTGCGGACGGCGGCTACGGGCTCAGCGGCGGTGGCGGGCTCGCTAGCGACGGACGTCTCCCCTGCCGCGTTCTTGGCATCGGCGACTGCCTCGGCAACTTTCTCAGCAGCAGCGGTCGCCGCCTTCTGCGCGGCATCCACCACGGCGGGTGCAGCCTCACGCGCGGCAGCGACCATACGGTCCTTAATGCCTTCGACGAGTTTGCTCATTGTCTCTCCTCTTAGTTGTTGGACCCGACGGTTGCGGCGGTGTCAGCCGCATCCTCGAGCTGCAAGTTCAATAGCTTCATGCCGTATTCCGGCACGTTGATATCGATGGGTTGGCCATACAGGTCACCGGGGCGCACAAAGGCGATAACCGTCATAATGCGCGCCATGGCCTCGGGCGATTCGGTGAGCCCGCGCTCAAACCAGCGCTGAATCATGCCGACCTCGGCGCTCACGACGTAGGTGACGTAGTAGTCAAAGAACGTGCCCAGCGCCAGGCCCAAAATGCCCGTCTGCGCACGCGGCACCACAGCCTCACGCGCGGTATCGATGATCCTTTTAATGAAGGCCTGGTCGCCGCCCGGACCCAGCAGCGCACCGATTAAGTCGCGGTTGGCCGCAAGATAACGCAGCAGCTCAACCGAACCGGGCGCCGGCTCGAGCTCATCGATGTTGTGGTAGAGATCGGGCAGCTGAGCTGCGGTGATGAGCTCAATGCGCTCACGGATCTCGGCCAGCAAACCGTCCTCGATTTGATTGATAAAGTCGGGGATATCGCGGTAATGCGAATAGAACGTGCGACGCGTAAGGCCAGCGCGCTCGGTGAGCGACGCGACGTTAATACGCGAAAGGTCGCCGCTTTCGGCAAGTTCGCTGGCAAGTGCCTGACGAAGGGCACGCTGCGAGCGAAGGGACCGGCGGTCGCATTTCTCGAGCTGGGACAAGCGTCCTCCTTGTTACTCAGTCCGTGCGCTATTGCACAGTGCGAGTATTATTGCACACCGTGTGTATCAACACGTAAAGGCAATATTTGGGTTGTGACGAAGGGGCTGTCCCTTTGTCGCATTCAGCGACCGCCTAGGTTGTACCAGTTGTGCCTGGCTTTTGAAGCGGCATTACCAATTGTCCGAAATGGCATTCGTGGGTAGAATAGTGTCGACGGCAGCCCAAGTTGTAGCTAGCTGGGCAGCGCCGTTGTTTGCATTAGGGGGTCAACGCCTTAGCGGCGGCGACCCCTTCTGTTGCGCTTCGAACGCTGCTTGAGTGCCTCGGAAAGGCCGACAAGCGCTGTGAAGAACGAGACCAAAGCGGTCAGAAGTCTCACGAAATCAATCAAATCGGTCATGGGCATCACCTCCCATCAGATGGAGGGCGCTGCCCGGCACATGGAACTGCCGTCAACAATACCGATTCTACCAGAGCCTAGTTATATATACGAATATATGTTCGTATTCCAAGAACACAGGCCCCCGCGACAAAGGGGCTGTCCCTTTGTCACATTATTCGATGACGGTGCGGGAGTTTTGCTTGCGCATGGTGGCGAGCATGTGTTTGGGGACGGCATGGGCCATACAGCTGCCGATGGTCGCGCTCGCGGCGGCCTTGGCCGCGTCGCTGCCGTTTTTGGTCGCATAGCTGTGGCGGAAACGCTTGAGCATGGCGATGTCGTTGCCGCCGTCGCCGTAGACCGCGACCTCATCCTCCGCAATACCGTAGTAGCCCGCCAGCCAAGCCACACTCTCGCCCTTGTTGCACGCCACGTCTGTGATCTCAAACATCACCGGATCGAACGGCGCGTTGACCACGCGGTCCGAGCGCTCGGCCAAATACGCCTTAAGTTCGCGCTCCAGCTCGGGCGAGGTCACGCGACAGTTGATCTTGCACACATCGTGGCGCAGGATGTCACCGATCGACTGGTCGAAATACTGCTCCTCGTGATACCCGCCGCGTGCACGCATACCGCGCATCACGATGCGCTTGATAGGGCTGTCCTTTTTAAAGCCCGCCTGGTGCATCTCGAACGAACCGCTCGAGAACATGCCATCGGGCGTGGAGCAATCAAAGCAAATGTCCGGGAACGCCTTGAGCAGCTCCTCGGTGGTCTGCGGATCGATGGTCCAGGTCTTGAGCACCTCTCCATGGCTGTCGCGCACGATTGATCCATTGGAGCAGCAGGCGTCAAGCGCCAGGCCCGTAAAGCCATGCTCGCCGATCGGCAGCGTCGAGCGTCCGGTCGCGGGAACCACATGCAGGCCGGCTTCGGTCAACTCGCGAATGGCACGGCGGATGGTCCCATCCGCCTCGTGTAGGGCGTTCAGCAGCGTTCCGTCTAAGTCACTCGCAAACATCTTGATCATGGGCACGCCTCTCCTTCGTCTGCACGATATTGTAGACGAAGGAGAGGCGTGCCTAAACAATGCCGTCGCGGCGCGGCGTACCACCGCCTCCACAAATTCACGGTGCCCCAGCGCGTTAAGACAATCGCCACGAGCGACTTTTCAGCCGATAAAACAGCGCCGTCGTCAACGTCAGCACCGCCAGCATGCCTGCGAATACAATCGCCGGTGTCCATCGATCATATGCGAGTCCGTAAACCAATTGGCCAATAGGCGTTGCACAGGAAAGCGTCATATAAACGAGTGCCAGCACTTTTCCGCAGAGTTCCTTTGGCGCTGACCGCTGAACAAATGAAACGATTTCGACCGATGTAATGCTTGCCCACGCCATGACCCATGCCGAGCCGGCCGCAAGCGCGGCAAACGCTAATTCATCAGGACCGCTCAGTAGCGTGACAATAATCGGTACGACTCCAAAACAGATCATCGCAACATATCGACATATGCCCTTGAAGGAAAAACGATGCGGCCAAATACCGACCAAACCACTGCCGACAAGACCACCTAAGCCCATAGCCACCTCAATAATCCCAACAAAGGATGACTGCATTCCGAGATGCTTTGCAACAATAACGGGAGCGCCAATCGTTAGCCCAACCAACGCAAGGTTCAAAATAGCCGCAATCAAAAACACAACGAGCAATGATGAGTTTTGAGACAGATACCGAATCGACTCCCGAAAATCGTTTCGGCATGTCGAGCAAGTCGTACTGTCCCCCGTCATTCCAGATGAGGCATTTTGCTTGAGTGCGCCCCCGAACAGCAGGGCTGACATCGCAAACGTCAACGCCGCAGTTTCGCATAGAGCATCGATACCGAAGCACCCATAGACTGCCGTCCCGACTACAGGCCCCAAGATATTACTCATCATGGTTATCTGCGAGACCAACGCAGTGGCACGCTCAACCTTTTCTTGGCCCGTCATGCGCACCGTCTCAATTTGAAGCATCGGTTTCAACAGCGATTGGATGCCATATTGGACGCAAAGCATTGCTGCCACGACAACCGCAAGAGGCAGCGAACGCTTCACGGGGATAAACAGCAGTGATGTAGCCATCAGAACAATGCCGAGTACCACAAGAACCCCGCGATGTCTTCCCCGATCCGCCAAGATCCCGCCAACCGGAGTCGCGAGCACGCCTGGTATGAACGCTATCGCCGCGACGGCGCCATATAACGTTGACGAGCCGCTGCAATCGAACAAGTAGAGCGGACACGCAAAGCACAGTGCTGACAACATTGAATACGCACACAGCTGTGCAACAAGAAGGCCAAATAGTCTGATAGATCGCACTGTTTTTGGCGCCAACGAAACGCTAATTCTTCGCATCCCAGCCATAAGCCTGCCCCCAAATACATACTGCTAGTATGTATTTAATGACTTGAAAAGGGCAGCCGTGGCTACCCTCACAAATCAATTACATACCGTTGGTATCTATATTACCACCCAGCACGGTTCCATACGTCCCAAATCTGGGCCGTTGTCTGGAGCACTTCATTACCCAAATCAAGCCCCACCGCGGCCGCCATCTGCGCCAAACATTGTGCGCGAGCAAGCATTCGCTCCTTGGGCTCGAGCGGACGGAACAGCGGCAACAGCCAAAGATTCGCCAACAACGACACCGCCTCCGCCGCTTCGCGCGGGCATTCGCACACAATGGAGCCGTCAGTGATGCCCTCCTCGATTACCTGCAAGAGATTGCCATCGGCCGACTCGTCAAACGAGCCCTGGTACTGCATCGCCAGTAGACGCGAGCTTTTTACCGGATCTGCCGCAGGATGCATGCGTGCCCATAGCTCAATTTGCGGAACAACGGACTCGGGCGCGTACAGCCGCTTGAGCTTTTGGGCTCCGGTCATATTACCGATACCAAGCGTTGAGCGACGGTGCTCAACAATCGGAGCCATTGCCCGATCAAATGCGGCGTTGAAAATCTCCTCTTTGCTCTTAAAGTGATGATAGACAGCACCCTTGGTCATGCCATCGAGGCGGTCGACGATGTCTTGAATGCTCGTGCCCTCATAACCCTGCGCGCAGAATAGCTCCAGCGCCGCGTCGAGGATCTTCGCGACCGTCTCCTCGGGATATTTATTACGACCCATAATCCGTCCATCCGCAACGCAAGCCTTGTGTCTCATTGCAGCATTTTAACGTTACGGATGGCAGGCGGTCGATTCTACACCGCGGCGGGGCCGTGTTCGCCGGTGCGGATGCGGATGACTTCCTCAACCGGCTCGACCCAGATTTTGCCGTCGCCGACGGCTCCGGTGCGTGCGGCGTTGCAGATAATCTCGACAATGCCGTCGACGTGCTCGTCGGCGCAGATGAGGGTGAACTGCACCTTAGGGATCATGTTGACAAGCAACTCGTTGCCGCGCACGTATTCCTTCCAGCCATGCTGCGCACCGCAGCCCTGCACCTGGTTGATGGTCATACCACGAACATCAGCAGCAAACAGCGCATCTTTAAGAACCTCAAGCTTCTCTTGGCGCACGATAGCCGTGATCTTTTTCATAATGAATTCCTCTCTTTAATAAAGAAATGAATTGCCATTCAATGACGCGGGTTTCCCAGGTGCCGCAGATTGGGTTGAAAGAGGAGCGCCGCGTACTTTTGTACGCAAGCGACGGTTTGAAACCCAAGGTGCGGTGCCTGGGAAAGCCGCGCGACGATTGAACGGCAAGGTGCGGTGCTTGGGGAAGCTGCTAATCGAGTCCGGAGAACGAGGGATACGCGCTCTCGCCGTGCTGACTCGCATCCAGGCCCAGCGCCTCGTCGGCCTCGTCCACGCGCAGGCTGCCACGGAACAGTGCCTTGACCACCGCAGCGATCACCAGATCGAGTACCAGTACAATGACGACCGTCACCACAATGCCCAAAATCTGCGAGATGAGCAGCGACACGTCGCCTGTGTAGAACAGGCCGCCCTTACCGGTCCACGAAAGTTCCGGCACGCAGAACAGGCCCGTGAGCACACCGCCCAAGATGCCGCCGATGCCGTGGCAGCCGAACGCGTCGAGCGCATCGTCGTAGCCGAACTTGGTCTTAAGATGGCTGATGGCCAGGTAGCAGACAGGCGAGACGATCAGGCCCATGATCAGCGCTGCCCACGGCTCGACAAAGCCCGCGCCCGGCGTGACCACCACGAGGCCCGCGACCAGACCGGTGCTAGCGCCCACCAGCGTGGGGCGACCGGTGTGCACGCGCTCGACGGCAAGCCACGAGACCATACCAGCCGCGCTGGCCGTCACGGTGTTGAGGATGGCGAGCGCCGCCACGGCGTCGGCCTTGAACTCGCTGCCGCCGTTAAAGCCAAACCAGCCAAACCAAAGCAGGTCAGCGCCCAGCGCCACAAACGGCACGTTATGCGGACGGTAGCTCACCATGCCAAAGCCGCGACGACGGCCGAGCATTAAGCAGAGAATCAGGCCCGTGAGACCGGACGAAATGTGCACCACGTCGCCGCCGGCAAAGTCGAGCGCGCCGATCATGTCACCGATAAAGGAGCCCTCGCCGCCCCAGACCATGTGGGCGAGCGGCGCATAGACCACGAGCAGCCAAATGCCCAGGAAGGCCGTCATGGCACCAAACTTAACGCGGCCGGCCAGGCTACCCGTGACGATAGCAGCAGTGATCATGGCAAACGCCATCTGGAAGGCGATGTTGATAATCTCCGGGTAGACGGCACCGTCCGACGCGGTGCCCTCAGCCGCCTGCAGCACCTGGTTGAGCACCGGCAAGCACAGCAGCTGGTCAAGGCCTCCAATAAACGGGCTGGAACCGTCACCGCCGTAGGCCAGCGACCAGCCGGCAACAATCCACAGCACACCAACCAGACCAATGGCGCCAAAGCACATGAGCATGGTGTTGATGACATTTTTGCGCCTGGACAGGCCGCCATAGAAAAACGCCAGACCCGGTGTCATTAAAAACACGAGCATGGTGCAGATGAGCATAAACGTTGTCGATCCCGTATCGTACATTCGCTCCCCCTTGATCGCATGAACGTTGTCGGCGCCCATAATGCGGCCGAGGGGCAACTGGTGTAGACCAGATACGGCGTTGTTAAATGCTGCGTTGTCGAATGGAAACGGTGCCGCAATCTTGGAAACGGCGCGGCAACGGGCGCGAAACGAACGGGAAATACGCGAGCAAGGAAGCCGCGAGCGTACCCGTCCCGGCTAGCGTCGGAACAGCTCGCGGGCGCGGTCGCGGAGGTCGGTAGCTCGGATGACGCCTTCGTAGCGGTTGATGCGCAAGCGCGGGAAGGCATTGAAGAAGCGCAGGTCGCGACGACTGAGCGATACACTCGGCACCGGACGGCTCATGCGCTTGCCGGCAAGGCGACGACTGAGCGACGGACGCGGCATGCTCGGCGCGGCATCGGCCACGCGGCGGGCAGCGAGCGCCAGGCCGCGAGCGCCGTCCGCGATAAACGTCGGCATCGAAGCCTTCTCGCGCAGAGCATCGAGCGTCGCGTCACCCAGCTCGGCCAGCCACGCGTTAACGGCACGGCTACGGATGTGCGTCTGTGTCACCGAGTCAATCGTCGATTCGGGAATGCGCTCGAGCATTGAGTCCGAGGCATCGGCAAGCGACTCGTTGATGCGGTCGGCAAGGTCTGCGCGCACGCGCTCCAGCTGATCGGACAGACGCCGCCAGCTCGCCAACGAGCACGCCGCGTCGACCATCATCGCGACCGCGACGATAAAGGCGGACAGCCGCACAATCAGCACCGGCAGATGGCCAAGCAGCCCCAACAATGCCGGCTCCACTAAACGGCAAATGCACAACGCACCCAAGCCAAACGCGCAGGCCCAGTACAGACAGATGCGTCCATGCAAATTAAACGGCAGGTGCGAGTAATCCCAAAAGCGCGCGCCTGTTGTTTTTTCCAATAGAAGGCCCACACTGTACTCGATTACGCTGCACACAAGCGCCGCAGCGACAAACTGGCTCGAGGCATCCGGAATCCCACGCAACAGCAGCCAGCAGGCAATGCCGCCCGCGCCATAGATGGGACAGCACGGCCCCAGCAAAAAGCCGCTGTTGGCAAAGCGTCCGTGGTTGAGCATGGCGCATACTGTCGACTCCCATGCCCAACCGCAAAAACCGTAGAAGGCAAACGAGAGCACCAGCGCCGAGAGCGGACAGGCGGCAAGCGTCGCGCCGCCGAACGCCATATCAATCGCGGTTTCCACCGTCTACCCTCTCCTCTTTTCGCTCGATTCGCTGCTCACGCCATCGTCTGCCTCGTCCTTGCGCCGCAGACGACCGGAGACCGTCTCGCGCAGCGCGCACCATTTATCTGCCAGGCATACAATCCAAGCCTCACGACACGTCGGCGGCACTGGCACCAGCGGAAACATATGCCGCACGATAATATTCCGCTCGCGCGGCGTCAGCTCAAAATCTTCCTCCGCACGTGCCAGGGCAAAAAACGGGTGGCGAAAGCCATGCAGCCGATGGCTTGGATCGGAATCGTGCCAGTCATAGAGAAAGTAATCGTGCAGCAGAGCCCCGCGCAGCAGCGAGCCGCGGTCGACCGAGATGCCAGCACGGCCCAAGCGCTCGGCAAGGGACAAGCTTGTCCGCGCTACCGAGGTCACATGTGCATAGACCGTCACGTCGCCATGCTGGATGAACTCGTGCGTCAGGTCCAAGCGGCCCGCCTGTGCCAGTTGGCGGGCAGCATGGTCCACTTCGCACGCGATTTTCTCGGCACGAACGACATCGGACATGCTGCCTCCTTCCAGCGACTCACGACAACAAGCCACGGCCTGCACGCATTGAAATAAATCATCATCGAATTTACCAGTATGGCATCGGACAAAACGTTTTGCCCCGCCAGTTGGCGAATTACCGCGCCGCCGTCACATATCAAACGCCAAAATGTGCGAGACTGTTTTGTGCAATTGTGCCGGCCGAGGGAGCGCCGGTGCTCGATTCGCATGGAGTAACCCACAACGATGCTGCTTACGCAAACGACAACGCCCGAGGACGTCAAGGCTCTTAATCGCGCCGAGCTCCCGCAGCTCTGCGGCGAGATTCGCCATGCCATCCTCGAAAGCTCCGCCGCCGTCGGCGGGCACGTTGCCCCCAACCTGGGCGTCGTTGAGCTTACGGTTGCGCTTCATCGCGTGTTTAACTCCCCCATCGATAAGATTGTCTTTGACGTTTCGCACCAGACCTACGCCCACAAGGCGCTGACTGGGCGCGCGTACACTTATATCGATCCGGAGCGTTATGGTGAGGCTTCTGGCTTTGCCAACCCCGACGAGTCCGAGCACGACCTGTTCGCCATGGGCCATACCTCCACGTCGGTGAGCCTGGGCTGCGGCCTTGCCCACGCGCGCGACCTGGCGGGTGACGCGTACAACGTCATCGCCATCATTGGCGACGGTTCGCTTTCGGGCGGCCTGGCGTTTGAGGGCTTTAACAACGCCGCCGAGCTCGACAGCAACCTGATCATCATTGTCAACGATAACGACCAGTCCATTGCCGAGAACCATGGTGGCCTGTATCGCAATCTGGCCGAACTGCGCGCCAGCAACGGCACCTGCGAGCGCAACGTTTTCCGCGCGATGGGGCTCGACTACCGCTACCTGGACGCCGGTAACGATGTGTTGGCCCTCGTCGATGCGTTGCAGGAACTGCGCAATATCGATCATCCCATCGTGCTGCACGTCTCCACCGCCAAGGGCAAGGGCTTTGAGCCAGCCCAGAACGACCCCGAACGCTGGCATCACGTGGGTCCGTTTGACATGGCAACTGGACGCAAGCTCTGCCCGGGCCATCCGAGCGAGCCTGCGCCGCGCACCTATGCCGACATTACGGGCGAGGCGCTCAGCGCCGCCATCGAGCGCGATTCGCAGGTCGTGGGCATCACGGCCGCCACGCCCTACATCATGGGCTTTACACCCGAGCTTCGCGCTGCCGCCGGCAAACAGTTCGTCGATGTGGGCATTGCCGAGGAGCACGCCGTGACCTTTGCCACCGCGCTTGCGCGCTCGGGCGCCAAGCCAGTCTTTGGTGTGTACGGCACGTTTTTGCAGCGCGCCTACGACGAGCTGTGGCACGACCTGTGCCTCAACGACGCTCCCGCAACCATCTTGGTGTTTGGCGCGTCGATCTTTGGCACCACGTCCGAGACGCACCTCTCGTTCTTTGATATTTCCATGCTGGGCGGACTTCCCAACATGCGCTACCTTGCACCGGCTTGCATGGAGGAATATCTGTCCATGCTGAGCTGGTCGCTCGACCACCGCGAGCATCCCGTGGCGATTCGTGTACCGGGCATCGGCCTGGTTAGCCGCCCCGATTTGGCACCCGTCGAGGACACCGACTACAGCGCCGTTCGCTACAACGTGGTGCGCCGGGGTCGCGACGTTGCCGTGCTCGCACTTGGCGATTTCTTTGAGCTGGGCGAGCGCGTGACAAACCGCTTGGCTGCCGAGTACGGCATCGAGGCCACGCTCGTCAACCCGCGCTTTACAACCGAGCTTGACCGTGAGTTCCTCGACAGCCTTGCCGCCGAGCATCGCGTTGTCGTCACCCTCGAGGACGGCATCTTG
Source organism: uncultured Collinsella sp. (assembly GCA_902496115.1). Classification (GTDB taxonomy): domain Bacteria; phylum Actinomycetota; class Coriobacteriia; order Coriobacteriales; family Coriobacteriaceae; genus Collinsella. Next base: position 11,549 of record CABUZK010000008.1, on the reverse strand, counting down.
GACGGCGGCTGGGGCGAGCGCGTGGCATGTTATCTGGCCTGCACACCTGTGCGCACGCGCACCTTCGGCATCGCCAAGGGCTTCCCCGACCGCTACGACCCCAACGAACTGCTCGTGCATAACGGCATGACGGTCGAGAACATGGCCGCCGAAGCCGTGAGGCTGCTCAACGAGTAAAAAACCTCCGCAAGGGAAGCACCCCTGCGGAGGTTTTTATTTTCGCGACGCGATTATCTCAATCTGTAACATCTAGAGCCCGAATTCCCGTCTAACTGTTACAGATCTAGACAAGACATCTTAGTCCCTGACCTTTGTCTCACTCTGTAACAGGTAGAGACCTTTTGGCCGTCCAGATGTTACAGATTGAGACATTCGAATTCCCCTGAAGAGAAAATCTCGATCTGTAACAGTTAGAACCCATTTCCTCGTCTACCTGTTACAGATTGAGACAAAGCAGCGAGGCAGGCCGCCACATCTGCAAGAACCACCACAAAGGTGCCTGTCCCTTTTTGGTAGGTAGAATTACCCATAAGACAAGTATGTTTCTGAGTTATTTCGTGTTGACCCATTTGAGCGGGATAGGGTATAACTCTACTCAACCGCTAGGGATTTTATTGAGAAAGGTGTTCTACCATGAGCAAGAACCTCTCCCAGCAGGTCGTTCTCGACCGCCGCGGCTTCGTTGCCGCCACCTTCGCAACCGTCGCCGGCCTTGGTCTTGCCGGCTGCTCCGACACCAGCGCCGAGGCCGACAAGGGTTCCGCCACCGGCTCCTCCAAGGGCTCCGAGGATACCGAGGCTTCCACCACGCTCGATGCCAAGGCATTCGACAAGCTCGTCAACGACGGCCCCAAGGCCGATGACGACGCCATCGCCGCCAGCACCTGGGCCACGGCCGTCAAGGACGCCGGCGTCTTTAAGATCGGTGGCGTTCAGACCTCCACGCTCTTCTCCCTCCTCAACGAGAAAGACGGTCAGACCCGCGGTTTCGACGCCGGTATCGCGCAGCTCCTGTCCAACTACATTCTGGGCGAGAACAAGGTCGAGATCACCCAGGTGACCTCGGACACGCGCGAGTCCGTTCTGCAGAACGGCCAGGTCGACGCTGTCTTTGCCACCTACACCATCACTGACGAGCGCAAGAAGCTCGTCTCCTTTGCCGGTCCCTATTACTACACGCAGCAGGCCATCCTGGTGCTTGCCGACAACGACGACATCAAGAGCGTCGACGACCTGGCCGACAAGAACGTCGCCGTCCAGTCCGGCTCCAACGGTCCCGCCATCCTGGAGGAGCTCGCTCCCAAGGCCAGCCAGCAGGAGTTCAAGACCGACGAGGAGGCCCGCCAGGCACTCCAGCAGGGCCGCGTCGATGCCTACGTCATCGACAACAACATGCAGCAGAGCGCCCTGGTCCGCGAGCCCGGTAAGTACAAGATCGCCGGCAAGTCCTTTGGCAACAAGGAGCCCTATGGCATTGGTCTGCCGCTCGATTCCGACGGCGTCGCCTTCGTCAACGACTTCCTTAAGAAGATCGAGGACGACGGCACCTGGACTGAGCTGTGGCAGATCTGCATCGGCGACCGTACGGGCGACACCAATGTTCCCGAGCTGCCCGAGATCGGCGCCTAGGCAGCGAGCCTGGTAACGGCCGCAGCGAAACCATATGGAAACGCATGGTACGCTTTATTGCGGTAAACTGTTTCCTCACTGAGTTGTCGGGGCTTCCGTACACACGGGAGCCCCTTTCCTTATCGACGGGAGGTCCGCATGAGTCTCTCCGAGCTCTGGTCGCTCTATGGCCAGAACTATATCGACGCGCTGCTAGCAACCTGGGGCATGACGCTTGAGTCGTTTGCCATCGCCATGGTGTTGGCCGTCGCCGTCACCGTGATGCGCGTGTCGCCGCTCAAGCCGCTGCGCGTCTTTGGCGACCTGTATGTTCAGGTCTTCCGTAACATCCCCGGCATCGCGCTGCTCATCATCGTCGTCTATGCGCTGCCGCCGCTTAAGGTCGTTCTGCCCTACCGCACCTGCGTTATCGTCGCCACGGTCCTTTTGGGCTCGGCCTTTGGCTCCGAGAACTTTATGAGCGGCATCAACACCGTCGGCGTCGGCCAGGTGGAAGCCGCCCGCTCGCTGGGGATGAGCTTCAGCCTTATCCTCGCCAAGATCGTGATTCCGCAGGCGCTGCGTTCGAGCGTGCTGCCCATGACCAACCTCTTTATCGCCGTCATGCTCACCACCGCGCTCGGCAGCCAGGTGCCGCTTAAGCCGCAAGAGCTCACCGGCGTGGTGAGCTACATCAACACGCGCTCACTTGGCGGCGTCGCCGCGTTCTTTATCTCGGCGCTCGGCTACCTGGGCACGGCCTTTGTGGTGAGCCACATTGGCAACTATATCGATAAGAAGGTGAGGATCCTCCGATGAGCAAGCATTCCTCCCCTGCGCTTACCATGCGTGATGCGCTCTACGAGGCTCCCGGCCCCAAGATGCGCGTCAAGATTCGCATCGGCACCGCCATCTCATTGGTTGCCGTGGCAGCGCTCATCACCTTGGTACTGCAGCGCTTTTATGTGACCGGTCAGCTTTCGGTCCACTACTGGTACTTCTTTACGCACCTCACCACCTGGAAGTTCCTGCTTGCCGGCTTTGAGGGCACCGTCAAGGTCGCACTGACCGCGGGCGCCATTGCGCTGGTGTTGGGCCTCGCCCTCATGCTCGGCCGCACCAGCGACATTAAGCCGCTGCAGCTGGTCTGCCGCGTGCTTACCGACTTCTTCCGCGGCGTGCCGAGCCTGCTGTTCATCTACTTCTTCTTTTTGGTGCTGCCGCAGTACAAGATCTCGCTGCCGTCGTTTTGGATGCTCACGCTTCCCGTCGCGCTCGCCGCAGCCGGCGTGCTGGCCGAGATTTTCCGCGCCGGCGTCAATGCCGTGCCGCGCGGTCAGGTCGAGGCAGCCCAAGCGCTCGGTCTCTCCAAGGCCAAAATCACCTTTAAAATCGTGTTGCCGCAGGCTATTCGGTTTATCATTCCGTCCTTGATTTCGCAGCTTGTGGTCGTAGTCAAGGACACCACCGTTGCCTACGTGGTGAGCTACCCCGACCTCATGCAAAATGCCCGCGTGCTCATTACCAACTACGACGCCCTCGTATCGGTCTACCTGGTGATCGCGGTCATCTACATCCTCATCAACGTCGCGATTAACAAGGCCGCTGTCTATGTTTCGCACAAGACCGGCGCGACCATCATCCGCTAACACTTTACCATTTCGAGTCATAAGGAGCCGAGCACCATGGCACAGAGCACCTCTTCCACCGGCAATCAGCCGCTGATCGAGCTCAGGCACGTCGATAAGCACTACGGCGATCTGCACGTTCTCAACGACATCAATCTCTCGGTCGACCGCGGCGAGGTCGTCGTTGTGATCGGACCCTCGGGCTCGGGCAAGTCGACCATGTGCCGAACCATCAATCGCCTGGAAACCATCGACTCAGGCGAGATCCTCATCGAGGGCGAGCCCCTGCCACAGGAAGGCAAGGATCTTGCCCGCATGCGTGCCGAGTTGGGCATGGTATTTCAGCAGTTCAACCTGTTTGCACATATGACCGTACTGCAGAACGTCATGCTGGGACCGGTCGATGTGCTGGGCGTCTCCAAGGAGGAAGCTCGTGAGCGCGCCATGGACCTGCTGGGCCGCGTGGGCGTTGCCGAGCAGGCCGATAAGGTGCCCGCACAGCTCTCGGGCGGCCAGCAGCAGCGCGTAGCCATCGCCCGCTCGCTTGCCATGCAACCCAAGGCCATGCTTTTTGACGAGCCCACGAGCGCCCTTGACCCCGAAATGATCAACGAGGTGCTCGAGGTCATGGTCCGTCTGGCTCAGCAGGGCATGACGATGATCGTCATCACGCACGAGATGAACTTCGCCCGCCGCGTTGCCGATCGCGTCGTGTTTATGGCCGACGGCCAGATCGTGGAAACCGGCACGCCCGACGAGTTCTTCGACCACCCCCAGACCAAGCGCGCCCAGGACTTCCTCAACTCCATTAAGGGCCACTAACCCAATTGTCACGCGGGCAAATTCATCACCAGCGTTTGTCCTGCGCCGCCCCTGTGCCATGTCCACCCGGATTCGAAAGCCGCACCCATGATCGGAACCCGCACCTCATCGTCCTACACTCCGCACGTCGACGTCGATCCCGCTGACCGCCCGCTTATCCTGGTAGCACCACGCTGGGAAGAAGCGAAGCCCTTTTTGAGCGAGACACTCTCCCCCAACGAGGAGATTGCGAGCGTATTTGTCGACGCCATTCTTGCCGCCGGCGGTCTGCCGCTGCAGATGTCCATTACCGAAGACGTCGACGTTATCCGTCATTACGTGGAGATCGCCGACGGCATCGCCATTCCCGGCGGTCCGGACGTCAACCCCAAACGCTGGGGCGACGAGCGTCCTTACGACCCCACGCTGTGCTGCGAGATTCGCGACCGTTTTGAGTTTAAGCTGGTTAACGAGGTACTTCGCGCCAAGAAGCCGCTCTTTACCACCTGCCGCGGCACGCAGTTGCTCAATGTCGCCACCGGTGGCACCCTGTGCATGGACGTGCCGAGCCTAGGCGCGCGCGAGGGCCGCACGCAGTGGCGCCATACCCACGTGCTCAACGACCCTGTGCATCCTGTCGAGGTCGTGCCGGGCTCGCTGCTGGAGCGCGCGGTTGGCGGGCACAGGCTGATCCAGACCAACTCCGCACATCACTGCTGCGTCGATCGTCTGGGTAAGAGCACGCGCCTGGTCGCCAAGGCAACCGACGGCGTTCCCGAGTGCATCGAAGTCGAAGGCCAGCCGTTCTGCCTGGGCGTGCAATGGCACCCTGAGTATACGTGGAAGACGCTCGAGACCGACTTTAACCTGTGGAAGTCGTTTGTCGAGGCGGCGGCCAAGGTAAAGCAGGCCCGCTAGCTCGCCAACCGCACAACAGATAAGGGCGCCCCGCCGGCCACATGGTCCGGCGGGGCGCCCTTTTGCCTATACGCGACAGGCACACAGCCCAAGGCTCGCAAGCTCTTATTCGGCCGCCTCGCGCAGGGCCGACATCGTAGCCGCATATTGCTGCTGCAGCGCATGCATCCCCTCGCGAGCGCCGTCAACGGCATCGGCACCACGCAGTGCTTCGGTTACCACGACCGCCGGCTCGTACAGATTATCGAATCCCAGGTTTTGGCTCACGCCCTTGAGCGTGTGCGCTGCCATAAACGCACCTTCGGCGTCTCCCGCCGCCATGGCGGCCTCCAGCTTGTCCATGCTCTCGTCATCCAAAAACTTGAGGGCAAAGCGGGCGAGCATTTCCTCGCCCATCAGCCGAGCGCACGCGTCATCATAATTGGCGCCGATCTTCTCATACGCCTCACGCATGGAAATCATGGATTAAAAACTCCTTTGGTCAAACTAAATCGTGGGAAACGCGACGACGTCAGCGGGGCGTGCCAACGTCTCGGCAATTTGGTCTTGCACCTCGAGCAGACAATCGAGCAGCAGCGGGTTAAAGGTGCCGCACTTACCGTCCAGGATCATCTGAATTGCCTCCTTGTGCGGGATAGCGTCCTTGTACACGCGCACGCTCGTCAGAGCATCGTACACGTCGGCCACCGAAACCACCTGTGCGGCAATGGGAATTTCGTCGCCCTTAAGGCCATCGGGATAACCCTTGCCGTCCCAGCGCTCGTGGTGCCAACGCGCAATCTGGTACGCATATTCCATAAGCGCATTGCCGGCGTGATGGCTACCCAGCTCAAGCAGCATGTCGGCGCCGATTGTGGTATGCGTCTTCATAATCTCGAACTCCTCGGGCGTAAGGCGCCCGGGTTTGTTGAGAATCGCATCGTCAATCGACATCTTGCCGATATCGTGCAGCGCCGAAGCCAGGGCAATCGTGGAGCGCTCCTCATTGTCAAGGGAAATGGTATCGCTACGCTGGACCAGACAGCCAAGCAGCAGCTCGGTCAGCTTTTCGATGTTCGTAACGTGCCTGCCGCTCTCGCCGTTGCGAAGCTCCATGACGCCAGCCATGATGTCGATGAGCATGCGACTGTTCTTGACACGCTCGTTGTACTGCTGGGACAGCAGGCTCGTCAGACGGCGCTGTTTGGCGTATAGGCGGATGGTGTTGCTTACACGGCGGCGCACGACACGGGAGTCAAACGGGCGGTTGATATAGTCCGAGGCGCCCAGCTCGTACGCGCGCAGAACCATATCATCGGAATCTTCGCTCGAAATCATGATGACAGGCAGATTGTCACTAACCGATCGGCGCGACAGACCGGCCAGCACCTCAAAGCCGCTTATGCCCGGCATGACAATATCCAGCAGCACGAGCGACAACTCATCACCATAGCGGTCGACCATGTCGAGCGCCGTACGACCGTTGTCGGCCTCGAGGATGCAATACTCGTCCTTGAGCATCTCGCTGAGAATGACTCGGTTCATCTCGGAGTCATCGACAATAAGTACCAAAGGCTTTTCGCTTTGGAAGGCCTCGATGGAATCGGCATCGGTCACGACTGTACCGGCTTTTGCCTTAGCGCGGCTCAGTAACTGGACAGCGCGGCCAACGCCCTCATCGACCGTCTCGCCATGAATGCGAACGCCACCAACACATGCCGTCAAGCTCACGTACTCATGGCCCGGAATAATCGTGGAACGAACGGCATCGGACACCTGATGCAGGCGACGGGTGAAGTCATCGGAGGGAATATTGGGCATGACAACCACAAACTTGTCGCAGCCATAGCGCACAAGCTCGTCAGTCGAACGGATTCCGCTGCGCATGGCTGTCGCCACGGCACCGAGCGCAAGGTCGCCGGCATGACGGCCACACGTATCGTTGAAGACCCTAAAATCATCAAGGTCGATCATCGCAACGCCGGCGTTCATGCGGGCGCTACGGAGCTTTTCCTCGTAATATCGGCGATTGTGCACGCTCGTCAGCACGTCGGTGTAGACAAGGTCCTCTTCTGCAGCCTCTTGTTCATCGATCGGACGCACCATCAGCAGGACATGAGGCTCGCCCTCGACCTTCAGAGGGCGCAGGCGAGCGCGGTACTCAACGCCATCGTTGAGCAGTTGCTCCGACACCTCATCGGAATCTGTCAAGGCCTCAAGACTTGCCTGGCGCAAACAAGGGCAGCGATCGCCGGCGAGCAGGCAGTTAGGCTCGCTCTTAATCTGATCGGCCGACAGTAAGTGTACCACGGGGTAGGTCTTCGCGACACGGGCGACCTCGGCGGCAGCCTCCTCGTCGGTTAGATTGACCTCGTGATTATTGAGCATATGGGGCCCTTTCGATAGCTTCGCATGGTAGCGGTGGGTTCCAAATGTTACAAGGGTAACACCTTGCCGATGCAGGTAAGCACGTAAATGCTGTTACATTTTTATGAGTTGGCAGGCGGCGCGATTGAAGCCGCAGACGTGAGGTTTTGAACACATTTGTTAACAATGCCGAAACGTTTGCGGATGAAGCCTGCTTTGGCTATTGCGGGTGTTAGAGCCCCAGGATGCCAAGGACAGTCTGGGCAGCCGCTCCCGGGCGATCGCGCAGGCCGTTGTGCGCGCCGGGAACCATTACGAGTGGACAGTCCAAAAGCTCAGCCGCCACCCTTGTGCCCGCCTCGCGAGGCGTGCCAATCGAGAGCTCGCCCAGGAGCACGGCGGCCACCGTTTTTGACGCACGAACGCTATCCCAATCGGGAACGCAGGTCATAGTAATCCCGTATTCGTTTGCCATGAAGCTGCGGCCGTTGCGCAGGGCATGCTTGGCTTCTGCCTCGGTTAACTTGGGGGCCTCAGGGTCCGAATCGCCGATGGCGCCCAGGAAGGCCCGTAATGCCCTGGAGACCTTTCCCGCGGCGATCATCTCGAGCAAAACCGGGGCCGCGCCCAGGCCGGCGCCCTCATCCGTCACGGCGGGTTCATGCAGAATCGCACGCGAGATTATGGCGGGGTTTGCACGGAGAAGCTCCAGGGCCACCAACGTACCGGCACTGTGCGCGAGCACGTTTGCCGGAGCGCCAATATGCTCGATAACAGCCTGTAGGTCGGCGGCCTGGGCAGCGAGGTCGTAGCGTCCGTCTGCAGCGTCGCCGCTCTCGCCGCAACCGCGGCGGTCGTAGGCAATGACGCGACAGTCACGGGCGAGCTCGCGGGCGATGGCGTCAAAAAAGACGCCGTCGACGCAGGCACCGTGCACGCAAACCAAGGCGGGTGCATCGGACGATACAACCGGGCCGGCATACTCGCGGCAGGCGATCGTAGTGCCCGCATTCTCGACCGTAAAATCCATACTGTGTTCCCATCGTCAACACCACCAGGCCGTGCCGGGGTGCGGCTTGGTCAGATGGCGTCATTTTGTGTGTACATGAATGCGTTTACTGTACCCGGTTCGCACCCTTTCATGACAGGGTTTCGAAAACTCGCCCGATTGCAAGGTTTCTGCCTAAACAACAGCGCCCAAACCCGCGACCCACATGAAGGCCGATGCTATGCTTAAGCTCAACTGTCCCAAGGAGTATATGCCTATGTCTACGTTTTTAAATGCCAGCCCCATCTTTGGGCCCGTTCGCAGCCGTCGCCTGGGCCTTTCGCTCGGTGTCAACATGATGCCGGCGAGCGGCAAAATCTGCACGTTCGACTGCATCTACTGCGAGAACGGTCTCAACGCCGAGCGCCCCTGCCACGAGCCGTATAACACGGCTGCCGTGGTACTCGATGCACTCGAGGCCAAGCTGCACGAGATGGCAATCGAGGGCGAGCTCCCTGATGTAATCACGTTTGCCGGCAACGGCGAACCCACCGCCGCGCCGGAGTTTCCGCAGGCCATCGCCGGTGCCGTCGCGCTTCGCGACCAGCTGGCCCCAAACACCAAGATTGCCGTGCTTTCCAACGGCACGCGCGCCGACCGTCCCCAGGTACACGATGCGCTCATGATGGTCGACGACAACATCCTCAAGCTCGATACGGTCGACCCGGCATTTATCCAGCTGCTCGACCAGCCCGTTGGCCCCTACGATGTAGAGCACCAGATCGAAACGTTCGCGAGCTTTAACGGCCACGTCATTATCCAGACGATCATTTTGACCGGCGAGCACCGGGGCAAGTCTCTCGATAACACCGGCGAGGAGTACGTCGGCCCTTGGCTCGCGGCGCTCGAGCGCATTCGCCCACAGGAGGCGACCATTTACACGGTGGCGCGCGAAACACCGGTCGCCGGCCTTACTAAAGCGGCGCCCGAGGTACTCGACACGATCGCCGCACGCGTGCGCGCCCTCGGCATCCCCTGCCAGGTGAGCTACTAGCAAAACCACGCAGCAGCTAGTGCCCGCCATCCCGCTCCATCAGTTGCGGTGATATAGTTCCTATTTATGCTGTTAAACCGCTTAAATCGGAACTATATCACCGCAACTTTTATAGACGCGTGGGTGGGCTATACTAGCTGCGGATGAAAGGAAGTTAGCCATGTTTGACAAAGGACCCGTGCCCGGCCGCAACGACGCTTGCTGGTGCGGCAGCGGCAAAAAATATAAGAAATGCCATAGCACCTTTGATGAGCGCCTCGAGCGCTTGTGGGAAGAGGGCTGGGAGGTTCTGCCCCGCACGCTCTACAAGACGCCCGCCGATATCGAGGGCATCAAGCGCTCGGCCGCCATCAACGTGGGCGTGCTCGATTACGTAGGCGAGCACATCGCCGCGGGCATGACCACCAACCAGATCGACCAGATGATCTACGACTACACCGTCGAGCACGGCGGCACGCCGGCCGACCTCAACTACGAGGGCTACCCCAAGAGCGTGTGCACCTCAATCAACGACGTGGTCTGTCACGGTATCCCCTGCGATACGGACGTGCTGCACGAGGGCGACATCATCAACGTCGACTGCTCCACGATCCTGGACGGCTACTTTAGTGATTCGAGCCGCATGTTCTGCATCGGTGAGGTCTCTGCCGAGCGCCAGCGCCTGGTCGAGGTCACCCGCGCCAGCGTGGAAGCGGGCTTGGCAGCCGTCAAGCCATGGTTGCCGCTCTCCGTTATGGCCGAAGCCGTGCAAAAGACGGTCGAGGACGCCGGCTTTAGCGTGGTGCGCGAGTACGGCGGACACGGCATTGGCAAGGAGTTCCACGAGGACCCGTTTGTGGGCTTTACCACCGAGGCGCCCGATGTGGACACCATCATGGCTCCGGGCATGGTCTTTACCATCGAGCCCATGGTCAACGCCGGGGCGCCCGACATTAAGATTAGCAAGGGCGACGGCTGGTGCGTGCGCACCAAGGACGGCAGCGACTCGGCCCAGCGCGAGGTACAGCTCGTGGTGACCGAGGACGGCTACGAGCTGCTCAGCTGGTAGCCGTACGAGCGCCGGATGCTGACGGGCACGCCCGTCTTGCATCCGGCGTTTTATTTGAACGTTTTGCCTGATACAACCTGCCAAAACAAACCCGTCCCTTTTTTGCAGGCTGAGCGGAGAGGACTGCTTGTGAACATCCTGGTTTTGCTGCCCGTCAATGACCGCCATCGCGCAATTCTTGAGTCGAGCGCTCCGGGCGAGGACTTTATCTACACGAGCTCCGACGCCATCACGCGTGAGCAGGTCGCCAACGCCGACGTGATCTTGGGCAACATAGACCCTGCTTTGCTTACCGCATGCGAGCATCTCCAGCTGTTGCAATTGCAGACCGCCGGCTATGACGATTACTTGGCCGCCGGCACCGTGCCGGCTGAAGCTAAGCTGTCTTGCTCGATCGGCGCCTACGGTCAGGCCGTGAGCGAGCACATGTTTACCATGGTCCTTTCCATGATGAAGCGCCTGCCCGGCTATCACGATTTGCAGCGCGAGCATCGCTGGGAGGATTTGGGGCCGGTTGCCTCGCTCAAAAACGCCAACGTGCTGGTGCTGGGCGCAGGCGACATCGGCGGCCATTTTGCCACGCTCTGCCGCAGCATGGGCGCGCACGTCCTCGGTATCAAGCGCCATCCGCTCGTCTATCCCATTGTGTTTGAGGACATGGACGGCATGGACGCCTTACCTGAGCGCCTGGCAGAGGCAGACGTCGTCGCATCCTTCATGCCGAGCACACCCGAGACCCGCGGCTTGGCGAACGCCGAGTTCTTCGCCGCGATGAAACCGGGCGCCTTCTTTGCCAACGGCGGCCGCGGCGATCTTGTGGTCGCCGACGACTTGGTTGCCGCTCTGGAGTCGGGACATCTCTCCGGCGCCGCGGTCGACGTCACCGACCCCGAGCCGCTGCCTGCGACAAGCCCCCTGTGGGATGCGCCCAACATGCTCATCACGCCGCACGTCTCCGGCTGGTTCCACCTGGCCGCGACGCTCAATAACGTGGTCGACATCGCCGCGGAGAATCTGCGTCACCTGCAGGCCGGCGAGACCCTGCGCTGCTGGATCGAACATTAGGTTGTTCCGGCGTTTTACCAAACGCCGGAACCCCTCGACGCTGCGAGCCCCATGGGTTCCGCCGTTCTAACGAACGGCGGACCGGTCGACGCT
>CABUZK010000007.1 GCA_902496115.1 uncultured Collinsella sp. | reverse complement strand
TCCGCCGGTGGATCCCCGACAGTTCCCATTCTTCTCGCAGAATTAAGCTGGGGACGGGATTTGCTCCCAACGCCGACACTCCAACTAAGTATCTTGGCTCCGTTGTGTTATTCTAGAACAGACGTTCGTGAATGATGCGCGGGGCCTTGTCTTGCGCTGTGCTTGTGGCGAGGGGAGGTTGGCTTGGTCATTTTGGGCATCGACCCCGGTTTGGCTCATACGGGTTGGGGGATTATCGAGGAGCGGCGTGGCGAGGTTCGCTGCCGTGCCTACGGTTGCATCGAGACCAGCGCGGGCAGCCCGCTCGCGGTGCGCCTGTCGCATATCGCCCATGACCTTAAGGATGTCGTCGAGCGTTATCGACCCGACACGGCTGCTGTCGAGAGCATCTACTTTGGCGCCAACGTTCGTTCGGCCATTCCCACGGCGCATGCCCGCGGCGCTGCGCTTGTGGCGCTTTCGGAGTGCGCGCTCGAGATTGGCGAGTACACGCCCATGCAGATCAAGCAGGCCGTGGTGGGCACCGGCGCCGCGGACAAGCGGCAGGTCGCCTACATGGTACGCACGCTCACACAGCTCGATCACGACCCGCATCCCGACCATGCCGCCGATGCCCTTGCCTGCGCCATCTGCCATGTAAACCTCAGCCGCACCCGCGCCCTCACCGGTGGCGAGTTCTATCAACAGAGAGGAACCGGATACTGATGATTTCCCAGCTCCACGGAACGCTTGTCGAGGCCACGATGAGCTCTGCTGTCGTCGATGTGTCGGGCGTTGGCTTTGAGCTCGGCATTTCGGGCAGCACTGCGGCCACGTTGCCGACGCCCGGTGGCGAGGTCCGCCTCTACACGCGTATGCAGGTGCGCGAGGACGCCATGACACTTTTCGGTTTTTCCTCAAAGGATGAGCGCACGATGTTCGACCGGCTCGTGTCCGTCTCGGGCGTTGGCCCGCGCTTGGCGCTCGCCGTGCTTTCCACCTATACCGTGGGGCAGCTGTATTCGCTGGTGATGGCCGAGGACGACAAGGGCATGGCCAAGGTGCCCGGTGTGGGCAAAAAGACAGCTCAGCGCCTGATCCTGGAGCTCAAGAGCACCTTTGCCAAGGACAAGGGCTTTGTACCGGTCGACGTGATTCCCGGCCAGGTTGCGATGCCCGTGCCCGCTGCTGCTCCCTCGGCCATCGATGATGCCCGTGCGGCGCTCCTTTCCATGGGCTTTAGCCCGCAGGAGACCGATGTTGCCCTGAGCGGGTATGATGGGCAGAATATGCGTGTCGAGGATCTGCTCGGCGCGGCGCTTAAGCGACTCGGAATGGATGCGTGATGTGGGAAGCCGATGACTCTCAGGACCTGTGGGCGACGCCCGGCAACTCGCCGGCGGCATCCATGGCGCACGGCGAGCGCATGGTGGGCTCGGAGCTGACGGCCGAGGACCTCGATGTCGACCGCACTTTGCGCCCCCAGCGCCTGGACGACTACTGTGGCCAGGAGCACATCAAGCAGAGCCTGCGCGTGTTGATCGAAGCGGCACAGAGCCGTGGCGAGACGCTCGACCACGTGATCTTCTCGGGTCCTCCGGGTCTGGGCAAGACCACGCTGGCCACCGTTATCGCCAACGAGCTGGGCGCTCAGATCAAGACCACGAGTGGCCCTGCCATCGCGCGCACGGGCGACCTGGCGGCCATCCTTACTAACTTGCAGCCGGGTGATGTGCTGTTTATCGACGAGATCCACCGCCTCAACCGTTCGGTCGAGGAGGTCCTGTACCCCGCGATGGAGGACTTTGCCCTCGATATCGTGATTGGCAAGGGTCCGGCGGCGCGCTCGATTCGCCTGGATATTCCCAAGTTTACGTTGGTAGCGGCAACGACCCGCTCAGGCATGTTGACAGGCCCGTTGCGCGACCGCTTTGGCATTTCATATCGCCTGGATTACTACACGGTCGAGGAGCTCGCGCAGATTGTGACGCGCTCGGCGACTATCCTGGGCGTGACGATCGACCACCCCAGTGCACTCGAGATCGGCTCGCGTTCGCGCGGCACGCCACGTCTTGCCAACCGCCTGCTCAAGCGCGTGCGCGACTATGCGCAGGTGCGCGGCAACGGTCCCATTGAGCTCGATATCTGCCGTCAGGCACTCGAGTTCTTCGAGATCGACGAGCTCGGTCTGGACTGGATGGATATTCGCATTTTGGAGACGCTCGCCAAGACGTTCTCCGGTCGTGCCGTGGGACTTACGACCCTTGCCAGCGCGGTGGGCGAGGACCCGGGCACGCTCGAGGATGTCTATGAGCCCTATTTGCTGCAATGCGGGTTGATGATTCGTACGCCGCAGGGCCGTCAGGCAACCCTTCGCACCTTTGAGCACCTGGGGATTGAACCTACCGTTTAGGGCGCTTTGTTTTGGCGGGCTGTTGGGCTATCGCTGGGCATCGGGTAAACATATCGCCATTCATCGGTTATGGGCGTTTTACTATTGCGCGCCCGTGCTATGCTGAATTGGTCTTTTTCTCATTCGGTAACGAAAGGACCGCCCATGCCTACTGACATCGAAATCGCACGTTCTGTCACGCCACTGCCTATTACCGAGGTGGCCAAGAACGCCGGCGTCGACGTTAAGCACCTTATTCCGTACGGCTTCGACAAGGCTAAGGTCGACTATTCACTGCTCAACGAGCCGACTGATCACCAGGCCAAGCTCGTCCTCGTGACCGCTATCAACCCAACGCCTGCGGGCGAGGGCAAGACCACCACGACCATCGGTCTGGCCGATGGCCTGCGTCGCCGCGGCGTCAAGAGCGCCGTGGCCCTGCGCGAGCCTTCGCTCGGCCCTGTCTTTGGCGTTAAGGGCGGTGCTGCCGGTGGCGGCTGGGCTCAGGTGATCCCCATGGAGGACATCAACCTGCACTTTACCGGCGACTTCCACGCTATCGGTGCTGCCAACAACCTGCTGGCCGCCATGCTTGATAACCACATCCAGCAGGGCAACCAGCTCGGTATTGACGTTAAGCGCATCACTTGGAAGCGCGTCGTCGATATGAACGACCGTCAGCTGCGCCACGTCATCGACGGCATTGGCGGTAAGGCCCAGGGCGTGCCGCGCGAGGATGGCTTCGATATCACCGTCGCCTCCGAGGTCATGGCAATCCTGTGCCTGTCTACGAGCATCAGCGACCTCAAGGAACGCTTGGGTGAGATTGTCGTCGGCTACAGCTTTGCCGGCGAGCCCGTCCGCGCACGCGACCTTAAGGCCCAGGGGGCTATGGCCGCACTACTCAAGGATGCGCTCAAGCCCAATCTGGTGCAGACGCTCGAGGGTACGCCCGCGTTTGTCCACGGCGGTCCCTTCGCAAATATCGCCCACGGCTGCAACTCCATCATGGCCACGCGTATGGCTATGCGTTTTGGCGATGTCGCCATTACCGAGGCCGGCTTCGGCGCCGATCTGGGTGCCGAGAAGTTCCTCGACATCAAGTGCCGCATGACGGGCGTTCGCCCCAGCGCCGTCGTGGTCGTCGCGACCGCTCGTGCGCTGAAGTACAACGGTGGCGTCGCCAAGGCCGACCTCAACGAGGAGAACCTCGAGGCACTCAAGGCCGGCATGCCCAACCTGCTGCGTCACGTCGATAACATCCAGAATGTCTACGGTCTGCCTTGTGTGGTCGCCATCAACCGCTTCCCGACGGACACCGAGGCCGAGCTCGAGCTTATCGAGTCCGAGTGTCAGAAGCTCGGCGTCAACGTTAAGCTTTCCGAGGTCTGGGCCAAGGGCGGCGAGGGCGCGCTCGACCTGGCCGATGAGGTCATGCGTCTGATTGAGCAGCCGAGCGAGCTCAAGTTTGCCTACGAGGACGGCGCCGATGTTGCCGATGCCCTCGAGGCCGTCGCCACCAAGGTTTACCGTGCCGACGGCGTCGACTTTACGCCGGCTGCCAAGCGTCAGCTCGCCGAGCTGCGCGAGAACGGCTTTGGCAACCTGCCGGTGTGCGTCGCCAAGACGCAGTACAGCTTTAGCGACAACGCCAAGGCCCTGGGCGCTCCCGAGAACTTCCGCATCACCGTGCGTGAGCTCAAGGTTTCCGCCGGTGCCCACTTTGTGGTCGCGCTGACTGGCAGCGTTCTGACCATGCCGGGTCTGCCCAAGGTGCCCGCGGCAGAGAACATCGACGTCGACAACGACGGCAACATCACCGGCCTGTTCTAAGCTCACTGCTCATAGCCGCTTGCCCGCCCCGCCGCGCCCACAAGGCACGGCGGGGCTTTTTGATCCTTAGACCCGCGCATGTCTTGTAGATACCGACGGACTCTGCCCATCATAGGTTTTTGCGCGGGTAGAATGCATGGATAACTTGAGGCTCACGCGCGACGGAAAGGAATCGTTGCATGGATCAGGACAAGACAACCGTGATGCGCGGCTACGGTTCCGCGCAGGCTGGCGATAGCGCCGATGCGACCCGCGTTGTTCCCAACCCCGGTTATACCGATCCCGCCGCGACGCAGCCTTCTGCCGAGCCCACCCGGGTTATGGGCTATGGCGACACGGCGCAGGATTCTTACGCTGCATCTTCGCAAGGCCCCTATGGCAACGCAGCTCCGGATCCGTTTGATTACGCGCCGCAGGATTCTTATGCTGCCTCGACGCCGAATCCCTATGATGGCCTGCCGCAAAATCCCATTCCGCAGCCTCAGCAGACGACGTATATGCCTCGCACGGCGCAGCCTCGCTACGAGTCGCGCCAGCCGTATCGCGAGTATCCCAAATCGATCCCGCAGTATGGTGAGGACGAGGAAGAGACGCCGTCGCGTTCGTCGAGCGTGATCAAGAAGATTCTCATCGTACTGGCGATCTTCTTTGCGCTGTCGGTTGTGTTTGCCATCGTGTCGGGCATGCTCAACAAGCGAGGAAGCTCAACGGCCGATACCGCTGCCGAGCAAACCGAGTCCGCCTCGTCTGGCACCGTCGATTTGAGCGATATCCCGGGGCAGTACTGGTCCAACGCCAAGAAGATCCTCAAGTCGCGCGGCGCCGATCTTTCGAATGCCGTGGTCCTGACTGATGATGGCTCAACGCCCGTCGTCGATGCCAACTGGGTCGTTACTTCTGCCTACTATAACGACAACGGCAACCTCGAAATTCAACTCACGCACAAGAACAGCTCGGGCAAGTCGTCCGACGGCCAAAGCGGTACCGACAGTTCGAGCTCCAATACGCTGGAGGACTTGAGCAACAAGGCGCAGGAGTTGGGAGACAAGGCGCAAGAGCTGGGCGATACGGCCCAGAACCTGGGCGACACCGCGCAGAACTTGGGCGACATGGCGACGGATGCCTGGAACGCCCTGCAAAACGGCATCTCGGGCGCGCAGGGAAACTAGCTGTTAAGTGGGCTACAGCTGCTCGGCCGGACGGTCGGGCGAGCTAAAGCCCGAATCAAACGTGACGACGCATGAGACGTCGGGCCGGCGCTCATGCACGATGCGCGTGACGAGCTCCAGCAGCTCCTCGTCGGATATGTCAAAGCCGTCGGGACGCACAAGGTCAAACGAAACGAACCCGTCGTGCTCGTGCAGGTCGTGGATGGAGAGCGCGGGATCGATCTGCATGACGCCGCGCTTGACCCAGCCGCGCAGGTCGTCGCCGGTTGTCGCGATGGGGTCGCAGTGCAGCGTGATTCCAATGCCCATCTGGCGCTTGATGTCGTGCTCGATGGTGTCCAGGATCTCGTGGTGCTCAAACGCGTCGCCCTCGCCGGGCATCTCCACGTGGGCGCTGGCAAACTGACGACCGGGGCCGTAGTCGTGCACCATCAGGTCGTGTGTGCCCAAGACCTGCGGATAGGACATGATCTTGTCGCGGATTGCCTGGACGAGCTTGGGGTCGGGCGCTTGCCCCAGCAACGGGCTGATGGCGTCACGCACTAGGCCCATGCCGCTGATGCAGATAAAGATGCCCACACCCAGGCCTGCCCAGCCATCGAGGTCAAAGCCGGTCGTCTGCGAAATAAGCGCCGCCACCAAGACCGAGCCCGAGGTGATGACGTCGTTTTTGGAGTCCTGTGCCGTGGCGATGAGCGTCTCCGAGTCGATGCGATCGCCCAGCGTGCGGTTGAACGCTGCCATCCAGAGCTTAACGAGCATGGACAGAACAAGGGCGGCCATGGAGAGCGCCGAATACACGGTGGGGGAAGGCTTGATGATCTTAGTGACCGACTCGAGGATCAGATTGATGCCGACGGCGCAAACCAGGACGGCGACGAACAGGCCGGCTAGGTACTCATAGCGACCGTGGCCATAGGGGTGGCCTTCGTCTGCCGGGCGGCTGGCAAGGCGGAACCCGAGCAGACTCACGATGTTGCTCGAGGCATCGGAGAGGTTGTTGAAAGCGTCGGCGATGAGGGAGACGGAGCCGGCGAGCAGGCCCGCGATGCCCTTGGCCAGGCACAGGGTGATGTTGAGGCCAATGCAGACGAGGCTTGCGGAAAAGCCCGCGTTGGTGCGGCAAGATGCATCGACCGGCTCGCTCTCGCTGCCGGGAACAAGCGTATGTACCAGCCGATTTACAAATAGCATAGCGGTCGTCCTCACAATCATGTTTAAGGGGATAGTGTAGCTCGCGCGGGGGCGCCGTGCACCGATGCTCAGAAAATGCAGCAATAGTCTGCCGGTACTAACGAGCGAGCCTTCTCGTCTGCCTGGGTGGTCCATTTTGGGCCACATGGGTATGGGCATGTGCCTGTTTGCTCGACATACTTAATGTCGACAGCCCCTGTGCAAAGGAGGACGTTTCCATGGACGAGATGTTTGCCATTAAATGTCAAAACTGCGGCGGCCCTATGTACTCGCACCAGGCTAAGCGCAGCTTTGAGTGCGCCTATTGCGGCACGGTCGTTCCGTGGCAGGCTGATGCGGGGGAGCCCAAGAGCGCCCTGGGCATTCGCCATACGCCGTTGACGGTGGTGGATGGACTGCTCAAGCTCACGCATGTGTCGCAACTCGAGCGCCCGGAGGACCCGGACTGGTATTTCTTCAATTCGCACTGGCGCAATCAGTCGGTTCTTGAGCACCTGCTGTGGGAGGACCGCGGCACGGCGCAGGAGATCCAAGAGGCGACGCACGTGAGCATTCCCTGCCCCTTCTGCGGCGCGTCCTTTGAGGGGTCATCGACCCAGCGCGTGTTTGAGTGCCCGTCCTGCGGAAATAAAATCGGTATGGTTGACCTTCTCAAGCCCGGCACGTTTAGCAAGCGCCTGACCATGGGCGTGGGTGCCGAATACGTTCCCGAACAGGGCGTCCCCTGTGAGATATCGCCACAGCAGGCACGTGCCAACGCGCTGCAGCTGGTGCGCCAGTACCCTGATGCCTTTGCCGGGCACGACGTGGAAGACGCGATTCAAAACGACATGATGCTCTTCTATTTCCCCATGGCGCTGGCGGACCTGCGCATGATGGCGTCCTTCCCGGGAAAGGGCCTGAGCAAGGAGACCTTGGTGTACTACGAGGTGCTCGACTGGGCGTATCCGCGGGCAAACTACCTGGACGTTCACCTTATGGGCATTTTGGAGCCGTGGGACTTTGGCAAGGTGGGGTCGTTCGATCCCGCCATGCAGGAAGGTGACTTTCGCGTCGTTTCCGTCGATGCGTCCACCAAGGACCAGGTGGTCATTGATAAGCTGGCGCTCGACGTTGCCGGCAACGATGCTGAGGCGGTGCTGGGGCTCAATAAAAAGAGCATCCGCACCTGGGCGCGTAAAGCCCGCAAGCATAAGGACGGCCTGGTGATGGTACCGGTCTACTTTGTCGATCGCCCGGCGTCGGATAGCCGCGACGGCGAACAGGTACGCATTGCCGTAAACGGCCAGACGGGTCGCGCGGCCGCGGTGGTGTTTAGCGACAAGCGCGAAACGCATGTGGTGGCACCGCTCAATCCCAACGTGATGCTGTCGAGCGAAAGCACCGTGCACGCTACGCCCATCGAGGTCAAATACGTTAAATCGCCCTTCCTATACCAGATCGTACGCCGCGGAGGCGGCGAACAACCGCGCCAAGTGGCAGCGGCGGCCGAGGGTTCTTACCGAGAGGAAAAGCCCAAGCGCAAGGGCCTGTTCGGCGCGATCTTTGGGAAGTAGGGGAGTGGTGCTGGTTGGTACTGTAACGTGATGGCCGGGGGTGCGGGGCAGTTCGCAGGAGTGCTGGCTGCCCCGTTTTTGTGCGGCGAGACATGGCGTCCGAGCTGACGTAGAGACTTAGCTAAATGGCTATTTACTTGAGTTGATGAATGTTCAGTACCAACATTCCTTCTGCTGCAACAAGTTAACCCTCGGGTCAATTTATGACATTGCTGATGTTGTTTATGGAGCAGCGTTCAAGTCTGCCTTGTTTAACGAGGAAAAGGTAGGGTATCCCCTGATCCGCATACGTGATTTGAGCACCTTCTCTCCGCAGTATTGGACAAATGAGGCTCATCCAAAAAGGGTATTCGTACATCCTGGTGACGTTTTAGCGGGAATGGATGCCGAATTCACGCCATGTCTCTGGCAGGGTGAAATGGCTGTACTGAATCAGCGAGTTTGCCTTTTCGAGCCCGCTGCCAATTCGGGAGTTTCAAGAAGTTATTTGCTTATGGCATTGAACCCATTGTTGGCTTTCATCCAGAACTACGCCTCTGGTACTACCGTCGCGCATATGGGAAAAGGCGATTTGGAAGCGTTGAACGTGCCTATTCCTGCAAGAGGAGATCTCGAGAGGTTTAATACTATTGCAGAGCCATTGAGAGAACAGATTGTTCAGAATTCGACACAGAACCGAAAACTGGCTGCTCTTCGTGACGCTCTTCTCCCCAAACTTATGTCGGGCGAGATCGACGTCTCAAGGGTCGATTTTACGCAGCTAAATAGCCATTTACTTCACTATGTACAACGCGCCGTCCACACTGTGGCTATCGTACTCGACGAAAGGAACAGCGTGGAAACTGTCATCAATACCGTACTTTCGGAAATGCAGGGCCTTCTCGACCCACACCAGCTCAAACATCTAACCATTACGCTTAGACGGGCACTCGGGCCGAAACAAACAGAGCCAGAGCAAGATCTGCTTGTGCTCTTTCTCACCGCTAAAGAGGTCGAGGGATGCTCTCCTAAAACCATTGCATACTATGAGGCAACCTTACGGCATATGAACACAGCGCTTGCTAAGCCCTATACCCAGGTTGAGAGCGACGACTTGCGCCGCTATCTCAATGATTACGAGGTGAAACGCGGTTCTAGTAAGGTCACAATCGATAATATACGTCGTATCATGTCGAGCTTCTTTTCGTGGCTTGAAGATGAGGATTACATTGTGAAAAGTCCTGTAAGGCGCATTCGTCGCGTCAAAACAGCTCAAGTAACCAAAGAGGTGCTTAGCGATGAGGAACTGGAGGTATTGCGAGACGCCTGTGAGTCCAAGCGAGATCTTGCCATCGTTGATCTACTCGCTTCGACGGGCATGCGTATTGGCGAACTTGTGCGACTCGACAGGAAGGATGTCAATCTGCACGAGCGCGAATGCCTTGTAATGGGAAAGGGAAATAAGCAGCGCCCCGTTTACTTCGATGCGCGCGCTAAGCTTCATCTTACGGAATATCTTTCGAGCCGTGCTGACAAGAGTCCTGCATTATTTGTCGCGCTCGATTCCTCAGCTCGACGTATTACGGTGGGGAGCATAGAACTCCGTTTACGTGACCTAGGCAGAAGCGCCGGTATCAACCGCGTTCATCCGCATAAGTTTCGCCGTACGCTTGCCACCCATGCTATCGACAAGGGAATGCCCATAGAGCAGGTGCAAAAGCTGTTGGGCCATGCGAAAATAGACACAACCATGTACTACGCCATGGTTAATCAGAGCAATGTGAAGGCTTCGCACAGGAAGTATTTGGAATGAGCTGGACGCAAAAGACCTTGGGAGAGATTGTTAATCTAAAAAGGGGGTTTGACCTCCCTTCCAGCAGCAGGGCTGATGGCCCCTATCCGGTTTTCTCATCTTCGGGACAAACGGGCACGCATTCGAAAGCCGCCGTTAAGGGTCCATGCGTCGTAACTGGACGCTACGGAACTATTGGCCAAGTTTTTTTCTCTGATGCAGCTTGCTGGCCATTAAATACGTCTTTGTACTCGACAGACTTTAAGGGCAATGATCCTAAGTTCGTTTATTATCTACTCAAAACTATTCCATGGCGAGACTACTTAACTGCAAGCGCCGTGCCGGGCATAAATCGCAATCACGTTCATCTATGCCCGGTCTGTGTTCCGGATTACGAAACACAGACCGCTATTTCTGGCGTCCTGGGTTTACTGGACAATAAAATTGAACTCAACACTAAGCTAAATGGCTATTTAGCTGCTTGAGGTTGAGCTCTGAGACATCGATCTCGCCCGTCATGAGCTTGGGGAGAAGGGTGTCGCGAAGAGTTACAAGGTGGCGACTTTCTTCACACAGATTACGGTATGCAGCGAAAAGGGGCTGTAGGTAGTCGAGCGACCCCGGATCCGGCATAGATACCTCGAGTTTTTTTAAATTACGCTGGCTGATCTTCATTTGAACTGCACCGGTAACAATATGGCCGATCGAGGTGCGCCTCAACGCGACATATATAGCTTCTAGAGGATACGCGCCAGCAGCTTTCAGAATATGGGCATGGTTGTTGACCCAATATCTTCCCCAGACGTACTGAAGAACGGGCTTCCCCTCAGAATCGATGACTGAGCCGTCTTCACCAAGCAACACCCGCACCCCATCGAAAAGGTAATCGTCGACATAATCCATGATTGACGTTGCCCCGTAATATGGATAAGGCCCTTTTCGACTCTCGCGATCCCTGCTATTTAGAGGAACTCTCTTTGAATCTTCGAGCCCGATGATATCTCCAAGCCTCACATTGGACGCACGCTCTTTCAGCGCAGCCTCAAATTGCGCTGTTGCCAAATCAAGTAAATAGCCATTTAGCTTAGAGTTTGCTTGCTGCTTTGCGTATATCGCGTCAAGTATTGAAACAATTTGATGCTGCACCTCAGTTTGCGGTAAATCGATTTCGATTCGTGCCACGTCTTTGGGATGGACACGGAATACCTTCATGCCTCTCGTGTACTGCCGGAGCTCTCTAATAAAGCGCGGAGAGCTCATGAGATAGTTGAGGTAAGCCGGCACGACGAGGTCTCGGCGATTGACGCGCACGATGGTTGTTTCGGTGCCTGAAATGGCAGGCTTGTCCTTTGGATTGTTAAACAAGTAGGCATGACCAAGGTCATCGACTGTCTCTGAGGTCAGCACATATACGATGTCTTGGTCTCTGAGACGCTGACTGTCTTTTATCTTTTCGTTGTTAAGGATGTATGGGATGGGTTTTGCGGGGTCTTCAACGTCGATGTGTAGGTCGAAACCTTTGTAAAGATCTCCATAGTGAATGTAAAGATAGGCACCCTTATCGTACATGCGGGTACGGGGGACGCTGGCGCCGCGGTAGAAGCTACAAACGTCACCAAGTGCGACTCTACATCCCATAACCAATCGCCTCCAGATTCTTCTTAATCTGCTCCTGCAAGCGGTTGGACTCTTCAAAACACTTTGAAATCTCGCTGGTTAGGCGTGCCATCTTCTCCTCAAACGGCTCGCCGTCGTCTTCGATCTCGGCAATGCCTACGTAGCGACCGGGCGTCAGGATGAAATCTTGCTTGGCGATTTCATCCAAATCCGCTATGGCGCTGAACCCCTTCACGGGCTCGAACTTGCCCTTGCGGAAGGAGTCGAATGCGGATGCAACTTTGTTGATGTCCTCTTCGGTAAACTCGCGTAGTTTGCGAGAGACCATGGTGCCCATTTCGCGGGCATCGATGAATAGTGTCTTGCCGGACTGAGCCTTCTTCTTGTTCAGGATCCACAGACACACGGGAATTTGGGTGCTGTAGAACAGCTGCCCCGGCATGGCTACAATGCCCTCGACTAAATCGTCCTCTACGATAGCACGTCGAATATCGCCCTCGCCGCTCGCCTGGCTCGAGAGCGACCCGTTTGCCAATACGAGGCCAATCTTGCCCGTGCCGTTAAGATGCCAAATCATATGCTGCATCCAAGCGAAGTTAGCGTTGCCCGTGGGCGGCATGCCGTACTTCCAACGTACGTCTTCCTGCAGCGCTTCGCCGCCCCAGTTCTTAAGATTGAACGGAGGGTTTGCCAGTACAAAATCGAACTTTTCATTCTTGTGTTGGTCGGCACTGAAGGTGTCGGCGTAGTTGCCCAAATCGGCCTCGATGCCGCGAATACCGAGGTTCATCTTTGCGAGCTTCCACGTGGTAGGGTTGCTCTCCTGGCCAAAGATGGTGATGTCCTGCACCACGTTGCCGCCATGGTGCTCGACGAAGGCGGCGGACTGCACGAACATGCCTCCGCTGCCGCAGCAGGGGTCGTACACACGACCGTGGAAAGGCTGGAGGATTTCAACTAGCGTGCGCACGATGCACGACGGCGTATAGAACTCACCGGCGTTTTTGCCCTCCATTGATGCGAATTTCTGCAGGCAATATTCGTATGCGCGCCCTAACAGGTCTTTCTCGCTCTCGTTATCGGTCATTTGTACGTTTGTGAATAAGTCGACGACGTCGCCTAAGCGCCGCTTATCTAGTTCGGGACGAGCGAAGTTTTTGGGCAGCACGTCTTTGAGCTTGTCGTTCTCGCGCTCGATGGCGCGCATGGCATTGTCAATGATCTGGCCAATTTCAGGCGTATGCGCCGCCTGTGAGATGTTCGCCCAACGTGCTTCTTCGGGAACGAAGAAGACATTCTGCTCCATGTAGCAGTCGCGATCCTCCTCGTCGCCGTAACCCTCTGCGACGAGCTCTAGGTAGCGTTCGTCGAAACGGTCCGAGAGATACTTCAGGAAAATGAGGCCTAATACGACGTTTTTGTACTCAGCAGCGTCCAAGTTGCCACGCAGCACATCTGCGGCGTTCCACAGTTGATCCTCAAAGCCAACGTCGGCAGTGTTCTTCTTGGTGTCCTTAGCTTTGCGTTTAGCCATGCTGTTTTAGCTCCCTATGCTGCATTGTCGGCCCAGAGTTCGCACTGGTCCATCACGGTGGCCAGTGCCGACTCCATGCCCTCTGGCGGATACTTATGATGTTTGAGCAGGCGCTTGATTGCAACACGCATGGCAGCACGAGCACTTTGCTTTTTCTGCCAATCGACCGTGCGCATTTCGCGCATCTTCGCAGCGAGCTCTTGCGTGATAGCGACTAGCTCGTCATTTCTTTCGCGATAGTAGTCGGCGACTGCCTGCGGTTGTGTTAGCGCCTCGTAAAACGCAAACTCCTCTTCGCTAAGCCCAAGCGCCTTTGCCTTTTGGTTTTCGGAAAGCATTTCTTTCGCCATCTTGAGCATTTCTTCGAATACCTCAGCGTTTGTGAGCTGCCCGTTGAGATACCCATTTACCATGCTTTGCATGAGTTCCGAGTACTTTTTTGCCTGCGTTATGCTCTTTCTGCGGTAGCCCTTAATCTGGTTGTCGATGAGTTTTTTCAACAGCTCGTAAGCCAGGTTCCTCTCTTTCATACGCGAGAGGCTCGACAGAAACTTGGGATCAAAAATCGAAACCGTTTCGTCTTCCACCTTAAACAGGTCTATTACGCCGTCGGTATGGACGATGTTCTGTTCGAGCAGTGCATTGATGCGGTCATTTACCTGCTTAAGGGTAAGTTTGCCTCCGTTTTTGCTGCGGGTGCCGCCCTGCTCGGTGAGCTGAAGGATAAGCTCTCGAACAACCTGGAAATAGCCAGCCTCGATGCGCTGCATGTCTGTTGCGCGACTTTTGGCGAGTCCATAGGCCTTGAGCATGACTCCTGCCTGCTCAACAAAGTCGCGGGTGGTATCTTCGTCGCCGGGTGCAAGGATATGATTTACTCCACCCGTTATGAGTTCGCTTCGACGTGCGGCGGACTTGGTGCTCATGAATTCCGAATAATCGTAACCAAACATTTTGTCGCGACAGACCGCCAGTTTTTCCAAGAACTTAGGATAGGCGGTTTTCCCGATATCCATGTCGCCGTATTTCTTTTGGTCGCGCTTGGTGTAGTCCTTCATGGCGCGTTTAAGGGCGTTAGCTATGCCTACGTAGTCAACAACCAGTCCGCCAACCTTGTCTTTATATACTCGGTTTACGCGTGCGATTGCCTGCATCAGGTTATATCCGCGCATGGGTTTATACACATACATAGTGGCAAGGCTCGGCACGTCAAAACCGGTGAGCCACATGTCTACGACGATTACGATTTTAAGCGGGTCGGCGTCATCCTTAAACCGCTTTGCCATCTCCTTCACATGGGCCTTATTGCCTACGACGTCGAACCACCACTCGGGGTCCTGATTGCCCATGGTCATGACAACACCGAGCTTGCCCTCGTCCTTCCAAGAGGGTCGCAGCTCGCATATACGTTGATATATAGCCATGGCAGCGGGGCGCGAATACGCAACGATCATTGCCTTGCCGGTGAGTTCGTGCGCACGGTTGGTCTCATAGTGCTCTACGATGTCCTGACATAGGGCATCGATGACTTCTGGTGCACCTAGAACGGCGTCTAGATTTGCAAAGTTACGCTTGCTTGCGTCAATGGTTTCGGCATTAGCCTGCTCGGTGAGCTTTTCGTACTCATCGTCAACTTTTGCAAGGATGCTCTGATCCAGCTTGAGTGCGACAACGCGGCTCTCGTAGAACACGGGTCGAGTTGCGTCGTCCTCTACTGCCTGAGTCATGTCGTAGACGTCAATATAATCGCCGAAAACCTCGCGAGTCGATCGATCTTCGGCAGAAATAGGGGTACCGGTAAAGCCGATGAAAGTCGCATTCGGAAGGGCGCGGCGGATGAGCAACGCGGTGCCCGTGTGCTTCTTGCCGTCACGGTCGTATTTCTCCTCGAACCCGTACTGCCCGCGGTGCGCTTCATCCACCATCACGACGACGTTCTTGCGCTCGGAGAGGGCGATGGCCTCCTCCTCGAATTTCTGCATAGTGGTGAAAATGATGCCGTTGGCGCGGCGGCTCGAGATCTGCTGCGCAAGATCGGCGCGGCTCTGCGCCTGAACGGGCGTCTGGCGCAGGAAATCTGAGCATCTGGAGAACTGCGCGAACAATTGCGAGTCGAGGTCGTTGCGGTCGGTAATCACCACGATGGTCGGGCTGTCGAGTTTCTCTTCGAGCAGATGGGCAAGGAAAACCATCGAAAGCGACTTGCCCGAGCCCTGCGTGTGCCAGAAGACGCCGCCCTTGCCGTCGCCGCCGATGGCCTCATGCACGCTCTCGAGTGCTTTGTTCACCGCGAAGTACTGATGGTATCCCGCGAGGATTTTCGCGTCCTCGGAGAACAGAATGAAGTTCTTCAGGATGTCGATGAGCCGCTCCTTGGGGAACATGCCGTCCAGAGGGGTTTTCCAATCGGCGTACTGGGTGGCCTCGTAGCTTCCATCGACGCTCTTCCACTCAACGAAGCGTGACTCGTTGGCGGTGATCGTGCCAACCTTGGTGTGAAGCATGTCGCTGGTGACGCAGAAAGCGTTGTACACGAAAAGCGATGGAATCTGTCGTTTGTAGTTTTGAATCTGTTGGTAGGCGTCTTCGCTGTCAGCGTCGGCACGAGCGGGTGACTTCAATTCAAAGAGAACGAGCGGAAGCCCGTTGACGAATATGATGACATCTGGACGTTTGTTGGTGCCACGCTCGATGTAGGTCCACTGGTTAACAACGTGGAAGCTGTTCTTTTCGGGATTGTCGTAATCGACCAAGCGCACGATGTCCGTATGCTCTTCTTTGCCGTCAAACCAGCTTGTCTCCACACCGTTCTGGAGCATGTCCATAAAGATGCTGTTCTTGGCGATGAGGTCGCTGCCCTCGATTTCCTTTAGTCTGGTTATTGAGGCATCAATCGCACGTCGATTGAGCGTGGGGTTAATGCTCTCAAGAGCGGGCCCAATGACGTCAGGTAGGAAGGCGTCGTCAAACGCATCGGAGGAACGAGCGACGTCAGGTCCATAGAGGTGCTCGTACCCCAGACTCGTTTGCAAGTGGTCAATGATGCCTTGTTCGAAAGCATCCTCATTAAATGACGTTGAGGAGCTGTAATCGACAGCAATCATGCGCACTCCTTACCTTATGCTTCCACGACGTTGGTGAGCCTGTCCACCATTGCATTCTAGCAGTTAATCTTGCATATATTGGTATATCTGACACCCGTTGGTCGCCATTTCTCTTATCGGTTGATTACATTAGAATGGCAGTCAGTGGCAGGGCTCGTTTATTAATTAAATCGGCTTCAATTTACAGGCACTCGTGTTGTGACAGTTGGCCAAGCGCTTGCTTGAAGCTGTTGTTGGTGATCTTGAGGTCGTTTCCCGTTTGCATTTTAATGAGTGTCGGGTAGTCATCCGGATTGTTCTCAACGCGAGCGATGAAACTCGAGGCTTCATCGGCGCCCGGAGTCTTGTGAGGCATGGGGCCCGCAAGTATTGCGGCGTAGCCCATCGAGCCGCGTATTTTGCCGAAGTTGAAGTGCTTGAGTCGGGAATATTCGAGCTGGAACTCAAATCGATTCGGATCGAACCCTTTCTTGCGGGCGATACTGCGCAGCTTGTCGACGTTAACGGCGCTTGCGCCGACAACGAGGATCTTACCCAGAAAACGTTCCTCATGGGGATCGTTTTCGCTTACGAGAAGGTCGGACATTCCAAGGGATGCCAAAAGATCCTCTAGGGTGTCTTCGCGATTCGCCTTTGTTATGGCGGGTAGTAGTTCGAGCCCCATGCGCCCCATCATCTCGTCGCAAAGGTCGGAGAGCTCCTGAATGGTGAGATGCGCCAAGGCTAACCCTCCTCATCGAAAAGGTCGGTAAGTTCCTGGCGGGCTCGAGATAGACGTAACTTTAACAACTTGATCTCGTCTGTCTTGGCGAGATAGGCATCGGCAATCGTCTTCTGACGATCGGCGTCCTCGAGGGGCACCTTGATGTTGCTGAGAGCTTTGATGGGCACACTGGGTATGGTAGTGCCGACTGCTTCGCGGGCAAGGAGCTCTTTTCCAGTGGGGCTCGAGAAAAACGCTGCGAGATAGTAGGGGTCAATCTTTTCTCTGTTGGTGCTCAATACGTACAGGTTTCCATTTGCGATGATTTTTCGATCTTCGGGAACTTCGGCAACCGCAACCTTGAATGGGGCTCCAGACTTTGAGATGAGGACGTCACCGTCGTGGATGCGATACTTCTCAAGCTTCATGTCGAGCGTGGAGAGGTTTGGAAGGTCGTCGTCGATAGACCCATCAGAGATATTTCCCAGGTTGAGATAGCTGAGTCCGGTGTCTTCGTCACAGACAAGTGCATCGAGTTCTGCTGCGCGAACGCTTGCGCCTCGCATGATTTTTGCGACGCTCCCGAGCTCAACCCCATTCGGGACCTCGATTTCTTTTTCGAGATAACGCTTTGCAGAGAGATCGAAGTCACGCGCCGCAATTTCATCAAGTGTTTTGAAAACACTCTTTTCGGAATCGGTGCCGAGGCGCTCGACAATCGCGTTAATGGCGGTTTCGTCAATTGAGCAGCTGCGGCGATCATTGGTGCCTAAATCAGTTGCATCGACAAAGCGAACCCCCTTGGAGCCGCCTGCGCTAAGGATGACGAATGACGTTTGAATCATCGTGTAGGGAGCAAAGACCCCCTTAGGCAGTGCGACAATCGCTTTAATGAAACCGTTCTTAACGAAATATTCGCGAACAGGTTTATCCATGCCATTGAAGCACGCGCCGTTCGACATGACTGCGGCGGCGGTCCCGTCCTTTTTAAGGGAATCGACAAGAAGACGGTTGAAGACCCAATCGGATGACGACGGGCGGCTGTAGCGTTCCTGGCCTTTCATGACTTTCTCAATGTAATTAGAACTCTTATAGAACATCTTGGTCTGCATTCCCCAGGGGTAGTTGGAGAATGCTTTATCTACAGGATTGCACTCGATGCTGCTGTCGAAATAGCGAAACATGTCATCACAGGCATAGTAAATCTGCGAACTCTTGACTTTGGAACGGAGCTTTGCGATGGCAAGGGTGTTCGAATTTAGTTCGACGCCCATAAGTTTGGCATCGGGGCATTTCGTCGCGGCAGCTTCGAGAAAATTGCCCGTTCCGCAGCCGAAGTCAATGACCTTCTCGCCGGACTTAATATCTAGAACAGCAAGTGCGAGGTGCGCGATTCCCTCGGGGGTCGAGGACTCTCCGCCAAAGATTCCCTGGCTGATCGGGCCGTCCTGAAGGAATTTGTCGATTGCTTCTTCGTTGAAATTGGAAAGAGCGGCAAGGAGTTCGTCGAATGATCCGTCTGCGGCAATTCGTTTATAGGCGTGATCGAGCAGAGCAGCGATATCGCCGTCACCCTGGGATGCGAGCTCAATCATTTCGGCGTGGTCGTCGCATCTGCCGGTTTTCTGAGCGAAGCGCGCGAGATAAACGAGCGGATAGAGATAGTCGGACGGCAATGAACTGCGGAGGCGGGTCGTGAGAGTCCAGCCGATTTCCTTTGCCTGTGCGTTGACGTTAAACAATTTGAATCCTTTCATTGATTGGTTATCAATAACCGCTGATTGAACTATAGCACATAAGGTTATTGATAACCAGATGGTTTTCAGGTTATTTATAACCAAAGCCCTTGTTCTAGTCGCATTGATCCGTCGGAGCCAGCTGGTTTTGCCCACAAGCTAATGATTTGGTAACGGATAAAGGCATGAGAGCTGAATCGGAGCAGCGCGCAATTGCTGTTTCAATCTATTCACTGTTGAGGACGAGAGCGCACGGCATGCCATCTCACGGTTTTGGAACAGTGCCGATCTAACTGGTAATCTAGCAATATGACAGCTCGAACCGCAATCTAACCGACGTCAACAAAGAGGAGTAGAAATGGACAACGACACACTGCTGTTTAGGGATAAGGGTGCCGGTGTATTCAAGGAAATCTGCATCTACCCGAACCGGATCACCACGCTCAAGAAGAACCGCTTCTTCGGCACGCATGAAGAGGTGGTTTACCTGAATGACGTTACCGGTGTCTATAGAATCAATGGCAAGCAGGTGATCTTGAACAACAGGCTGCGGACGGGCTATGACTACAGGCTGAGCAGCCGCTCCCAGGCACAGGAATTCGTGAGGGTCCTGAACTCGATTATGTAGCCGATAGCTATTCCCCGCACGCGCGGTGGTGATCCCTCAGGTAATACAACGGGCATTGCGCTAGCCTGCTGTTTCCCACACACGCGGGGATGATCCCTGCCTGTCCGAGGATGAAGTCAGGCGGCCGAACCGTCTCGTCACGATGTGACTCGACACGCTAGAGGACAGGGTAGAGCGTCACGTTCTGACGAGCATGGAGGGCTGCGAGTGCCTGGGCAAGTCCGGGGAGTGGCTTAGACGGCGGGATGGCTTTAGCTCCGCTCCCTTGGGGGTCGAAAGATATGAAGACATACGTTTATCAGGCGGTGCTCACGCCCGATGAGGACGGTGGTTACGACGTGGAGTTTCCCTCGCTACCGGGATGCTTTGCCTGCGGTGACACGATTGCCGAGGCCGCCGAGCAGGCCGTGGACGCGGCGAGCACCTACGTGGCTGTGCTCGTGAGGGACGGCCTCGCCGTGCTGGAGCCCGAGTTTATCGAGCCCGCAGACGGCGGCCTCTCCATGATGGTCGCCTTCTCCACGGACGAGGGGTATATCGTGGAGGGGGAGACGGTCTCGGCGGCCGGAGCCGCGCGCGGGCTCTCCGTTTCCCCCGGCAGGATTACCCACATGCTCGACTCGGGAATCCTCACGGGCTACCGCAAGGGCCGCCGCACCTATGTGACCGTGGAGAGCATAGCGGCGCGCCTGACCGACACGCCCCGCTCGGGCAGGCCCAAGCGGGGCGTGGTCGCATAGCTTTTGTCCGTCATGAAAGGTGGCCGTAAAAAGGGCTCTTCGGCTGTCCCCCGGGGCGAACTATTTATGCCGAGTTGAGGTAGCGATTGCCTCTCGAGAAGTCTGGGAAATGTCCCGAAAAGCGTCGCCGCTCTATCTGGCGCCTCGGTTATCTCCAGGATAGTGAGCCCAACGCCGCGCAGTGCCCTGACCCTCTCCATCATTTTCCTAGCATATGCTATGTAGACTCCAAGCCGAACCTCGATTGTCCAACTTCTTCTCCGTAATCTCGCTCCTTTCTGTCCATTCGGGGCGCAAACTTTTGGTTTTAGATCCCGATGTTGGTAGATGTAAATAAACGGTGGAGCGGCTGCAAAAGATCCGCCTCGCTGGGTAAAATCAGGTTGTGCCGCGGAACCCGCTCCTCAGCTAGTCACACTTCGGAAGCGCGGGCAACGCAGGTATTATCGTCTAAAGGGCCGGCTGCAACCGGCCCTTTTCATGACTCCCTTCGCTATCCGTTACTGCTTATATTCCCGCCAGATCGAGTAGAGGTTCCGGGCAATGCCGGTCACATACATCGAGAGGCGCAGGATTTCAAGAAACAAGTTCATAGGCTTCACCCCAATCGGAGATCGGAGCGTTGCCCGCAGGCGGATTCCGCGGCAGTCAAGATTTTACCTCACAGGACGCGGTGGGAGACATCCTACCCATCCCATGGTTTGGAACAGTATCGATCTAACGGGCAATCAAACCTCTAGCACTCTTTGAATTGAGCAAGCATTTGCCCGAAGGTGCTGAGCCCAAACGGCTCATAAATGAGCGAACCGCCGTCTGCGGTCCTGTAGAGCCCGCAGGGGAGGTAACGCCCGTCGGGGAGGACATAGAGGCTGGCTTCTTCCTTCAGTTCTACTGGAAATAGCGGAATCCCGTTTTCGTCCACTTGGAACTCGTCTATATTCGCGATCTCTCTTTCCATGGTGCCCCCTGGTCAGTTTCTATCGTAAGTGCGCCCTAAAACAAACACTGCTCAATCAGCCCTTTTCCGCGTAGAGTGTCGATCCACTCCTGTGGGATGGCTTTGAGACCGTAGACCGTGCCGGCGAGGGCGCCGGCGACGGCTGCGGTGGTGTCGGTGTCGTCGCCCAGGTTGACGGCGGCAAGCACGCAATCTTCGTAGCTGTTAGTGTTGACGAAACACCAGGTGGCTGCTTTAAGCGTGTCGCGCACGAAGCCGCCAGACCTGATTTCGTGCTCGGGCACGTCTTTCAGCTGGAGCACCCACGAGGGAAGCGCGTCGTTCATCACATCCCTCATTAGCTCGATAAATATGACGCATGCATCGGTCGACGTTCTGTGGGCGTGCGTAATCGCGGAGACCTCGCAGATCTCGTCGTCTGTCGCATCGGTGAACGCCAGGGGAGCGATGCGCATGAGCGATCCGTTGCCGTTGTCGCGCTCGCCGGAGCCTCCTTTGCCGGTGTGCAAGGCGCGGGCGGTCGTGCCGCCATAATCGAAAACGCCGTCGATCGTATACTCGCCACGGGCAATCCAGCCTACGAACTTGTCGCGCATGTCCGCGGTGTCGATGTGCCCGAGCTCCCTAATCGAGTCGCAGGTAGCAAGCGTCATAGATGTGTCGTCGCTCCAGGTGCCGGCGGGTTGCCCATGCGTGCCGTAGCCGATCATGTCGGTGCATTCGAATGTGCCACGAGGCCTGAACTCGTAAGGAACGCCTAATGCATCGCCAACAGCGAGCCCGTAGATGCAGCCACGTAGCGTTGCTTTCGATCTGTCTGTCATGAAAAACTCCTCTTATGCCAGGTGATACGGAACGCCGTCGAGGACGTCGGCCGCACCGCGCTATTGCCTTTACACTTCGCCATTAGTCGCTTCGTTGATGGCGCGGTACTCGGCACTCAGCTCGCGCGCCAGCTCTTCCTTGCTTGGAAGATACGGCAGGTATTTGGCGGCAAACACTTGGTCGTTGTCTTCGGGCAGCGTGTACTCGACGATCGAATCGCTTTTGTCCGCGCAGAGCACGATGCCTATGGGCGGATTGTCGCCTTCGTTCATGAGCTCACGCGTGTAGTAGTTCACATACATTTGCATCTGGCCCAGGTCCTGATGCGTAAGGTCATCGGTCTTAAGGTCGATGAGCACGAAGCAGCGCATCAGATAGTTGTAAAAAACAAGGTCAATATAGAAATGGCGCCCATCAAAGGTGATGCGCTTTTGGCGCGCCTCGAAAGCGAAACCACGGCCAAGCTCCAGCAGGAACTTCTGAAGATGCGTGATGAGCGCCTGCTCTAGATCGCTCTCGCGAAACGCAGTATCGTCCGAGAAACCTAAAAACTCCAGTACATATGGGTCGCGGATGATATCCTCGGGGCGACGAGCCGGGGCGCTCTTTTGGATTTCCTGGGTGACGGCCTTCTTGTCCTTGCTGGCAAGCAGGCGCTCGCGGAACATGGTGTTGATCTGGCGCTCGAGCTGACGCGTGCTCCAACGAGAATCGGCGCATTCGTTCATGTACCAGGCGCGAGCATCAGGGTCGGGAATGCGCATCAACCTGCGGTAATGAGTCCAGCTCAATTCGCTACGCAGTGCGTCGCGAATTGGAAACGCAAGAAAGAACTGACGCATATTGCGAAGGTTTGCGATGCCAAAGCCTCTTCCGAAATCCGCGGTAAGCCTTCTGGAGAGGCCCGCAATCAATGCCTCTCCATATGCTGCGCGCTCCTCTCCGCCCTGCTCATCAACTATGCTCTTGCCGATCTCCCAATACGCCTCAACCATCGCAAAGTTAACGGCGGTATAGGCCTTGTCGCGAGCGGCGTTGAGAATCGAGGAAACCTGCTTGTAAAAGCCTTCGGGCACGATTGCCGATTTTCCACGGTTTACCAGTTCGCCCATCACTGTCGCCCCACTTTCCTCTTGTGGAATGCATCTTTATCGCATCTAGTTTAAAGCCTCGCGCGGACACGAATTGCTGTGCTGTCTGGCACCTTCGCATGGGAGCCTTGCGGTGACTAAAATGTGGCAATAGAGACAGTTTTAGCGAACCCCACGGGAGTGACGCGTATGGACAACAACACGCTGCTATTCCAGGACAAAGGTTCGGGTAGGTTTAAAGACGTTAAGATCTATCCCAATCGTATTGAGGTGCTCAAGAAGGGCACTTTTGGTGGCAAGCACACCGAAATTGTCTATCTTAAGGACATTACGGGCGTCAATAGAATCAAAGGCCGCGATGTTTTTCTGCGTA
Organism: uncultured Collinsella sp.; assembly: GCA_902496115.1. GTDB lineage: Bacteria > Actinomycetota > Coriobacteriia > Coriobacteriales > Coriobacteriaceae > Collinsella. The sequence goes on along the minus strand of CABUZK010000007.1, from coordinate 44,449 downwards.
ACAGGCTGTTGACTGCTTGCGTCTTTAGCCTGAGCAGCCGTGCGAAGGCCCAGGAGTTTGTTAACGCGCTGAACATGGTGATGTAGCCTATGGCGGCGTTTGGGCCAAGGTAAAAATCGGGGGCACAGAACGGTGTTCTGCGCCCCCGATTGAGTCGATGTGTCTAAAAGGCCGGCTTGCTTATTCGCTACCGTCCCCAGCGTTTTCGCGGTCACTGGCAAGCACTGCTGCGCCGGCGACCGTCGTCGCCACGGCGGCAGCGGCGAGCCCGGCGGCAATGCCGGAGCCGTCGCCCGTGTCGGCGAGTTTTCCGCCCGAGCCCTTGCCCTTGTTGTCCTTGCCGTTCTTGTCGGTGCTGCTCGCGTTGGTGCCGTTGCCGGTGCCGGTGCCGCCTGCACTGCCCGAGGCCGCTACGGTAAAGCTTGCGGCTCCGTCGGTGGCAAGCGTGTAGTTTTGCGCCGCGTCGCCCAACAGGCCTTTCGCACGCACCCAATACGTCCCCGCGGCAAATGCCTCGCCCTCGGCCATTGCCGTGCCCGGAGCGCCGTCCGCGTCGTGCACAAACTCGAGCTGGGCCGTGCAGGCATCGGTTTCGAGTTTGCCCTCGAGTGATGCCGCAATCTTGGCGCGCGCGTCTTCGCCGGCCTTAAGGCCTTCGAGTCCCTCAAAATGGGGCGTCAGCGCGCGTGGATCGATATCGATGGGCACGGAGCCCCGCAGCTCCGTAACGGTCTCGTTGCCCAAGGCGTCGACATCCACATATTCGATGGCAAACGCATGGCCCGAAGCCGCCACGTTGAGTACGTTGCTGCTGTCGACGAGGCGGAAATGACCCTCGCCAACGGTCTTGCCGTCCTGGAGCGAGGCGTCGCTCAGCGAGTCGCCGTACGTCATGCGCATGCGGGTCGGGAGATAGTACGAAGCTGTCTGCTTGTGCTCCGTATCGTAATTGCGCTGATAGATGCTCCGGGCCAGCGCCGCATCAACAAAGTCGGACGCAATGATGCCAATGCGCTTACGGCAGTTCTCTTTTGTGCCCTCAACTCCGGTATTGTTTATATACGAGCTCTTGTACAGGTGCTCGTCGACCACTCGCGCTGCGGTAAAAGGGTTGTTTTGCGTGCAGCTAGTGTAGTTAATAAACCAGCAGCGCTCCGTTGCCTGCACCGTTGTCCCGTCCGCGGCAGTGATATCTACGGTGCTGGGCTCGAACTCGGCCGCCGCCTTCAGGGCCATATCGACCCAGTCGATCTTACTGGATCCCGTGCAGCTGTAATGGTCTTGGGCATATACCGCTGTGCTATAGGGCTCTTTGTCGCCCGTATTGCCCGCAGCCTCAAAGCCTTGCTCGTATTTCACGAGGCACATGGACTTTCCGGAATGCGCCTTGATTTTGTCGTCCCATTCGGTGAGGTCGAGGCCCCACGTGTGGCCGTCTACACTGTCGCCGGCGAGTTTAAATCGACGCAGCAGGACGATCTTTCCGCGCACCTCGTTCAGTGTGGGGACATGGCTCGACGTATAGAACAGTTTGGGGTTGTCGTCCAAAACCTTGGCGAAAGCCGTCGTAACGCTTTCGTCGGTAGCTTCGTCGTTGCCTCGTGACACCAGCATGATGAGCGCTTCTGACGGGTTTTCGTTCAAAAATGTTTTGAAGTAACCGATGACATCGGAGAGATGTATAAAGCCCCCGTCTTTTTTGAGCAGGTAGCATATTCCATGGTCGATGCCGGGGTCGCCTTTATCGTTGTTCTTTCCAAGTCGGATATCAAAATAGCGAATGCCTTCGAGCAACTGCGTGGGGATGTAATCCTGCTGGCACTTTGCAAGCGAGGTTTGGGGCTCGGTGTCGTTGTCGACGCTGCAGGTGCTCGAATCATGCGTGCCCGGGATGCTCAGCTCGTCGAGGTATTTGTTGCCGTCGACGTATTTCATCCAGCATGGTCCGTCGACGTAGCTGCTATACGTGATCCAGTCGATACTTCTAACCGTGGTATTGATCTCGCCCTTGTCGTAACCGACAAGTTCGAGCTCCCACGGAATGCTCTTCCTCTTGTGGCAGATCTTGTTGTTGTCTTGGTCTTTACCGTCCTTTTCTATGGCCAGGTAATTAATGTCTTTTTTCTCGTTTGTGCGGTCTCGGATGATGTAGGTTCCGTTTGACTGACGATCGAACGCAAAAGAGCGGCTGGGCTTGCCGTCATGCTCGCCACTCCATACGTGGATGACCTTTCCATCTTTGTCCGAGTCGCCATCGACCGACCAAATGCTGTAGCCCGTCTTCTTGTGCTCTTCGAAATTGAGCAGGGTGCGGATGGCATACCAATTTGTATTTCCTGTATCGGTCGCTACGTGCTCAAGGATGAGTTTGCTGGACGTGCCGTCATTAAACAGGTGGCAGACGTTGCCGATGACGTTGCCGTCTTCGTTGACACTCGCGGTGCGAAAATAGCCCGCGGGGCGAAGGCGAATGACGAACTTGTCGAGGTTGGCCGCCGGTGTGGGCGTGTCTTCTGCAAATGCCGCGCGCATGGGAAGGCCCAATCCCGCGGTTTCGGGCAGGCTTACAAATGGCGACAATGCTGCGAGTCCTAGGCCCAACGTGAATGCTCGACGGCTGATGGCGTGGTGTTCGGTCATAACTCCTCCGTTCGCAGGGTGCGGTTATGCACTCATTTTGTTCACTATACTGCCTGGATGTCTAAACGTGTTGGCTTAATTGTCTGCGCGGCGCCATAAATCGGCGGGCGGACGCGTTGGGGCGCTTGTCTATTTGTGCTGCTACCGCGCTGGGGGTGGTTTTGCCGCCCGGCACCCTCGCGTTCGCCGGCTATCGGCATAAGAAAAGGAGGGTCGGTTTACCGGCCCTCCCTGGGTACGAAGCGCTGGGGTACCGTCGCTTGTCTGCACTGCGACCGTGTTTCCCGTTGCGCTCGCCAGTCGTTTAACGCTTGATCTCGATATCATCGAGCATGACGTCCATGGCCTCGGTCTTGGCCTCGGCAATGTCGTCGGCAAATTCCAGGGACTTCATCATGGTCTCGACGGCATCCTTGTGTTCCTCGACGTTGTCGATGCGCACGTACACGCTGCCGCCGTCAACGTCGGTGAAGTACTCGGTCGTCACGCCGCCCGAGTGCGTGTAGGAAGCGTTGCGCCAGGTCTTGCCGTTGTACTTGACGGGGTCATTCTCGGTCCACTCAAAGCTGGCATTCCACTTTGCCTCGTAGTCGAACAGCTCGTCGGCGTTCTTGTCAGAGTCGAAGACGGGGATGAAGCGATCGCTGGCGTGCTCGCTCTCGGTGAACTTAAACTGGGCCCTGTCGGCAGTGTCGCCTGCGACGTCGGTGATCTCGACGCCCTCGGGGACCTCGACCTTAAACCAAATGAAGTCGGTCCTCATATCCACGGCTGGCTTTTCTGCGCCGCCGCCACCGCCACTTCCGGTAGCGTCGCCGCTGCCACCGCAGCCCACCAGGGCAACTGCGGCAAAGAGACTGATGCAGAGGGTGAGAATCGCAAAGGCCTTCTTTTTCATGGTCGTGTCCTCCTCGATCTGTAACCGCCCATGGATTACCTGTCTTTACTGTACGCGTGGACGGCTCGCTAGGGTGGGCCATGTGTCCCATTCTGAGGGCCGGATTTGCGCCGTTAAGTGGCAATATGTTCGGGCGCAAAAGAGGGGAGGGCTGGTGCTGTCGGCCCTCCCCGGGTTGGGCGCCCGTTGTTTTAATGGGGCGCATGTGCGCGGGTGCGCGTAGGCGCGTGCGGGTGTCCCGTTACTTGATCTCGATGCTCGAAATCTCGACTTCGCGTGCCCCGGAAACTGCCTCTTCCATGTCATCGGGGAACTCGATGGAGTTGAGGAGTGCCTCGGCTTCTTTCTTGTGCTGGTCGAAGTTCGAGATGAGGACGTAGACGCTTCCCGGCTCAACATCGGTAAAAAGCATGGTTGAGATGCCGCTGTTGTCCTCGTATGTTCCGACGAGCCACGTCCTGCCGTTATACTCGACGGACCCGCCATCCTTCCACTGGAACGTATCCCCCTTCTTTTCCGCCTGGTCGGCGTGGGATTCCTCGGCCGTCAGCGCTTTTTTCCAAACGGGGATAAAGCGATCGGCCGAGGCGTTCTCGTCTTCGGGGAAGGTGAGCTGGACCCTGTCGGCATTCTTGCCGGCAGAGTCGCTTACGCCGACGCCCTCGGGCATCTCGACCTTAAACCAGATGTAGTCTGTCTTCTTGGCGACGGGGGCCTTTTCCTTGCTCTCGCTCTTGGGGGCGCTGCCGCCGCCCGATGCGCTCCCGCCGCAGCCCACAAGGGCGAGCGCGGCAAAGAGGGCGATGCAAAGGGAAAGGATTGATAGGGTCTTTTTCATCATGGTGGCGTCCTCCTTGTCTGCTGATGACATCACGGCGCCGCATGCTGTTGGGGTACTGATTGCGCTGGCGGCGGATGTCTCTGTGTACTGTGCGACTTATGCCTCCGTTCATCGCTTGTGGCCGTTGCGCGGCCGTTCCCCAACGGGTTCCTTACTTATAGATATGCCCCAGCTTGTGCTGCTCGGGAGTCTCGAAAGGTGGGCCATGTGTCCCATGTTTGCGGTGCCGACGCCTATCGTGTGTCATAGAAATCCGCGATGGCCGGATGCGCTGACGCTCATGTGCTTATGGGCTAGACTTAGCACCATTACTTGATCGATGCGGTTGGCCGGCGGTTGCCGCCCGACCGATCTAAATGACTTGAAGGTGCGTGCGTATGAGCCAAGAGATGATGGATAAAACCTGTCGCGAGTTTGCCCAGGCGCTTGCCGCGCGTGAGCCGGTTCCCGGCGGCGGTAGCGCGAGCGCCTTTGTGGGCGCGCTGGGAGCCTCGCTTTGCGGGATGGTCGCGCGCTACGGGGCGACCAATCCCGCGCTTGCCGATCGCGCAGACGATCTGACACGCGCATTTGCTCAGGCAGACGAGTTGGCACAGGAACTTGTGGGCCTGGTCGCCGAGGACGTTCGTGCCTACGGACAGGTGTCCGCGGCGTATGGTATTCCGCGCGAGGACCCGGCTCGACCTGCGGCGATCCAGGACGCGTTGCATGTGGCGGCCATGCCACCGTATCGGATCATGGATGCCTGCGGGCGCGCGCTGGCGCTGCTCGAGGACATGGCCGACAAGGGTTCGCGCCAGTTGCTGTCCGACGTGGCGTGCGGTGCCGTGTTCTGCCGCGCCGCCATGCAGGGCGCGAGCTTGACGCTCTTTGCGAACACCACGTCTATGAAAGATCGCGTTCGTGCCGAGGAGCTCGAGACGGCGTGTGATGAGCTGCTCGACACATGGTTGCCGCGCGCCGATGCGCTGGCACGCCGCGCCGCTGACGCCGCAAGGAAGAGGGGATAGCCATGGCAGAGCTGCTGAAGGGTGCTCCCGTTGCCCGTGCTTTGACCGAGGAGCTCGCTGCCCGCTGCGTGGCTTTGCGCGAGCGCGGCGTTGTGCCGACGCTCGCCATCGTTCGCGTGGGCGAGCGCGAGGACGACCTATCCTACGAGCGCGGTGCGCTCAAGCGCTGTGAAAAAGTGGGGATTGAGGTTCGTCGCATTTTGCTTCCCGCCGATGTTTCGCAGGACGAGCTGTTGACGGCCATCGAGGACATCAATACCGATTCGGCTGTCCATGGCTGTCTGATGTTTCGTCCGTTGCCCGCTGGGCTTGATGAGGATACAGTTGCCGCGGCACTCGATCCCGCCAAGGACGTCGACTCCATGACGCCGGCCTCGCTGCTCACCACGCTTTCGGGGCGAGGCGAGGGCTTTGCTCCCTGCACGGCAGAAGCCGTGTTGGCGTTGCTGGACCATTACGGCGTTGAACTGGACGGCGCCAAAGTTGCCGTTGTTGGTCGCTCGCTGGTAATTGGCCGTCCCGTTGCCGCCATGCTTACGGCTCGCAATGCCACGGTGACGACGTGCCATACGCATACGCGTGACCTAGCTGCCGAGTGCTGTTCTGCCGACATTGTTGTTGCCGCGGTTGGACGCGCGCGCACGATTGGCGCGGATGCGGTTCGCGAGGGCCAGACGATCATCGATGTTGGCATTAATTGGGACGAGGCTGCCGGAAAACTGGTCGGCGACGTGGATTTTGATGCTGCGGAACCGATCGTTGGCGCCATCACACCCGTGCCGGGCGGCGTGGGGGCTGTGACCACCGCAATTCTCGCCAAACACGTGATTGAGGCGGCGGAGCGCGCATCGAAATAGGCGTTTTGGGCTGTTTGAGGGGTTAGCCATATACCACGTGGTCAAAAAGCGCCAAATATGAGTACTGTTGCCATGATAGTCACATATGTTTTACGTCTTTTGGGTTTCCTAACGATATTCATTCTCGTTAGGAAACCCATTTTATTGAACCTATGGGGAATAACGCTGTCTCGCTTTTGGACAAATAGTGATCTTCAGCACTCATTACAAGGAAATTTGCTGCTACTAAATTGGTGACAGTACTCATATTTGGCATTTTTTGACCACAGGGGTTCCGAGGGGGTTCCGAGGTGCCGTGGTTTCGCCCTTTTTGCGCCGAAGCGATACACTGTTACCGTTTGATTTCTTCGCTCAAGGAGGATGCGCATGCCGTGCACAACGATTTTGGTTGGTAAGAACGCGAGCTACGACGGCTCGACGCTGGTTGCCCGCAATGAGGACTCGTCCAACGGGGTGTTTGAGCCCAAGCGCATGCGCGTGGTGCACCCCGACGAGCAGCCGCGTGTCTACACGAGCGTCCTGAGCCACCTGACCGTTGAGCTGCCCGACAACCCCATGCGTTACACGAGCGTCCCCGACGTTGTTCCGGGTCACGGCATTTGGGCCGAGGCCGGCTTCAATGAGCTCAATGTTGGCATGTCCGCAACCGAGACGCTCACCACCAACGAGCGCGTCCGCGGCGCCGATCCGCTCGTGGACTATGTGCCCGCCAAGGGTAACGAAGGCGAGGACGGCTATGTTCCGGCGCAGCCCGGTGGTTTGGGCGAGGAGGATATGGTGACCCTGGTGCTGCCGTACGCCAAGTCCGCCCGCGACGGCGTGCGCATCCTGGGCGACCTGCTCGAGCGCTACGGCACCTACGAGAACAACGGCATCGCCTTTAGTGACGTGGACGAGATCTGGTGGCTCGAGACCATCGGCGGCCACCACTGGATCGCCAAGCGCGTGCCCGATGACGCCTATGTGACCATGCCTAACCAGCTGGGTATCGATAGCTTTGACCTGGATGACGCCGAGGGCGCTCAGGTCGACCACATGTGCTCCGCCGACCTGCGCTCCTGGATGGCCGAGTGGCATCTGGACCTGACGCTGGGCGTCGAGGGCGACGGTCCCGCCGCGGTCTTTAACCCGCGCGAGGCCTTTGGCTCGCACAGCGACAGCGACCACGTCTACAACACGCCGCGCGCCTGGTACATGCAGCGCTGCCTCAACCCCAGCGATGTGTGGGACGGTCCCGACGCCGACTACACGCCCGAAAGCGATGACATCCCCTGGAGCCGCGTGCCCGAACGCAAGGTGACCATCGAGGACATCAAGTACGTGCTTTCGAGCCACTACCAGGGCACGGAGTACGACTGCTACGGCAGCAAGGGCACGCCCGCCACGCGCGGCGCCTATCGTCCCATCGGCATCAACCGCAACAGCCAGCTTGCCGTGCTGCAGCTGCGCCCCTATGCGCAGCCGGCGTATCGCGCCGTGCAGTGGATGGCGTTTGGCTCCAACTCGTTTAACGCGCTCGTACCGCTGTACGCCAATGTCGAGACCATGCCCAAGTACTATGCCGACACACAGGCTCGCGTGACGTCCGAGAATTTCTATTGGGCAAATCGCCTGATCGGTGCCTTGGCCGATGTTCGCTTCCATGAGTGCGGTCGCGCGGTCGAGGATTATCAGGAGAAGGTCGGCGGCATGGGCCACAAGCAGATTCACGACGTTGACGCTGTCGTAGCCGCACTGCCCGAGGCCGAGGTGCCTGCCGAGCTCGCCCGCGCCAACGAGGCCTTTGCCGAGCTCGTGCGCGTGGAGACCGACGCCCTGTTGGGCAAGGTGCTCTACACCACGAGCTGTGCCATGAAGAATTCCTTCGCGATGAACGATAACGTAAGGTAAAGACGGCCTTGCAGCGAGCGAGTGGGGCAAACGCCGTCAAAGGCTTTGCCCCACTCGATTTCTATCCCAGCGATAAAACGATTTTGTGTCGTTCACCCAATCTTGGGTACAAGAAGGCCAATGCAGTTGTTCACGATTGGAGCCAACCATGGTTATGAAATTCGATCAGCTTGTTAACGGTGCCATCAACGTGGGCTTCGGCGCCGCCGCCGTTGCCGTCGAGGGCGGCAAGAAGGTCCTCGACGACCTCAATACCAAAGGCGAGCAGGTTCGCAAGGACGCCGGCACCCCCGATATAGCCCGCAGCGTGTCCGACATGTTCGAGCAGGCCGGCGGCACCATCTCCGACCTGACCGAGCGCCTGGGCATGCAGGGTGAGACTGCGGCGCAGCGCGTGCTCGACGAGCTCATCCTGGCCCGCGTCCGCGTTATGACCGCCCCCGAGCGCACGGCCTTTTTGGCCCATGTGCGCGACATCGTCGATTCGGTCGAGGACAACGTGACCTCGGTGCCCGTCGAGTCCGTTGAGCCCGACGATGCAGAGGACACCGAAGAGGCCGAGTAGCAGCGCAGATGGCAGATTCCACCACCGACTACAACAATCTAGATCCCTTGGGTGACGAGGCGGCGGTTGTCGATGAGGTCGATGCCGCCGTCTCGGGCGCTCGCAAGAAGCCGCGTGCTGTCGATATGGTTCCTGAGGAGCCCGACGCGATGGCGCCGGACGAGGAATACCAGCTCACGCCGGCAGGCCGCCGCGAACGCATTGGGCAGATCGTTCGCCTGATCAAGAAGTACCGCGTATGGGATAACCTTACGCCGGTACGCCTGCGCCGCCTGCTCGAAGAGCTTGGCCCCATGTTCGTCAAGATGGGGCAGATCCTGGCTAACCGCTCCGAGATTTTGCCGCAACGGTTTTGCGACGAGCTGCGCCGCTTGCGCTCCGACGTAGAGCCGGTGCCGTATGAGGTAGTGCTCCGCTGTCTGGAAGAGGAATACGGCCAGCGCCTGGGGCAGATGTTCGACGCGATCGACCCCAACCCGCTCGGTAGCGCGTCGCTTGCGCAGGTGCACCGCGCCCGTCTGGTGACCGGCGAGGACGTGGCCGTTAAGGTACAGCGCCCCGGCGCGCAACAGGTCATGGCGCAGGATATCGACATCATCCGTTCGGTGGTGCGCATCGTTTCCAAGTTCGTCAACACCGATCAGTTTGTTGACCTGCACGGCGTGGTCGAGGAGCTGTGGACCTCGTTTCGCGAGGAGACCAACTTTTTGGCCGAGGCCAAAAACCTCAACGATTTCTATGAGTTCCACAAAAGCGTGCATGGCGTGTCGTGTCCCAAATCCTACTTGGACCTTTGCACCGAACACGTCGTGGTTATGGACTACATCGACGGCATCTCGATTGCCGATCCCGAGCGCCTGGTGGCCGAGGGCTATGACCTGGAAAAGATCGGCTCGGCGATTGTCGAGGACTACTCGACGCAGGTGCTCGATGACGGCTTTTTCCATGCCGACCCGCATGCGGGAAACATCATCCTCAAGGACGGCATCGTCTACTTTATTGACCTGGGCATGGTCGGGCGTATGTCGAGCCATGACCGCGGTATCGTCAAGGACATGATTTTCGCCGTGGCCGAGGGCGACGTGCCCAAGCTCAAGGATTCGCTCATGCGCTTTGCCGTGACGCGCGGCGATTCGGCCGAGCTCGACCATTCGGCGTTTTTGTCCGACCTGGACTTTATCGTCGCCGACTTTGCGGGTCTTGACCTTAAGGATCTTGATATCGGCGAGTTTTTGACCTCGCTGCTAAATTTGGCGCGCAAAAACGACGTTGAGCTGCCGAGCGTGGTGACGATGTTCGCCCGCGGCATGGTGACGCTTGAGGGCCTGCTGACCGAGTACATGCCCAACGTCAACATGATTCAGATTATCCAGACGCATATCAAAAACGAGAAGAGCACCTATGCGCGCGTCCGCGAAATGGGGCGCGATCTTGCCGCGAGCAGCTATCGCGCGGCAAAAGGCTCGCTCGAGGCGGCCGAGTATCTGGGCTTGGCGTCGCGCATGCTCACGCGCGGCCAGCTTAAGGTGAACACGCAGATCATGAGCAGCGATAAGGCGCTGCGGCAGCTGGGTGGAATTATCGACCGCATGTCGATGGCAATTGTGATCGCCGGCCTGTTTATCGGTTCGTCGGTGGTGTACTACGCGCGCATCGAGCCGGTTGTGTTCGGTATCCCGGTCATTGGCTTTATGGGCTACGTGAGTGCGCTGGTGCTGGCGCTGATGCTGGGCCGCGAGATTTGGCGCAACAGCCACGGCGGCAAGCGTTAGAGGCCGTGACCGTCACCGCATTCTCCTATCGCAAACCATAGCTTTTACCTTGGGCTTCGCCTGTGTGCGGGGCCCTTTTGCGTGCTACCATATTGACAGTAATAATCGATGGCCTAGATGGTGGTGCGGAGACGCACGAATGCGTGGTTTTCCTGCGCGTTTGGGAGAATCGGGGTGCAAGTCCCCGGCTGTACCAGTAACCGTAATTCCTCTTGGCCCGGGATGGTCGCGTCGCAGATCGGACGGCGCGCCCGGGTCGGTAAGGTTAAGTCGGATCGCCTCCCATCTTGTACGCGGCCGCGGCGCATGCCGCCGGTACGCGTTGGGCTCTGGAGGGAAGGGGGACCCCGATGGGGGTACTCGAGCGCAATGTGCGCGATGACGTGGGGCAGCCGCTGGGCAATGCTCCAAGTGCAGACAGTAGGAGACAAATGGATATGTTTGAGGACGAGAGCCAGCGCGCCTCGTGGCGTCGCCATGGAGCGATTGCCCGTGGCGTAGCCAAGCGCGGTCTGGTGGCGTTCCTGGCTTTTGCCATGGCTTTTGGCACTACGCCGGCGCAACTTTGGGCCGAGGGCGCCGAGGGCATTGCCGATGCCGTTGCTCAGGCCGCAACGGGCGGCGAGGGCGCGGCGGCCAACGATGACACTGCTGCCGACACCGGCGCGAACGGTGCGGCGGCGAGCGCTGCTGCCGATGGCGCCGGCGCAGATCAGGGCGCAACTGCGAGCGGCGCGAATGGTGCTGACACCGCCGCAGACAACGCGACTGAGTCCGAGAACCCTGCGGCGGCGCCCGTTGCTTCGGAGCGGAAGAACGCCGTTGCCGCTGCGTCCGCTACAACGCTTTCGAGCGAGGCTAAGGTCTATATCCAGGACGCCAAGGATAAGGACAACTCGTATTCGACGAAGTCCGGCGCGCTCAATGTGGGTGATACGCTCTGGGCCAATATGTACGATGAGGTCGAGACCGAGGACTACTGGGGCGACCCTACGACCGAGACCAAATCGGTCGCTAACCCCGGCGCCTGGACCTATACCTGGCTCGCCGGCACGGTCAAGGCCAGCAGCGACGCCGCCGATTACACTGAGGTCGTAGGCCACGAGCAGTCGCTCACCATCACTGACGCGATGGAGGGCAAATACTTCATCTGCAAGGTGACGGCAGACGGCAAGGACCACTACGGCCCCTCTGTTTCGTACGGCTCGGGCATTAATCCTAACAGCATCCCCGGCCCCGTGCTGGGCGCCGGCCAAATGGAGCTTTACAGCGTCAAGCTGAGTAGCGACGCGCCGAGCATAGGCGATACTCTGATGGCGACGCCGTACAAGGATTGGTCGAGCCCCGCGGGCTCCGACGCCAAGGTCACCTACACCTGGTCCGCATCTACCTCGCAGTACTCGGGCTTTACCAAGATCGAGGGCGAGACGGGCGCTTCCCTCACGGTGACCGATGACCTCGAGGGCAAGTACATCAGAGTCGAGGCTACTGCTGGCGTAAATACGGTGAGCAAGACCACCTCCAACAAGGTCAAACAGGCCGGTGCGGTGGACGTCTACGCGGTTTCGCTCATCAATCCCAAGACCAACAACTCCGTGTTCGCGGTTGGCGATACCGCCCAGGCTCGCGCCAAGGAGAAGGGCGCCTCGACGTTTATCGACGCGAGCAAGCTCAACTATCAGTGGCAGTGCTCTGGCACCAAGAGTGGCAAGTATATCGACATTGCGGGTGCCACGGGTGAGACCCTCGAGCTAACCGATGCTTTGGGCGGCAAGTACCTCAAGTGCAAGGTGTCTTCGAAGATCGGCTCTTCGAGCACGACCAACTCGACGGGCGCTCTCGTTGCAGCCGCGGGTTCAATTAATGTCTCGAGCGTGACTATGAGCCCGACTTCGGGCAAAGTCGAGGTTGGCTCCACGATTACGGCGACCGCCAAGGCGGGTTCCACCGACGTTACCACCGATTCGCATGTCACGTGGCAGTGGTATAAGGGCACCGCGAAATACGCGAGCTCGTGCAACACGCCTATCGAGGGTGAGACCGGTAACACCCTGACGGTGACCGCCGCCCTTAAGGGCTACTACGTCGTGGCTAAGGCCAATGGCGGCTATGGCGAGGAGAAGCCCTACTATGCGGCAGGTCCTGTCTCGGTTGCGGGTCAGGTTGAGCTTTACGACGTGCAGTTTGAGGGCTCTCCTGCCACCAACGGCGTGCACGTGGGCGATAAGCTCAAGACCAAGGTGCGCAAAAAGGACGGCTCGAAGTACAGCTATATCGACCGCACCGATAATGTGACCTACCAGTGGCAGTATGCAAATAGTAGCTCGAGCTTCGACTCCGCTTACACCGATATCCCCGGTGCTACCGAGGCCACCTATACCGTTGACGCCGCCTATGCCGGCAAGTATCTGCGCGTAAAGGTGACGAGCGAAAATACCGTTTTCAGCACGCAGAAGAAGAGCTCCTCCGGCGGCACGCAGTCTGTTGCTCCGCTTGGCCCCGTGACGCTTAAGGGCCAGTACAAGCTGGCGGGCATTGAGCTTGCCGATAAGAACGTTACGCTGAGCGTGGGTTCAAAGATCACACCGAGCGTGCAGGTTCCGGGTCCTTGGTCGGGCTCGACCAAGGACGTGCCCGATGATGCCGACCTCACCATGGCGTGGTACGCGAGCGAGAACGGTACCGATTGGACCGAGCTCACCGACGGCGTCGATACGACTGATGGCAGCCTGACTATTACGGATGCGCTTGTCGGCAAGAAGATCAAGGTCACCGCGAGCGCGCTCGATAACACCGTTGAGTGGGTTTCGCCCGATAGCGTTACCGCGGCGGGGGAGTATAACCTGCTGCGTGTGACCACTGCGCCGCAGATCAATAGCGATTCGACCCATCTCGTCGCGGGCGATAGCGTTAAGGCGACGGCGCAGGCCAAGCGCGCCGACGGTTCGGCCACTAACGGTATCGACGTCACCGGTCAGGCGACTGTTGCTTGGTATGCGGCCGACGACGCGAAGGCTCCCGCGGCCGACTGGACGCTGCTGTCCGATATGTCGGGCGCCGAGGCGACGGTCTCGGCATCTGCTGCTGGCAAGTGTCTGAAGGCTGTCGCCACGAGCGGAAGCTCGACGGTCGAGCTCGTCTCCACCAACAAGGTTATCGCCGCAGGCTCGCTTGAGGCTGCAGTCCAAAAGCTCAACGATGCCAATAAACAGATCGCCGTTGATTACAGCGCTAAGGGCGGCAACGTCAATGACGCGCTGAAGGCGCAGCTTGCCGATCTGGGATTTACCGATATTGACGTCAAGGTCTCCGAGGGCGGCGTTGCCTTTAATGCAGAGGATGACAAAGCCACGGTCGGTATCTCCGACGCTCAGGATAAGACCAACGGCGATGTGACCTTCTTCTTCATTGACCCCAACGACTATACCGGTTACAACATCGACGGTCTGCGTGGCGCCGATGTTGTGTTTGAGCTGTCGCGCGATGGCAAGACTGAGTACTACCAGCCCAACAAGTCGGTGCAGGTTGCTTGGGACGAGGCCCGCGTTCAGCAGATGCTCGACGATGCCGCCGAGCAGATTGCGATCGGTTACGCTGCGGGCGATTCGGCCGAGTCCGTTACGTCCAACCTCACGCTTCCGTACCGCGCGGGTTCCAAGAACAAGTTCGAGGTTAGCTGGAAGAGCTCCGACGGCGATGTCATTTGGCCGTCCGGTTATGGCTGGGACGACTACACCGGCAAGGTGACGCGCGTTTCGAGCGATCGCGCTGTTACGCTGACCGCGACGGTTTCGTTTGTGAGCGGTGGCCCGAGCGATGTCGAGGGCTCGCACGACTTCACCGTGACCGTCAAGGGCGACCCCGAGAAGGTTGCTGCCGACAAGAAGGCGCTGCAGGAGAAGGTCGACGCGGCGTTTATTTACAACAACATCAAGTACTCCGGTACCGATGCGGTTGCCAATAAGGACGGCCTGACCGATGACCTCCAGATGCCGCGCACGAGCACGCTCGGCGTCGACGGAAAATACTATAAGGTCGAGTACTCCGCGAGCACCGATGACGTGACCTTCAACGGCTATAAGGGCACGGTCTTCCGTCCCGAGGCCGGTAAGAGCGCCGTCTCCACGAAACTCACCTGCACGGTTACGGATAAGAACAACGCTGAGGTCACTGCCACAAAGACGCTTGACTTCACGGTTGCGCCGCAGGATCAGGCCGACCTCGACAATGAGCTTAAGCTCATGGAGGCCGCCAAGGCGGGCTACGCCGAGGCCATCCTCGACGGCCAGGACGCCGCCGGCGTGACCGCAAATATGCATGCCTTCCAGAAGGCGTATCTCGACGCCGATGGTAAGCTCGCGTGGAGCTACGACAAGGCGTCTACCGACGCTGCGGGCTCGGGCATCGTCCCGGTTGAGCTCGAGGGCTACGACGACATGAGCGGCCAGCAGTGGCGCCTCTTCAAGTCGAGCGACACTGGTGTCGTCTCTGCGGAGAACCTTCTTGTCACGCAGCCTGAGTACAACACCAAGGTCACCATTACTTCTCGCCTTTCCAGTGAGAAGTACGCGCGTTACGCCAAGCGCTATCCGGATAATGCCACGTACGCAAAGCTCGCCAACCAGGACGTCTCTGCGACAGTGACCGTGCTTGGAACGAGTGGTCAGGTCGCTCCTGAGGTTACAGCAACATGCTCGGTTATCGGCATCGATGCCGATGGCAACCAGCAGACCTGGACCGCCGCCGAGCCGTACACGTTAAAAACGGGGTCTACCGCCGCCGACCTCTCTGAGGCGCTCTTCAAGAAGCACGGCCTCACCGCCGATTACGGCATGGGAACCTGGGGCTGGTACCTCAATTCCATCACCTCGCCTGTCGACGCGGGCCGAACGCTTGGCTATGATTCGCAGACCGGAGCGTACTGGCAGCTCTTCATCAACGGCACGGCCGCATCGGTTGGTGCGGGCGGCTACGTGCTCGAGGCCGGCGACTCGGTCGTCTGGTGCTACTCCAAGTACGGCGACCCGGCGCCCACCGACCAGCTCTCCGTGAGCTGCGAGGTTGTTGGCCAGGCTAAGGACGGTAGCCAGCAGACCTGGGCTCAGCCCACGACTATCCAAGTGAAGGAGGGCTCGACCGCGGCTGAGCTCTCTGAGCAGGTGTTCAAGCAGGCTGGCATTGGCGCCGACACCGGGACGGGCTCCTACGGCTGGTACCTCAACTCGCTCACCTCTCCGTTTGATGAGGACGTAAAGCTCTCGACCGAAAAGGTTGACGCTTCCACTTGGAATTACTGGCAGTTCTTTGTCAACGGCAAGCTCGCAAATGTGGGCGCCGGTAACTACACGCTCAAGGCCGGTGACAAAGTTTCCTGGGTCTACGGCTCTGACGGTACTATCCCTGGGCAGACAAAGGCTTCCCTGCAGATTATCGGTGTTGACAGCGGCGGTAATGTTCAGACGTGGGCGCCTGCAGCTGACTACACCATGGTTGATACCGCGACCGTGGCTGATGCGACTGAACTTGCCTTCAAGCAGAGTGGCATCTCTGCGGATTATGGTACGGGTACATGGGGCTGGTTCCTCAACTCAATTACATCGCCGTTTGATGAGCGAACGCTCGCATGGGACTCCACGACTGGGGCTTACTGGAAGCTCTTTATCGATGGCAAGCCTTCCGATTTGGGCGCGGGCAGCGTCCAGCTGAAGGACGCGAAGTCTATCGCCTGGGTCTATACGGCTGGCGACAAGCTGCCTGACCCCGATGCCCTCACGACCGACCCCAACGCGCCTAAGTCTAACTTCGACTCTGCCTGGCCTGCGTTTGCCGGCGGCAAAGTCAATGGCTCGGTTGCCGAAGTGCCGACTCCGTCTGGTGCGGCTGAATCTGCGTGGGATGAGCCCGCGGATATCAAGGGCGATGCAAAAGGCGTTTCGGACTTGCTCATTATCGACGGTAATATTTGCGCGGTTAAGGGCAACCGCATTGTGCTCATAGATTCTGAAACCGGAAAGAAGGAGCTTGCGAGCTGCTCTATTGGCGCGAACATTGGCTACTTCTGCCGTCCCGCCTATAAAGACGGCTATCTGGTTGTTCCTTTTGAGGACGGCTCGCTCGGCATTTTTGTTCTGGACAAGAAGGATGGGCAGTACTCGATAGCCTGTCGATACAAGACCCCTTCGCTCGGGATCAAAGATACCCAAGCTCTCACGTCCGTGACCATCTCCGGCGGCAAGGCCTACGCAGGCTTCACTGTTGTCGACGGTTCAGAAGGTGCGCTCGTGTGCGTTGACCTGGCTTCCGGCAAAGTGGACTGGACAACAGACAAAAAGAAGTCCGAGACCAACGAGAACGAGGGCTACTACTGGGCGGGCGCTGCGGCCTCCGGTGACGACATCATCATCGGTAACGAGTCCGGTAAGGTTGCCCTCATTGATGGCTCCAACGGCAAAGAGCTCTCGAGCGTAAGCGTAGGCACGCCCGTTCGCTCCGGCATCATTGCCGTCGAGGTTGGCGAGAACGGCGACGGCACGTATCTCGCGGTCTCCCGCGATAACGGAACGCTCTACAAGATTCGTCGCAGCGGGGACAAGCTGACCCTCGAGGGCAAGCCCGTTGCCTTCGCGGCCATCTCCACCTCTACGCCGGCAGTGAGCAACGGCCTGGCGTATGTCTGCGGTATGGACATCGAGGGTTACGGAACACTCTCTGTCATCGATCTGAGCACTATGAGCGTTAAAAAGAGCATCCGCGCAGACAAGGGCGAGTCCAAGAGTACCCCACTCGTCTCGGTTCAAGGTAACGACACGTACGTGTACTTCACCTGCAACGCTCTGCCCGGTGGCGTTTACGCTTATAAACTGGGCGACGATGCGGCGCAAATGATATTCACGCCCGACGCAAAGTATCGTGAATACTGCACCGCTTCTATCATCTGTGATGAGAAGGGCAACCTGTACTACGCCAATGACTCGGGACGCCTCTTTAAGCTAGCGGGTGCCGAGTCCTGGAGAGTTGCGTTCGATGTACAGGGCGGTTCGTACGTCGCACCGCGTTATGTTGCCAAGAACAAGATGGTTTCCGAGCCGGCTGCCCCAACCCGCGACGGATATACGTTCCTCGGCTGGTACACCGCCGAAGGCGAGAAGTGGGACTTCGCCAAGGACGTCGTGACGGCCGATATGACGCTCTATGCCAAGTGGACCAAGAATGCCGTTAACCCTGGCGGTAACGGTGGCTCTGGCTCCAATAGCGGCTCGGGTAATGTCGGTGCTGGTTCTGGCTCCGGTAACGGCACAAACGGCCAGCAGGCTGGCGGCGCTGTTGCTCCGGGTCAGAAGCCTGTGTCGTCGACCACGACCAAGTCCAAGGACGGTAAGGATTCCAAAAAGAAGGATAAGAAGTCCGATAAGAAGTCCAGCAAGTCCAGCTCCAAGTCCGACACGGGCTCGTCTGCTGCGGCCACTGCCAAGAAGCCCGCTGCGGCTCCGGCACAGGAGTCCGGCTTCAATCCGCTTGCCATTGTCGGCGTAGCGGCCGGCGTGATCGGTCTCGCCGTCATCGGCGTGTTCGTGTTTACCAAGCGTCGGTAGGTGAGGGCTGTGTCCAATAAGCCACAGGACGCCGAGTCCAAGCAGCCCGACTCGTCGTTCATCCAGCTTGACGATACAAAGCAAAAGGGCGCCGCTTCGGCGGCGTCCGCCCCGCGGCGCAAGGCACTTGTTGGCACCCTGACGGCTGCCTGTATTGGACTCATTGTCGTCTCGTTGGGTTTTGTCCACCCCTCTGTCAGCGGTGCATGGTCCATCGACTGGATTGCGCGGGCTGTGACAGGGGAGAGCGTCGTTGCCAAGGATGCGTCGGTTTCCGGCTCGATTACCGCTTCGGGCAAGGCTGCGCCCAAGGACTCCAAATCTTCGGACAATGCGAAGGACGGGTCGAAGGACTCAAAAAAGGATTCGAAGGAGAAGAAGTCCGAAGGCAAGGGTGGCAAGAAGTCCAACAACACGTCTGCCGGACAGGGCTCCGAATCCGCTGGTGGATCGAGTTCTTCTGACGGCTCTTCTTCGGGCGGTGGCTCGGTGTCTGGCGGTGGGTCTGCATCCAACAGTGGCGGCGCCTCTGCGGGCAATCAGGACGGCTCGCAGCAGTCTGGCTACGTCACGGTGACGGTTTCGGTCACATCGAGCGCCGTAGGCAATCCTGTGTCTTCTGGCGGTACCTTCACCTTCAACGAGGGTGCTACGGTCTACGATGCCCTGTGCGCCCTGGGCCTTTCCGTGAATGCGCACGGCTCGTCGTATGGCACGTATGTCGCCGCTATTGGCGGTTTGGCCGAGAAGGAGCACGGCGGCACGAGTGGCTGGATGTACTCCGTTAACGGCGTAACGCCCATGACGGCGTGCAGTAACTATGTCTTATCCAACGGCGACAGTGTCGTCTGGTATTACGTAACGGGCTAAATGCCTCGACATAACACGTCAAACGGGCGGTTCGGACAAACATCCGGGCCGCCCGTTTTTCATGCGTAGAGGACTGGGTCGCCCGGTCTCTCGGCAAACAAAAAAACCGGTTGGAACGAGAATTCCAACCGGTTATACCTTCAAGCAAATGTCGAACAAACTACGACTGCGCGCCCTCGAGGAAGAAGCGGCGGCTAAAGTAGTTGTACCAGGTGACCAAGAATGTGGCGATGGCCTTCATGGCCTGGTAGCCGATGCTCAAAAACGTGACGCCCACAAACATGTACAGGTCGTTGAGGCCCAAACCGATCACCGACAGGATGGTGAAGATCGTGAACTCGCGCTTGCGGCTCATGCCCTCGCGATGGTCGAACACGTACTTCATGCTGAGCCAGTAGTTGACAATGACGGACGTGATAAACGAGATCGTGGTGCTCATCAAAAAGTCGAGGTGGAACAGCTCGACGAGTGCAATGAGCATACCCCAGTCGATGCCAAAGGAGATAAGACCCACGACAGCGAACTTGAGGAACTGCTTGGTATGAGGTTGTGCCAGTGCCTTGCGCACGTAATCACATCCAATGCGTTGACGAATCGAGCAGAGGATACTTTAGAGCTTTTGCAAGGGAAACGTAAGGGCTTTGCCAAGAACTATACGAACTCGCCAAATATTCAAGAGGTAATCCGCAAACGTTGCAAATCTTCCCGTAAACGAGCAAGGCCCACGAACAACGCAGTGCTCGACGTGCGTCATCCGTGGGCCCCGTAGCTGTGCGGGAAAGTCGAGCTACTTGGTCTCGTCGCCCTCCAGGAAGATCTTTCGGGTCACAAAGTTGTAGACCATAACAAGCGCGGTGGCGCAAATCTTGGCGATATTGGCCTCGAGCCCCAGGCCGGCGTTGAGCGCCAGCACGATACCGTCGTTGAGAGCCAAGCCGATCACGGACAGCACGACAAAGATAATGAACTCGCGGCGGCGGCTCATGCCCTCCTTGTGCGCAAACACGTACTTCATGCTCGCGACGTAGTTAAAGATGAGCGAGACGATAAAGCCGCTGGTATTGGCGATCAGGATATTAAGGCCCAGGCCATAGTGGAGCAGATTCATGATGCCAAAGTCGATGACCGTGGCGACGACGCCGACGACGCCAAACTTCATGATCTGCGCAAGGAGCTTTTGCATGGTACCTGCCTTAGGGTGGCGCTGGAGCGCCGCGGGGATGACAAACTCAGCAAGTTTAGCCAATCACCGCGGGTGGAGCTAGACGCGCTCTTCGATAGCACCGTTTCTATATGCATCGAGCAGCTGGCGCAGATCCTGGATCTGGCTGCGAATCTTGGCGCCAGTGTCGGTATCGCTGACCATGCGGCGGCGGTCGGCCTCGTCAAAGCGGTTGGTCTCGCTTTCGATGTCCACGTTGCGGGTGAGCGCCTCGGCAACGGTGGTAAAGGCCCGGTGCGACTTAAGGCGGCATCCGCGTGAGCTCGAGATAAGCGTGTAGCCGGCGATGCCCGTCTTGGGATGGTAGGCGCGGCAGAAGCCGCCATCGATGACCAGCAGCTTGCCCTCGGCTCGGATAGGCTGCTCGCCCTTGGTCGTCTTGACGGGTGTGTGGCCGTTGATGATGTGGCCGGTCGGCGAACATGCCATGGGGGCAACGCCGAACTCGTGCATGATGTCGTCGCAGACCGAGGGCGACTTGGTAAGCGTAAAGTACGGGTCCATCGGCTCGACCCAGGTGCTCTTATTGGCGATATAGGCGCGCTCAAAGGTACGCACCAGGCGTCCGCTGGCGGGTGAGTTAAAGCCGATCCACAGGTACCACATCCAGTCGAGGGCGTCACGGTCGCCCACGCGCCAGGCGCGGCGGGCGATGCGGTCGCAAAAATCGAGATAATCGCGGCCAGCGTGCCAGGTGCCCAGGCAGTTCATGCTGCTAAAGGTGCCGTCCTCGTTGAGCGGCACGCAGCCGTGGAACAGCAGGTTGCCGTTGGCGACCTTATACATGGAGCCGTGGGTATAGAGGAAATCGATGTGGCGGTGCAGGTGATCGGCGGTGACAAATTCGGACACGAGCTTGTCGATGATGTGCTGTTCCTGGGGCGTGAGTGTGTAAGGGTCCGTTGGGTCGACGGTGGGGAAGTCGTTGGTCGTGAGCGGCCACACGCTGCCGTCGGCGAGCGTGACCGTGCCGGCGTCGTGGTCGATCTTGTCGAGCAGCAGGCGGTCGGTCATGTCGAACTCGGGGTGACGCTGGATAATCTGGCCCTCGAGTTTAAAGAGCAGCACGTTGATGGCCTTGATCAGCGGGGTGATGGACTCGCCGGCGGTATAGGTGGCGTCGGCGAAGGCGACAAGCTCGCGCAGCGAGATGCCGTAATCGTTCTCGAGGATCTCGTAATTGTCGTAGCGCAGGTTGTTGCGCAGCACCGTGGCGATGCAGGCGGGCTCACCGGCCGCGGCGCCCATCCACAGCAGATCGTGGTTACCCCACTGAATATCGAGCGAATGATAGGTGAGCAGGCGGTCCATAATCTTGGCCGCACCGCCGCCACGGTCGAAGATGTCGCCCACCAAGTGCAGGTGGTCGACGGCGAGCCGCTTGATGAGTGAGGCGAGCGACTCGATAAAGTCGTCGGCGCTGGCGGTCTCCAGGATGGACTCAATGATGCGCTCGTGATAACGCACGCGGTAGTTGTTCTCGTCTGGATGCGTGTGCAGCAACTCGTCGATGATGTAGGCGTAATCACGCGGGATGGCCTTACGCACCTTGGAGCGGGTGTAGCGACTCGAAAGCGAGCGGGCAACTACAATGAGCTGGTCGAGCATGGTCTTGTACCAGGTGGGCGAGTCCTCGCGCCGGCTGCGGACAAGATCGATCTTCTCGCGCGGATAGTAGATGAGCGTGCACAGCTCGCCCTTTTCGTCAAAGGAGAGCGTGTCGCCAAAGATCTCGTCGACATGCTCGCGCACGACGCCCGAGCAGTTGTTGAGGATGTGCATAAAGGCTTCGTATTCGCCATGCACATCGCTCATAAAATGCTCGGTGCCCTTGGGTAGGTTGAGGATGGCCGAGAGGTTGATGATCTCGGTGAATGCGGATTGCTCGGTGGGGAACTGTCTCGACAGCAGGCGCAGATACTTGAAGTCTTGCGGATTGCGATCGAATGCGACCATGAAGCACCTTCCGATGTGGTTGGTAAAACTGACAAACAGCGTCAAACGTTTATCAGTATGCGCCGCTTTTGTTTCGAATGGGGATGGGAGGTCGAATTGTTGGCCGAACGGTTTGGTAAATCGATTTAGTTGAGGTAGATATGGCGGTTGAGTGGAGACGCAGGGTCGTTTTTGCAGACGCATGCCTCCGGGATCGATAGAGATGATGACGGTAAAGATGTTCACTATCTTTGGTTCAATTTGGTAAATAGTGGACATTTGTACCGTATTCACGCTTGCTGTGCAATAATTTACGCAGCAATGAGTAAGGAGCCTCATATGAGTGATTTTGTCCTGACCTGTGAATCCGCCGCCGATCGAACCCGTGAGTTCTTTGCGTCGCGCAATATTTCTGTCGTGTGTTTTCATTACGAGATCGACGATGTTGTCTATACGGACGATCTGTATCAGTCGATTACGCCGGACGAGTTTTTTGCCCAGATTGCCGCGGGCGCCATGCCCAAGACGTCTCAGGTGAGCGTGGGCGAGTACGAGGAGTTTTGGGAGCCGTTTGTTGCCGAGGGTAAAGACGTGCTGCACCTGGCGCTGTCGTCGGGTATTTCGGGCACGTATGGATCGGCCTGCGTTGCGGCGCAGATGCTCGCGGATCGCTATCCCCGGGGCGGTAAGGTGCGCGTCATCGATTCGCTGGCGGCGTCTTCGGGCTTTGGCCTGCTGGTGGAGTGTGCCGCCGACGTTCGCGATAGCGGCGCTTCGCTCGACGAGACGGCCGCTTGGATTGAGGAGCATAAACTCAACCTGCACCACTGGTTCTTCTCGACCGATTTGTCGAGCTACCTGCGCGGCGGTCGCATTTCGGCCGCGAGCGCGATCATCGGCACGGCGCTTAAGATTTGCCCGCTTATGACGGTCGATTGCGAAGGTGAGCTGGCGCCACGCGAGAAGATTCGCACCAAGAAGCGCGCGATCTCCGAGATGGCCAAGACCGTGATGGCGCATGTGCAGGACGGCGCGAACTATTCGGGCAAGTGCATCATGTCGCACTCGGCGTGCCGCGCGGACGCCGAGGCCGTTGCGGCACTGATAGAGGAACAGGTTCCGCAGCTCAAAGGCAAGATTGAGATCAATAGCATCGGTGCCCTGATTGGCTCGCATACCGGCCCCGGCACGGTGGCCGTCTTCTTTATGGGCGACAAGCGCGTGGATTAGCGTTTGTGGGCTGGCTGACGGTTTTAACGGCTGCGCCTGTCCCTCCTGACACTTGATAACAGAAAAAGGCCCGTCCCGTTGTTTGCGGGACGGGCCTTGCTGTTGCGGCTAGCGTTTCTTTCCGCGGAAGAAAAAGCCGTGCAGCGAGGGCTTGAGTCCGCGGTTGGCGCGACGTTCCTCGATATGATCGTGGATCGAAGCGACGCGTTCGATGACTTCGTCGGGGATCGGCACATCGGGATTCATGTTCTCGACCTGGCTGACCTCGGCGGCGGCGACCTGGTCGATAATGGGCACATCGTCGCGCGAGATGACGGGCGTGGCGTCTTCCTTCATCTTGCGGTAGCGCTGCATCATGTCGGTCTGCAACTGCTGGGCCGAAGGCGGCGTCCAGATGATGGCATTGGCGCCGGCAGCGATGGTCTCACGGATGCTCTCGGGCGTCTTGCCGCCCGGTGCGATGAGCGGCAGGTTGGGATAGTGCTCGCGCAGTTCACGCAGGACCTGCGGCGTGTTCTTGCCGGCCGCGATGTTGAGGATCTTGGCTCCGGCGCGCACCTTGGCGTGAGCATCGTCGTCGCAGCGAACGACCGTGGCGATGACGGGGATGTCGGCGATGTTGGTGATGTGCTCGACCATCTCGGCAGTGGCGGGGGAATTGACCACGCAGCCCGCCGCGCCCTGCATCTCGGAGACGGCTGCCATCTGCACGGAACGCTTGCCGGTGGTGGTGCCGCCGCCAACGCCCACAAAGACCGGGCACTCGGCAACAGTCAGCAGCGCCTGCGTAATGGCGGGCTGCGGCGTGAAGGGGTAGACGGCAAACACGGCATCGGCATTGGAATTGCGGATGACCGCCACGTCGGTGGTGTAGATGAGCGATTTGATGCGGCGGCCAAAGAGCGTAAAGCCGCTGGCCTCTTCGATCTCATCGGGCATGCGGAGGGCCGCCTTGCGCAGGCGCCCGTCGATGGGCAGCGGCTCCATGGGCAAAAGGCCGTTGGGAGTTACGGCCACCTGGGGCTCGGTAAATTCGTCTGCAAGCTCAACCTCGGAGAAGTCGACCGAGGCGACGATGTCCTCGTGAACCTCGGCGGGAACATCGATGGGGGCTTGGTCGTTAGTCGCGGCAGGCGTCTCGAAGGAGCTGGTGCCGACAAAGGCGTCGACGCGCTCGTTCAAATCGTTGAGAGAATCCATGGCGGTCCATTTCTATGTTCTGCGGTCGGCAGTGTACGACCGGCGTTGCGAGTGCTAAATCGTTTGACGAGTTGATTTTTCCCCGCTGCGCCATCCGTTAGACTGAAGGGCCGGCGAACGTGAAGGAGCTGTGGTGGCGGGAATCGAGGTGCTATCTTGAATGTCCCGTATGCAAAAGAGAGGTGACGCGGTATGGAATTTTCGGCAATGTTGGGCTCGATTGGCCTATGCGTGGGCGCAATCGTTGCCGCCGCGGTCATCTACTTTGTGGTTACGGCCATTAAGGGCAAAAAGGCCGAGCGCAAGGAGCGTGAAGCGCTTGCGCGGCATAAGGACCAGCAGGACAAGTGCGCACGGCGATAGCTTGTTGAGTTTTGAATCCGTGCGCTAGCTGCGTTTTCGGACCAGGGCGATATAGAAGCCCTCAAAGTCGCGACTGGGCGGAATGGTCAGCGTGCCTGGCATGCCGTTGGCAATGGCCGAGATGTGACCCGCGGCAATGGCTTCGGTAAGGGCGTTGCGCTCGATATGCGGCTTGTCGCCGGTATCCTGTGTGCGACGCGCTTCACTTTCACTCGGCGTGCCGTCGAGGGGGATGAGCTCACAGTCCATGTGCTTGTCGAGGGCCTCTTGCAGGGCGTCCTCGTTTTCCTGCGGCAAGATCGAACACGTCGAATAGACCAGCGTGCCGCCCGGTTTGAGGGCCCCCATGGCGCGGTCCAGAAGCGCGCGCTGCGAGCGGGCACACTTAATGAGCAGCTGCTCGGTAAGGCCGCGCAGACTTTTCTCGTTGCCGCTGATGACGGTGCCCGTACCGGTACAGGGGGCGTCGAGCAGGATACGGTCAAAGCGGAAGAACTCGTCAAGCTCGCGCGCGTCAATACGCATGACGGGCACGTTTTTGGCGCCCTGGCGGCCCAAGTTGGCCTCGAGCTTTTCGGCGCGGGGAATGCTCATCTCGCAGGCGGTGAGGTGCGCCTGGCCCTGGGTGAGGGCGGCGATCTGCGTCGTCTTGCCGCCGGGGGCCGCGCACATGTCCAAGATATCCTCGCCGGCCTGCGCGCCCAGCACCAAAGGAGGCATCATGGACGACAGACTCTGCAGGTAGATCTTGCCGTCACGGTAGATGTCGAGGTCCCACAGGTCGGAAACTTGGGCTTCGGGCAGGATGAAGGCATCCGGGTACCAGGCAACGGGGCGGTGGGCGATGTCGGCTGCGTCGAGCGCGGCGGCGATGTCTTCGGCGGTCGCCTTGAGCGTGTTGGCGCGCAGCGTGACCGGGCGCGTGGCTGCGGCGCCAAAGCCCTCAATCACGAGCTCGGCATCGGCAGGCGTATAGGCGCCAGCAATCGTGTCGACCATAAAGCGCGGCAGGTCGATGGCGCAGGGAAGGGCGGCAAGCTGGTCGGAAAGCTCGGTGGCGGCAAACTGCCTGAGCTTGAGCTCGGGCTTAACCTGCTTTTTCTGCTTACGACGACGCGGCTTGGACATCCGTCTTTCCTTCCCGTCCCAATTTGACTACTTTCCGGGTACGCTGCTGCTGGCGTGCTTTAGTACTGGCTCTCGTGCTTGCTAAAGAAGTCGAAGCGCGGGGGCAGCGGCTTAACGCGGTGCTCGCCGGGCTTCTCGCCCAGGCTCTCCACAAACTCGTCCGTGGAGGCAAAGATGTTGTCCCAGCTAAAGAAGGCGACCGGATCGATGCCGAAGTACTCGCAGATGAGCTCGCAGCCGGCCGGGACGATGCCGTGCATCAGGACGGTCGCCACGCGCAGCTCGGTAAAGGCGTCGACCAGGGCCTGCTTCATGGCGGCGTTGGCCGGCTCGCCCTCGAGCTTGTTGGCGGCCTTGGAGGCATCGCTCCAACGCTTGTTGGCGGCGCGCAGGTAGTCGTCGCACACGGCGAGCGCGCGGTGCGTCTCGAACTTGTACATGGCCTGCTCAAAGGCAAGGGCGGCCTGCTCGGCAGCCTCGACCACGGCGGCAGAGGCGGCACCGGCCGGAATGCAACCGTTGCGATAGGGGCTCTCGTCGCCCTCCTTGACGGCGACGCCGTAGAAGCAGCTGCGGGCTAGACGGTTGAACACTCCGGTCAATAGCGCGCTCTCCTTAAGGGCCGGATCGATGACGCGCTTGTCGTCGCAGGCGCGCACCTCGTTGCCGTCCTTGTCCTTGCCGGTCACGCGCGTGTCGTATGCCTTGGGGCTAAAGCTCACCGGCTTCTCGGACAGGCCGAGCGACAGCCAATGCGCGCGCATCTGCTCGCAGGTGTAGTGGTTGAGCAGGTCGTCTGCCGGCGGGGGAGGCGTCTGCGAGGACGAGCTGGCCTTTTTACCCATGTAGAGCAGGTGGTAGCAGGCGCTGACGGTGCTCTGCGTGAGGTTCCAGCCCAGGGCCTCCCACATGGCGGTCTGCGCGATGCAGTAGAAGTAGATGTTGTCCTGGCCGATGAACTGGTAGATCTGTGCGTCGTCCGAGCACCACCAGTCGCGCCAGTCGAGCGAGCT
Source organism: uncultured Collinsella sp. (assembly GCA_902496115.1). GTDB lineage: Bacteria > Actinomycetota > Coriobacteriia > Coriobacteriales > Coriobacteriaceae > Collinsella. The sequence goes on along the minus strand of CABUZK010000007.1, from coordinate 17,423 downwards.
GTGCTGGTAGGTGGGCGCGGGGACCTGCGTGGAATCGGCGGCGGGCTCGCCCATGAGGGCGGCATCCTGGGCGGCGACACCCTCAGTTACGCCGGCGGCCTTGGCATCGCGTGCGAGCACGGTGCGCGTATAGCTGATGGGCGCCCACAGGCTCTCGGGCCAGCACCAGCAGGTGACGTCGTTCACGCCGTCGACCTCGGGCACCGGAACGCCCCAGTCAATGTTGCCGGTGATGCGGAAGGGCACGAGCGCCTTGCCGCTACGGAAGCGTACGCCGCCGTTGGCGAGCACCGCATGGGCGTCGTCGCGCTCCTTCCAGCTGGGGAAGGTGACGGTAAAGCTGCTCTTATTGCCCTCGGGCTCCAGCACGGTGTGCTCGGGCAGCTGGTCCTCGACGGCGTCGAAGGCCTCGCGGAACTTGTTCTGGATGTAGAGCTGTGCCGGCAGCAGCCACTCCTCCATGGTCTTGGAGACCACGGAGCGAACCTGCGGGTTCTGGGCGAGCTTGGCGGTGTAAGTCTTCATAAAGTCGAGGTAGGCCGGCAGGTCGAAGTAGAGGTTGTCGACCGGGCGCAGCTCGGGCACCTCGCCGGTGAGCTGGCTCTTGGGCGCGATGAGCTCCTCGGGCTCAAACTGGTGACCCAGGTCGCACTCGTCGGCGTACGCCTTCTCGGACTTGCAGCCCTGAATGGGGCAGCGGCCGATCACCTGACGGCCGTTGAGGAACGTGCCGGCCTTGGCATCGTAGAACTGCAGCGTGGAGCGCTTGGAGATGGTGCCCTGCTCGTGCAGGCGCTCGATAATCTCGGCGGTCACCTCGTTGTGAATCTGCGCAGCCGGCTCAAGGCCCGAGCCGCCGTAGATATCGCAGCTGATGTTGTAGTTGTTGAGGGTCGCGGCCTGGCGGGAGTGATTGGACTCGACGTACTCGCTAATGGACTTGTCGTAGCCTTCGTTTTCCTTGAGCTTGCGGTAGCTCTCCATGATGGGTGAGCCGTAGCAGTCGGTGCCCGAGGTGAAGATGACGTTCTCGCGGCCCAGACGGTCGCGCAGGAAGCGGGCGAAGAAGTCGGCCGGGACAAAGACGCCACCAACGTGGCCAAAGTGAAGGCCCTTGTTGCCGTAGGGCTCGCCGGCGGTAACGATGGCGCGGCGAGGCCAGCTGGGACGGTCGTTCATGGAGTATTTGGATGCCATGGGACTCCTTCGCATATGGTGAGAGCGCGGCCGGGCGCAAGGCCTGGCGACGCGGTGGTCAATTCGTGCATATCGTTCGACATTATCGCACATGCGGACGGGTACGTGGCAGGGGCGCTATCCTAAGATGCTATGAATGAGATTTCCAACATACATGCGTTTGAGGACGAGGATTTTCTGCACGCCTGCTTTGTGTGGGGGATGGCAGTGCTTGGCGCATTTGCCGTGTGCCTGGTGCCGGTGTTTATGCTGCTGGGCGGGCCCGCGGACTTGGATGCGGCTGACGCGGGTGGCTGGACGGCCGTTTTGGGCTGGATAGTCGGCTTGGCTGCGGTTTCGGCGGTGTCATTTGCCGTGCACGAGCTGGTGCACGGTGTGTTTTTTAAGCTGCTGGCACCTGCGGGCGCGAAGGTGACCTTTGGGGCGAATCGCGAGACGGCGATGATCTATGCCTGCGCCGAGGGCGTTGTGTATTCGCGCCGGCGGTACGTGGCGGTTTGCCTGGCGCCGACGGTTGCCTTGACGGTGGCGTTTGCCCTGGGGTTTGCGTTCTCGGGCTATCCGCTGCTGTGCTACCTGGCGGCCGGCTTGCATTTGTCGGGCTGTGTGGGCGATTGGTATTACGTGCGGACCATCCTGCGCGACCGTCGCATTGCCGCCTGCGAGGACACATCCTTTGGCGTGCGTTTTTTCGCAAGGTAGTCTTTTTGGGATGATTTTTCTGGGACGGGGATTAAAAAATCATTAGGTACGCAATGATTTTTTAATCCCCGTCCCAGAAAAATCATTGTGGGAGAGGAGATGTCCATGAAGCCGTTGTTGTTGCACGCTTGCTGTGCGCCGTGCTCGCTTGAGCCGGTTCGTCTGCTGCGCGAGGAGGGGTTTGAACCCACAATCTGCTGGACAAACCCTAATATTCAGCCTCACGATGAATGGCAGCGGCGCTTGGACGAGCTGCGCCGGTGGTGTGCCGATGGCGACATCGAGCTCATCGAGGCGGGGGAGGACCGCGAGCGCTGGGAGGTCGGCGTGGCCCCGCTGGGCGCCGATCGACCCCGTCGCTGTCGCGCGTGCTATGCCCTGCGTCTGGCCGAGGCATGCCGTGTGGCTCAGGAGCGTGGGTTTGAGTTTGTGGGCACGACGCTCGCCGTCTCGCCGTATCAGTTGTTCGAAACCTGCAATGATGTGTTGGAGCGTCTGGCTGCCGCCCGCGGTCTCACTCCGGTGATTCGCGATTTTCGCCCGTATTACCCCGAGGCCACGCGTCGTTCGCGCGAGCTGGGCATGTATCGGCAGAATTATTGCGGCTGCCGATTCTCGGCCGTCGAGGCGGCCATGGATCGAGCCCGCATCCGCGACGAGCGCAAAGCGTCCAAAAAGTAGTTCACTTGGGACGTCAGCCTGCTAGGATGTAGAGCGGACTTTAGCTATATAAGGAGTATCCGACGTGTCTATGCGTACCGATGATTTTGACTACAACCTTCCTGAGGAACTGATCGCCCAGGCGCCTGCCGAGCCGCGTGACTCCTGCCGTCTGCTGGTGGTGGATCGCAAGGGCTCCCAGGCGGGAACGCCGCTGGAGCACGGCGGTACCGTTGAGCACCGTATCTTCCGCGATATCATCGACTATATCGAGCCAGGCGATGTGCTCGTCATCAACAAGACGCGCGTGATGCCGGCCCGCCTGATCGGTCGCAAAGCCGGCTCGGGTGGCGTGGTCGAGACGCTGCTGCTCAAGCGCCGCGAAGATGTTGACCCGCTGGGTCACGTTTGGGAGTGCCTGGTCAAGCCGGGCAAGCGTCTGAAGCCCGGTGCTCAGATTGAGTATCGCGCCGGTGGCGCCCATGCGCCCGAGGGGGCTCCCGTGGTGCTGACAGCCGAGGTTGTCGACTTTGTCACCGATAGCCGCGGTGGCCGCCTGGTGCGCTTTGAGCCGGCCGGGTGCAATGCCGCCGGCGACCCGCGCACGCTCGACGAGGCCATCCATGCTGCCGGCCACGTTCCGCTGCCGCCCTACATTACCGATTACGAGGGCGATCCCGAGAAGTACCAGACCGTCTACGCCATGAAGGAGGAGCACTCGGCTGCTGCTCCCACGGCGGGCCTGCACTTTACTCCCGAGCTCATGGCCGCTATCGAGGCCAAGGGTGCGAAGTTTGCCGCTGTCGAGCTCGAGGTGGGCATTGATACCTTCCGCTTGGTGGAGGAGGACGACCCTACACAGCACGTCATGCACACCGAGCGCTACCACGTGTCGCAGGAGGTTGTCGACGCCGTGCATAAGGCGAAGGCCGAGGGGCACCGCGTGATCGCCGTCGGCACCACCGCAGTGCGCTCGCTCGAGAGCGCGTTTGACGCTGAGGCACCGGTGTCCGATCCGGCCGTGACGGCGCGCTATTTTGAAGGCCGCGAGGACGGGGCCGACACGCTCGGCCGCGGTGACATCGTGGTGCGTGAGAACGCGACAACGCAGCTCTACCTCATGCCCGGCTCGACCTATCACGTGGTCGACGCGCTGATCACCAACTTCCACGTGCCGCGCTCTACGCTCATGATGCTCGTCAGCGCGCTTGCCTCCCGCGACCAGATCATGGATGCCTACGCTGCCGCTATCGAGGAGCGCTACCGCTTCTTCAGCTTTGGCGACGCCATGCTCATTTGTTAGTTACGCGGTTCTACGAACCGCGTAACTGCTCGACGCTGCAAACGCCCCTAAGCGGCAATCTGACGTTCAATCGTCGGGCATGACCAGAAGGTCAATGCCCTCCTCTTTCACGTCACCTTGCTCGCTTAGGGGCGTTTTCGCTGACTTCGCCTAAACATTGGCGTTGCCGTGATTCAACCTGCCAAAAAGGGACAGGTTTATTTTGGCGGGTTTTATCTGGGCAAACGTTGTTGGTGCAATGGGGACTGGTCTATATACACCAAGTTGGTGCAAAGTAGCCTGACCCCTTTGCACCAATAAAAAAGTTGCGGTGAGATAGTTCTTGAATTGGCCTTTTTGATGGCTAAACAGGAACTATCTCACCGCAACTGCCTTGAGTGTTTTTTGGCAGCTAGTTTACTTGCTCGCGAAGAGCCCGATCAGGACGATCACGAGGATTACGGCGATGATGCAGACGATGGCTCCGGTGAATTTGATGCGTGAGTCGCGGGTACGCTCGCGCACGTCGTCCTCGGCGGCTTCGAGTTGAGCCACTTCGCGCTCGGTTTCGGCGTGCTCGGCCTTATCGCGGGCCAAGGAGCCTGCGAGCGATTCGGTAATCTCGGGATGGTCGTGCACCTCGGTCGCCTGCTCGATGATCGACTGCGCATGCGCTACATCCGCCTGGGCATTGGCAATAGCCTGCTCCTGCTCTCGACGCGCCATGTCCTCGACGGCGATCTTCTCGCGCAGTTCGCGTTGGCGCGTTGCGGCGGCGGCTTTTGCGGTCTGCAGCTCGTCGCGCGCGGCATCGGCCTCGGCCGTCACGGCCTGATGGGCACGCCTGGCGTCGGCGATGGGGGCTTGTGCCTGCTCGACGGCGTGCTCGGCGGCCGCGAGTGAGTGCTCAAGATCGGCGGTGATGTGCGGGACATCTTCCTCGGCTTTGCGCAGGGCATCGGCCGTGTCGGAGATCTGCATCGAAAGCTCGCTGGTGCGCACCGTGTAATTGGCGGGATTCGCCGAAGGATTGCGCTGCAGCTCGGCATACTCGCGGCGCAGCGTTTCGAGTTGAGCGCGCGTGGCATCGACGGTTTGCTGCGCTGCGGCAACGCCGGCGTCGCGCTCGGCCTGCACCTTGTCGCGGATGCGCTTGGAATCCTCGAGGCGGCGAACGAGGCGGTTACCGGTCTCGCGCGAGCTGGCTTCGCGCGCCTCCACGGCATCGAGTGCGGCTTTGAGACGCCGCTCGGTGGCATCGTCCTCTTCTTTTATTTGCTCGAGCTGCGCCTTGAGCTCTGTTGCCTTGGCAGCATGGGTATCGCGGCCGATTTCTGCCGCCGCGGCGGCCTTTTGTGCCGTGTCGATAGTCTGGCGCTGCTCGGCGACGATTTGGTCGTAGCGGCCTGCGATATCCTGACGCGTCTCGAGTTCCTCGCCTTGATCGGCGATGCGCTGCTCAAGTTCGGCCAGGTGGGCACGGGCGTCCGCGAGTGCCTTCTTTGCGGCGTTCATCTCGCGCATGGCCGAGGCGCCCTGGGCGATAAAGGCGCCCACGGCGCTGGCGGTGTTTGAGACGGCGCCTCCCAGATCGCGGCTGGCTGCTGGGGTGTGCAGGGCGATCGGGTGAGCGGCGTTCGCCGTGCCCGCATCGGGCGTCTGCGGCGTGACGATGCTGCCGGTGCCGCCCTCGACTACGGAAAAGCCGGCAGCGTGCGGGTCGACTGCATCGGCACCAATGGTGGGGTGCTCAAGCTGCAGGAACGAGGGCAGGGTGCTGCCCTGGTCGGCAACGGGGGTCTCGCCGGGCACGAAGGTCGAGGCGGCCTCGGCGGCCTCCTCTTCTTCGGCGTCAATATCGGCGTCGGCCACGGCGTTTTTCATCGCTTTGACGGCATCCATCATGGAGTCCATGACGGCATCGAGCTCTTCTTCCGAAGACACCTCGATAGGGCCTTCTGCTTGCGGGGCGGCGTCCTTTTCGGGGGCGTCGTCCTGAGCGGCCGAATCGTCGTTTTGCTCGCCGGCATCTTCGGCCGTAGGGATTTCCGTCGCAGCGCCGTTATCCAGAGTGGCGTCGTCGACGTCGGTATCATTGCAGGTCGCAGCGTCAGTATCTGCGGCGACGTCTGCTGAATCATCAATATGCTGTTGAGTCTGGGGGTCCAGCTCGTCTGTCATAGGCATGTGCTCCTCATCGTTGTTTGTCACCCTATGATAAAGTCTCGCGCCGACATCCCGCGCCCCGCAGCAAAGTTTCAAAACGTGTTCGATGACTCGCTTGGATAGCAAAAATTCGTCCTCTAAATTCAGTTTACGCTTGACATTCCCTTCGCCGAATGACGTTGCGCCGTTCGCCTGGTGCGGTCTTTATTTTTCACTTGAACCCGCTAAAGTTGCATTTCAGCTTTTGGCGCGTGAAGTTGGATACGCGCAGTCGGCGGGCGTGCCCGTCGCGATTCGAAAGGACTTTGTATGGGACTTTTCACTGGTAAGACCGTGATCGTCACCGGCGGCGGCAAGGCCACGCTTAAGGACGGCTCCGCTGGCTCCATCGGTTACGGCATCGATATCGCTTTTGCCAAGGAGGGCGCAAACCTCGTCATTACCGGTCGCAACGTTGCCAAACTCGAGGCTGCCAAGGAGTCCCTCGAGGCCGAGTACGGCGTCAAGGTTCTGCCTGTTCAGGCCGATGTCTCGGCTGGTCAGGACAACGAGGCCGTTGTTCAGAACGTCATCGACAAGGCCATTGAGGAGTTCGGCCGCATCGACGCCGTCGTCAACAATGCTCAGGCCAGCGCCTCGGGCGTGACCATCGCCGACCACACCATGGATCAGTTTAACCTGGCCATTTATTCCGGTCTGTATGCCACCTATCTGTACATGCAGAAGGCCTATCCGCACCTGAAGGAGACCAAGGGCTCCGTGGTCAACTTTGCTTCGGGCGCCGGCCTGTTTGGCAACTACGGCCAGTGCAGCTATGCCGCCGCCAAGGAGGGCATCCGCGGCTTGACCCGCGTTGCCGCCAACGAGTGGGGCAAGGACGGCATCAACGTCAACATCGTGTGCCCGCTTGCTTGGACCGCTGCGCTCGAGAACTTCCAGGATGCCTATCCCGAGGCGTTCAAGGCCAACGTCCATATGCCGCCGGCGGGCCACTATGGCGATGTCGAGAAGGAAATCGGCCGCGTGGTCGTTCAGCTCTGCGGTCCCGACTTTAAGTACATGAACGGCGAGACTGTCACCCTCGAGGGTGGCATGGGCCAGCGTCCGTAGGAGTTACGGCGTTTTGCCAAACGCCGTAACGGGCCGACGCTGCGCGGTCGCCAGGGCGACAACTTGTCATTCAAAGAGGGCGGCATGACCAGAAGGTCTATGCCGTCCTCTTTTCATGCCAATTTGTTCGCCCTGGCGACCGCTCGCTGACATTCCCAAAACATCGGCGTTGGCGTGGCTGGTAAATAGCTCCACTCATTGGGGACGTACTTAAATGAGTACCCGCCGAACGAGAGTGGATAATCTCCCGTTTTTGGTCTGTGTTTCGGGCAAAAGTGGGAGATTATCCACTCTCATGAGATGGGCGTCCGAAAATCCACGCTCGTTTGCTGCCCCCTTTGCGCCAGTTTCTGTCGAGTCGGTGCTCCTTGCGGGTTGCCCGTATAATGGTTTGCGTATGAACCGCAACCAAGGAGTTCCAGTTTATGGACCAGAGCCTTTTTAAATTCGACCTGATCGCCGAGGACCCGACGACGCACGCGCGTGCCGGCGTACTGCACACCCCGCACGGCGATATCGAGACGCCAATCTTTATGCCCGTGGGCACCAAGGCAAACGTCAAGGGTATTCCTACCGAGACCGTCAAACAGCTCGGCGCCCAGATCGTGCTTGCCAACACCTATCACCTGTCCATGCGTCCCGGCGAGGACACCATTGCCGAGCTGGGCGGCCTGCACAAGTTTATGAACTGGCACGGCCCCATTCTTACCGATTCGGGCGGCTTCCAGGTGTTCAGCCACAACGACGCCGTCAAGCTCACCGACGAGGGCGTGCGCTTTATCGTCAATGACTACGACGGCCGCCACGTGTTCTGGACGCCCGAGGACAACATGGAAATCGCCATGAAGCTCGGCTCCGATATCTGCATGCAGCTCGACCAGTGCCCGGGCTATCCCGCCACGCGCGCCTACGTCGAGCGCGCCGTTGAGCTGTCGAGTATGTGGGCCGAGCGCTGCTATAAGGCGCATACCCGCGATGACCAGGCGCTCTTTGGCATCGTTCAGGGCGGCATGCACCTGGATCTGCGCCTGCGCTCGCTGCGCCATCTGGAGGAGTGCGGCGACTTCCCGGGTTACGGCATCGGCGGCTATTCGGTGGGCGAGGACCACGAGACCATGTTCGAGACGCTGGCACCGCTGGTTTCCGAGTACATGCCTAAGCACAAGCCGCGCTACCTCATGGGCGTCGGCAACCCTACCACGCTCGTGCGCGGCGTGGGCGTGGGTATCGACATGTTCGACTGCGTGCTGCCGACGCGCACCGGCCGCATGGGTACGGCGTTCTCCAGTGAAGGTCGCCTTAACTTCCGCAACGCGCGCTTTGCGCACGACGACGGCCCTATCGACCCCACCTGCACCTGCCCGGTGTGCACGGGCGGCTACAGCCGTGCGCTCATCCGTCACATGGTCACGCAGAAGGAGATGCTCGGCGGTATTCTGCTGTCGATGCACAACATCTACTACCTGCTCAACCTTATGCAGCGTGCCCGTCAGGCCATTATCGAGGGCCGCTACGGCGCGTTTGTGAGCGACTGGATGAACAGTCCTGCGGCGGTGGACTACTAAGAGCGGCGCGGGCGCTTGCAGAGCGCTAGCAACGGCAAGGGGCGAGCGCTGGCCGGTCGTCACGTTCGCTAACACCGTCTGCGAGACCGATGACCGATAGCTTGCAAGCACTTGATGCATCGTGGGTACCATATCGAATAGTTGATGTTCGGGCGGGTGTTTGACGCATGGCGTCGACCCCGCCCGTTTTTCTTTTTCTCGATAGGAGTACCCATGATTAAGAACGAGAATATCGAGGGCGAGCCTGCCTACGACGAGACGTACCGACGCGGTCCCGTGGTCATGCGCGGCCCCATGATTCCAAAGGACAACACCTACGCCAACCTGCTGGCGCCCGAGGACTCGACCGACTGGTTGCACACCGACCCCTGGCGCGTGCTGCGCATCCAGGCCGAGTTTGTCGATGGCTTTGGCGCACTTGCCGAGCTCGGGCCCGCTGTGACCATCTTCGGCAGCGCCCGCACGCCCAAGACCGATCCGCTCTATAAGGCGGCGCGCACGGTCGGCCGCAAAATCGCCCAGCGCGGCGTGGCGGTCATCACCGGTGGCGGCCCCGGCATCATGGAAGCGGCCAACAGGGGAGCGGCGAGTGTCAACGGCAAGTCAGTTGGCCTGGGCATTGAATTGCCGCACGAGCATGGGCTCAATAAATACGTGAACCTCGGCATGGACTTCCGTTACTTCTTTGTGCGCAAGACCATGTTCGTCAAATACAGCTCGGGCGCCATCGTGTTTCCCGGAGGTTTTGGTACGCTCGACGAAATGTTCGAGGTGCTCACGCTGGTGCAGACACACAAGGTCAAGCGCATGCCGCTCGTGCTGGTGGGCACCGAGTACTGGCAGGGCCTATTCGACTGGCTTAACGGTCCGGTGATGGACGCCGGTATGATTAGCCCGCTCGATCCGGAGCTGGTGCACATTACCGACGACCTCAACGAGGCCGTCGACATCTCCCTGAGCGGGCTGATGTAGGGCGAGCGCGCCTGTCGTTGTAGTGATGAGAAGGCAGACTGATGCTATTTAACATCAGTCTGCCTTCTAAACTGGGTATACTGATGCAAAAGACGAGAGCGAGGAGGTCGCGTATGTCTACTGTAACGGTTAAGCCTACGACGGTTCGCATCGAAGAGGGGCTCAAGGAACAGGCGACTGAGTTCTTGGATACAGTTGGCCTGAGTCTCAATTCGTATCTCAACCTTGCTGTTCGGCAGCTGGTAAATCAGCGAAAGATTCCGTTTGAGATTGTGGGTCGGCCCGAAGTTCCCAACGAGGCGACGAGGCGCGCCATGGTGATTGCCGAGGCTCATGAGTTGGGGATTCTGCCAGACGACAGCCCGTCATTCAATAACGCTGATGAGCTTATATCGTTCCTCGATGAGGACTAGCGATGTTTGAGATTAAAGTCGAGGCTCAGTTTAAGGCGGATTACAAACGGACGACGCGCATCCATCCGCAGCTAAAAACCGAGTTTAAGGCGGCAGTCGCAGAGCTTGCAGCTCGCGGCTCGCTTCCCGCGGAATATGGCGCCCATGAGCTTTCAAACCCGGGCGGCAATTACAACGGCCACATCGATTTCCATCTATCCGATGGCTTGGTCGATGTGATCGTTCTCTACTTGCCGCATAAGACTAATCCTGTGATCCGACTGGTCAGAATGGGCTCGCATGAGGAACTGTTCCGGGGCCCGCAGGGCTGATTGCCGATTTCTAAGTTGCGGTGGAATAGGGATTGATTTGCGGCTGATAAGCCAAAAACAGTCCCTATTCCACCGCAAGTGGTGGGGATGTCCTGCCTGTTGACGTGGCATCTGGCTTTCCCTTGTGGTTGATTTCGTCTAAGAGCTCCGCTGCGATCTCGCTGTTTTTGAACCTGATGCTGCAGTCTTCTTTCTTGGGGAAAGCTAGTAGCGGGATCGTTCCGTACCAGATAGTTTCTTCGTCAATTATCGCTGCACACAAACGTCCTTCTGCTCTAATGGCATGCTCGACGTTCATTTTTGCCAAAGTCTCGCTTGCATCTTCGCGCGGAGTCGAGGCAATGAAAAACTCAAGAGCAATCCCTCGGGCAGTGGCACCTTTGATTGCATCGCCGAGCTTTGCGAGGCAGGCGGCGGATGCGTAGGGCGCGGCAATGAAGATGCTCTTAGCGGCGCCAACGATGTCTTCAACCAGAGTCTCTACGGCATTAGCCGGTTCTATGAGAATGTTTTGATCGGACTGCTCGCTGCCTCCGGTCACGTAGACTTCGTACCCGAGCTTGGCGTAGGTCTTGAGTCTCTTCTGGTACATGCGGGCGAGCATGGGTATAGATAAATCAACGTAGTCGAATATCTCAACCCGTCGCTTGCCCTCGTGGCTTCTATGGAGCCTGCCTGCCTGCTGCGTGATGCTGCCGTCCCACGATATCGGCGTGGCAATGAGTAGAGTGTCAAGGTAGGACAGATCGAAGCCCTCGCCCAAAAGGCTTTCGGTGGCGACGATGATTCGATGTTCATGCTCGAAGCGGGGAAGACTGCTCAGTATCGTTTTTCTTTCTTTGGCGTCGATTTCCCCGGTCAGGAGAACGGGTTCGTGTCCTTGGTTTTTGAGCATCCCGAACAGCTCCTCGGCATGCTTTTTCCTTTTAGTCAGCACGAGCGGATGCCGGCCGTTTGACGCAGCTTCAATAGCGTCGTTGACAATCAATTCGTTTCTAGCTGCATGCGTGCACGGCAGGTCGAGAATCTGATTGAAGCTTGCACCTGGCTCGTAGGCGGGTAGTCGAATTCCAGTAAAACGAGGCCGTACGATGCGCTGGATGCCCTGCTGAATCGCTTGCGCTTTTGGATCGATAACATAACGGAGCGGGCCGCAGAGCATGGAGAGCGCCCGCGTAAGGCCGTCGGATCGTTCGGGCGTCGCAGAAAGGCCGTATACGTATTTGGCCGGGGCGGACTTGAGAATAAGCTCGAGCTGTGGTGCGGCGGCATGGTGGCATTCGTCGCAGATAATGAGGCCGTAATTACGAACAAGGCCCTTAACTATCGGCTCTCCGGTTTGACGGTCTTTGCCAGATAACGACTGGAACGAAGCGATGTCGACGAGGCCGCTTACGGCCATTTTGCCTCCTCCTATTTGTCCGATGACCGGAGGCTGCCTTTTGCTGATTCGTCCTTTTGGGGTTCGGACGGGCTCCCTGTTGTCCGTAATGTCGATAAATCGCTCGAGCTGGGATTTCCATTGGGTTATGAGTGCGGTTTTGGGAACGATGACGAGCGTTGGAAGACCAATGGATGCAATAAGATAAGCTCCGACGACTGTTTTACCGAAGCCTGTCGGCGCGGACATGATTCCGTCTTCGTATATGAGCATCTGATCAGCGGCGATTTGCTGCTCAGGGCGAAGGACTCCTTTAAATGCCATAACAATCGGATTGCCCGATTTGCGCTCGTCTGAATAGTGGGCGGTAACGCCGGTCTCTTGAACTAGCCGCTCAAGTTGAGTTTTGCAGCCCCGGGGAATTGCAACATGACCATCTCTCAGTTCGCTAAGGTCTATGAGTCGCGGTTTGCCGAATACTGATTGATGCATGGACTGCGCGCGATAGAATGCCGGATTGGCAAATGTCGCAAGTCCGCGGATTTCCATTTGAGCTGCTGGACTCAGAGACTTCTCGGGGATGTACAGCATATCGGCTTGAATAACGGGCAGCGATGAGGGAAAGTCCCGCGATGTGAGTGGTAGTCGCTTTCGTGGTCTTTGGGCATACCGTTTGCCCTTGTTTGCCACCGTAGTTGTTGCTGTTCCGTGTGGGTTGTTTCCAGGGGCCTCAATCAGATCTTGCACCGTCGAGCGCGGAATCAGCTGGACTTGTGATAGATAGAGCCATTGGTCGGGAAAGGGCTTGAATTGTTCGTCTACAAATACACTGTTTCCTTCACGTTGCGCCTTGCCTTGAAAGGGGAGTGCGATGAGGTTTCCGAAGCCTCCATCGGGAATAGTGGCCTGAGCGGGTAGCATTCGATCAAAGGCCTCGAACGTGATTGTCTTATTATGCGCCGCAGCTTCGGTTATGAGGCAACTTCCAAACTCTCGGGCAGCCTTTGCGCTGATTGGCTCGAGGAAGAAAAACCAGATGTGGGCGCCGTTGCCGGACCTTGAGCGCTCAACGGCGGCGTTAATGCCCCGTCGTATTGCAACAAGCCGTACGGCATTTGTTGCCTCTTTCCAGTCCGCTTTGTCAAAATCGATGACGAGAACTTTCGTGTTGCAGTTCCTATCGAGAACATATTGCCCGAGGACATCGCGGAACCGGTCATCGTTGCCTTTAAAGTGAGCAATGATTGCGGCATCGCTTAATTCCGGGAAGACGCGATTGCTGCATTCTACACATTTAACTCTTTGATGGGCTGCTTTGGGGCAAATTCCTGGCTCCCACTCATTAGCACAAGCAGGCGTATAGCCAATGCCCCCGTCCTTTCTGCGATATCCATGAGCGTAAACATCTTTGCGCCCGGTAAAGAGACTGCGAAAGAGCTCGAGTTTATCGCGTGCTGGGCTCGCGCTGGTGACGATGCCCTCGATTTGTGCTCGTTCATCGAACAAAGCGCCAGCTTCTTCCCACTCTTCTAGCGTTGCGTAGCGTACGTCTGAACCGTTGTTGCAAATGACGATTTGTCGGTGTTGGTCCGATATATGTGTGATCGTCTGATCGTATTTAAATTGTGCGGTCCCAAAGAGGGCGTATTGATGCATGGCGTTGCCCATTTGAATGCCGTCCTTGTATTGGAGTTGTTGAGACGAGGGTACGGCATTACGGCTTTTTGGGATATGTAATTTCGATTCAAGTTTGCTAATGGCAAGGGATTATTCTGCGAGCGGCTTTCGGTCGATGCCAAGGCGCGCGACGGCCCTTGATAATCAGGGTTTGCGGTCATATGGGTAGCCGGAGGCGTAAAGAGCGGACCTCATTCAGACCCGGTGGGCAAAAAATGGCAAATATGAGTACTGTTGCCCGGTTAGTCTCATATCATTTGAGAAGTATCTAAGACCAATTGACTGAGTTTTAGTATATTCACCCCCCCCTAAACACGACGATTCGGGGCTTTATGGAGCTTGAAATCGGTGGGAGCGGGCAATTTCAGCGAAATTTTGCTGTTACTAAATTTATGACAGTACTCATATTTGCCATTTTTTGCCCACCGGGTACCGCTAGGGGCTAGTCGAAGCTCCCCTAAACAGCTGGGAATGCGCCGATCGTCAGCATATCTTGTATATGGATGGCTCAGCAAAAGAAGTTGCGGTGAAATAGGGATTGATTTGTGGCCATACGCCAAAAAACAGTCCCTATTCCACCGCAAGTGGTAAAGGTGCCCCTAGTGGATGGGCTGGTAGCGGGGGCAGTAGCTGATGGCGATGGCGTCGACGCCTACGTGGGTGGCGATGGTGCAGCCGATGGGGCCGGCGCCGGCGTCTACGTAGTCTTGGCCCGCGAGCGCTTGGCTGACGAGCTCGTGCTCCTCGGTGGCGCCGGTTGTGAGCACGCGCACGCTAGAGCCCGGGTGCTCGGCCAAAAATGCGAGGCAATCGGCCATGGTGTTGGCGACGATGCGCTTGGCGCCGCGGCCCTTTTTGATGGCCTTGATCTCGCCCGATTTCCACTCCGGCGAAACGGCCAGACGAATGTTGAGCATCTGCGTCAGCTGGCCAGCGAGCTTGGGCGCGCGGCCGTTCTTGACCAGGTTCTCGAGTGTGCGCGGAATCAGCAGCAGATGGGCGTCGGGCAGCGTCGCACGGATCTGCGCCTCGGTCTCGTCCAGGCTGCGGCCGTCCTCGCGCATGGCCAGCGCGTACTCCACCAGCAAACCCTCGGCGCCCGAACCGGTGCGCGAATCGATGCAGCGCACGTCGAGCTCGTGGGTATCGGCAACCTGGCACGCGTTGGCGTAGCAGGCAGACCACTCGCTGCACAGCGAGATAAAGATGGCGCTGTCGTGGCCGTCGGCGAGCACGCGATCAAAGAGCGCCTTGAACTCGCCGCCGCTTGGCTGCGAGGTGTGCGGCAGCTGCTCGGAGCCGGCCATGCGCGCGACGTACTCCTGGGCGGTAATTTGCACCTGGTCGAGCAGGTCCTCGCCCTCGATAATCACATGCAGCGGAATCACGTAAATGCCGAGCTCTTGGGCGCGGGCGGGGGAGATGTCCGACGTGGAGTCGGTTATGATGGCAAAAGACATAATTGCACCTTTCGTTGGGGCGCTTGCGCGCCGCCTTCTGAAAGCAAAGTGCGACAAGTATAGTTGAGTCGTTCCACATTACTAGGTTCAATTGTTGAATAGTCAACAGTTTGAAGTGTCGGTGTGGAAATCGTCAACTGGGGAAGAGGAATGCCGATGGAGGCGTTGGAGATAGGCAAACGGCCGGTCGTGCTGTTCGATTTTGACGGCACGGTGGCAGATACGGGCCGGGCGGTGATGACCTCGACGTGCAAGACGCTGGCTGCGCGCGGGTTTTCGGAGGCGCAGATGGGTGATCTGCGCCGCATGATCGGGCCGCCCCTGTGGAAGAGCTTTCACGACTTTTATGGATTCTCCCGCGAGGAGTCGCTGGTGGTGGCCGACGAGTACCGCGCCTTTTTTGATGAGCTGGGACCGGAGGAGTATCCCGTGTTCGACGGGATCCCCGAGCTGCTCGATGGCCTTGTCGCGCAAGGGCATCGCTTGGCTGTGGCGACGTCGCGCATGGAGGCAAAGTGCATTGACATGGTGCGTGAGCTGGGGCTTTGCCAGTTCGAAGCCGTGGTCGGCATGAATCCGCCGCAGGGGCGCGAGACCAAGGCAGATTCGGTCCGCGATGCCCTGGCGGCGCTCGGTGCGACCGCGGACGAGGCCGTGATGATCGGCGATCGCTTTAACGATGTGGAGGGCGCGCACGCGATGGGCGTGCCGTGCATCGGCATCTATTCGGGCGCGGCGGCGCCGGGCGAGCACGAGGCGGCGGGTGCCGATGCGGTGGTGCACTCGGTGGCCGAGCTTGCTAAACTTTTCGCTATCTAATGACGTGATGTGAGGGGCGGGCACGCTCGCCGCTCATTGCTAAGGAGGTCGTCCATGAATCAGGTGGAGCAGAGCGTTGCCGAGTATGTCGACGAGGTCTGGGAAGATGTTGTCGCCGATATTGAGCAGCTGGTGAGCTATCCGTCCGTGGCAGTTTCTGCTGATGCGGAGCCCGGCGCGCCGTTTGGCCGCCCGGTCCGTGACGCACTCGATTGCGCGCTCGGCATCGCGCAAAAGCTCGGCTACCAGACGAGCGACGACGAGGGCTTTGTGGGAATCGCCGATATTCCGGGCCGCGGCGATAAGCAGCTCGCGACCATCTGCCATGTGGACGTGGTACCCGCTGGCCCCGGTTGGAACACCGACCCGTTTGCGATGGAGCGCCGCGAGGGCTGGCTGCTCGGCCGTGGCGTGATCGACGACAAGGGTCCGGCGGTGTTGTCGCTCTATGCCGGCGCCTACCTGCTCAAGCACGGCATTGTGCCGCGCTATACCTTCCGTGCGCTGCTGGGCTGCGATGAGGAAGTGGGCATGTCCGACGTTCACCATTATCTGGAGAACCACGCAGACCCCGACTTTCTATTTACGCCCGATGCCGAGTTCCCGGTCTGTAATGCCGAGAAGGGCCAGTTTGGGGCGACGTTTGTGAGCCCCAAGATCGACGGCGGGCGCATTGTGTCCTGGAGCGGTGCCGAGGCGAGCAACGCCATTCCGTCGCAGTCTATCTGCGAGCTTGCGATTGCCGCCGATGAGCTGCCGGCACCCGCTGAGAATGCCGACCGCCTGGAGATCACCGCACTCGATAACGGGCATGCGCAGATTTTCGCCCACGGCATTGGCGGTCATGCCTCGATGCCCGAGGGAACGATCAATGCCGTCGGCCTCATCGTGGCGTATCTGCGTGAGGCCGAGGACGCGTTTGGTGCGCGCGACGAGCGCCTGCTGACGCCTGCCGAGCACGAGTTTGTCAAGTTTCTGGCCTTTGTGCATGCGGACGCCTATGGTCGCGGCCTGGGTATCGATGCGACGAGCGCGGCGTTTGGCCCGCTCACGTGCAACCCCGGCGTCATCCGCGTGGTGGATGGCTACATTGAGCAGGTCATCGACGTGCGCTTCCCCGATAGCACCAGTGCCGATACCATCTGCGAGCAGCTCGAGCCGCTCGTGGGCCGCTTTGGCGTGACGTATCGCGTGGGTCGCGCAAAGGTGCCGTTCTCAGTGTCTGCCGACGATCCGGCCGTGAAGGCGCTTATCGATACCTATAACGAGTTTACGGGCAAGCATGCCGAGCCCTTTGCCATGGGCGGCGGCACGTATGCGCGCAACTTTGCCCGCGCCGTCTCGTTTGGCCCAGAGGAGACCGGCCTGGAGCTGCCCGCATGGGGCGGCCAGATGCACGGCCCCAACGAGTGCGCCAACGAGGAGCAGCTCAAGCAAGCACTCAAGATCTATATCGTGGCAATCCTTCGTCTAAACGAACTGGAGCTTTAAGGTTACGCGGTTTTACCAATCTAAGTTGCGGTGGAATAGTTCCTAGAATGGGCCATTTGACGGCCAAGCAGGAACTATTTCACCGCAACTTTGTTTTTAGGGGGTGCGGACGATTTCTTGGACCGCGCCTAGGCGTATCCAAGCTTCCTGCGGTACTCCATCGGGCTCAGCCACCCGAGGGACTTCTTGATCCGCTCCTCACGATAGTACACGAGGT
>CABUZK010000006.1 GCA_902496115.1 uncultured Collinsella sp. | reverse complement strand
TACCTCGTGTACTATCGTGAGGAGCGGATCAAGAAGTCCCTCGGGTGGCTGAGCCCGATGGAGTACCGCAGGAAGCTTGGATACGCCTAGGCGCGGTCCAAGAAATCGTCCGCACCCCCATACTCCCGCTTATCGATACAACTGCCCCAAGTCGTCACTTCGTATTTACCAACCGAACATCAATCTGTCTGAAGAAGAAGACGCACGTCGACACCTCTGCATCAGGCGCGATAGGCTGAGCGAGTACGGCAACCAGACATCCACGATACTTAACCGGAGTCTGGGGCGCTCGTTCTTGCGCGGCAGGGGCGATATTGTAGACACGAGCGATATTGCCTGGTACAAATCGCGCCAATCAATCGGGGCGCTACGCAGCCGCATGGCAGAGATGAAACGCCACGCAGAGAATGAAACCGTAGCCGAGGCAAAACGCACCGAAGCGCTTACCGCCTCGTACAGCCAAGAGGCCATGGACAACCTAAAAGAGTTGTTGTCAAAAGAGACTGCCGACAGGCAGCTCTGGGAGGGGCTGGCAAACGATTACGCCGACAGCAACGCCGCGTATGAGCAGCGTATTGAGCAACTGGAAAACAGCCTGCTCGAGTTGGATGAATCCGAGAACACGATCGCCAACTTAAAGTATCGACTCCAAGAGGCGCTGGAGCGAGCCGACCGCTCGGAAAAGCAGGTAGCCGCACTCAGAGCGGAAGCATGCTTTGTCGAGGGGCTCGAGGCATTTCCGCGCACCCTTGAGGACGAGCTTAAGTTTGCCGCGAACCTCTGGCCCTCGCGCATTTTCGTTTTGCCCGAGGCATACGACTCGGCACGCCGCTATGATTTTGCCGATCTGGACGAGGAATGGCAGATCCTTAAATCCGTAGCGACCGTTATGTGGCAACTCAAGTTTGGGGAGCGCCCGACGACCGGAGACCTCTATAGCGAGTTTAAAAATCAGACCTCGTTTGACGCCGCGCCGACCGAGACCAAGCTGACTAAAAACGACACCGAGCTCATACGGCTTCGCCAACGCACTTACAACGGTAAGCAGGTTTGCATCTTGCCGCACATTAAGGGCAACGGTCGCAACCGCCGCGACCCATTCCGTCTGCACTTTTGTTTTGACGACGAGGCGCAGCTAATCGTGATAGGCCACTGCGGCAGTCACCTGCCAACATCAGGAACTGCCAGGCAGTAAGGCGCCGCACCAGCATGGGCGGAGGGTGCCCCCTACCTCCCCTCCGCTTTCAGCTTCAGCAGCAGGTCGCCCAGCTCGGGGCACTTGCTGGAAAGGCACGTCTGGGGTCGCTCGCCCATCCCCCACCGCTGGCGGATCTCCTGGGCGTGCGGACTCACGTGATAGTCCCCCTCCATCATCTGCTTGAGCAGCTTGGCGGTCACGCGCGCATCGGCAAGGGCGCTGTGGGCGTGGCCCGTCGACTCGTCGAACGCGATGCCAAACCACGTCGCCGCGTCGCCCAACGAGACGCGCCCGTGGCTGCCAACGTCCATGATCGAGGTGTAAAACGCCTGCAGGTCGGCCCAGTCCGTAGGAAATGCGGAAAGGTCGATGTGCTTTGCCTGGCACTCGGTCAAAAGCTGTCGACGATCCGCCCCGCTCCAGCAAACTATCTGGGCGGAGTAGCGACCGATCCAATCGTTGAGCCTTTTGATCACCACGTAGAGCGGATCGGCCATCGCGGTGTCCACGGCCGATATCCCCGTAAGCTCGCGAACGGGAAACGCAACGCCTTCGGTTAATTCCGTCTGCACAAACTGCGAGAACTCGCCCATAACGTTGCCGTGGTAATCGAGCTTGACGGCGCCGACCTCGATAATCTCGTTGCGCAGTCCACGGCGCTGGCGTTGTTTTGGCACCGGCGCAAACTCAAAGTCCAGCACAATCTGGCGCGCAAAGTTCGTCGTATCGATAGCCGAGATACCCGGCGTCTTTTCAGCTGACACGGTTAGGACCTTTCTCCGTCAACTGCCGCTTGTTACATAAGCGGCTACATTGCCGTAAGGATAGGCGCTCGTGCGGACATGAAATCGCCCAGCGCGGCCCTCTGACACACTTGCTTAAAGCCGCGCTTTGAGAGAATCGCGTCGTTATTATTATCGAACATATATTCGTATTTATAGCTGCAGTTTGATAGACTGGTTATTGTTGACGGCAGTTCCATGTGCCGGGCAGTGCCCTCCATGCGACGGGAGGTGATGCCCATGACCGATCTGATTGATTTCGTGAAACTCCTGACCGCTTTGGTCTCGCTCCTCACGGCGCTTATCGGACTTTCCGAGGCACTTAAGCAGCGTACGAAGCAGAAAAAGAGGGGTCGACGCCACTAAGGCGATGACCCCTTAATCGAAGTAACGGCGCTGCCCAGCTATCACCCTTGGGCTGCCGTCGACCTTATTCTACCCACGGGTGCCAGGTTTACCAAATGGATTTTCGGTAAAGGAAGCACGGCACGCCCGCAAAACCACTACGCCCCAAGTGCCGCCATGGAGATCACCGCCACGCCGTCGTCGCGTGTGTAGGCAATGCTCCCCTTTCCAACCACGACCGCCAAAAACGCCGGCGCGGCATTCTGGGCGGCAGGATTGGAGAGCACTTTCCTCTCCAGCGCCTTGAGATTTCTCGCTCCATCGTCTGCTTTCGCATCACTCAGCTTGACCTCAATGGCTCCCCAGCGCCCGTCGTGCTCAACGATCAGATCGACCTCAAGGCCCTTCTCATCTCGATAATAATGGACACTGTTGTCGACACCGCCGTAGGTGGAAAGGAACACGCACACGCGGACCTTCGAGCGCGCGTACTGACTTGCCGTCTGTCGCGCAAGCTCATCCGAAAGCCCAAGGTTTGCAGGCCAACCGCCCCTGCAGCCCCAGCGGGCGACGTCATCCTGCGAAATTACGCCGTTCTCAATGTAGTTTTTACGCCATTTTCATTGTAGGTTTTACGCTTGGCATCCTTAGCTTGACCCATTCCCAGCATCAAATCAGGACGCGCTTCATTATCCCCGCCCTCACATCTCGGCAAACGAGATCAGCTTGACGTCTCCCCTGCTCTCTGCGGCATCCCGGCATCCCTGCGTAAAGCCACGCTTCGAGAAGATCGCATAGCTTTTGTGCTGCCGTCTAAAGAGCTCGCTTCGGCGCACGAGCTTCTGCAGCACGTCTTCTCCCACCGGTTCATTGCGCCATTTGCACTCCGCAAACAGCGCAGCGCCCTCGCCATCGTCAACAATCAAGTCGATTTCTTCCTGCGTATGCGTGCGATTATCCGTCCCCCACCAGCGCCCGACGCTCGCCGGAACCACATCGAGCCGGCCCGCGCGCGCGAGTTCGTAAACATATTGCCTGCATATAAGCTCAAAGACCGTACCCATGTAATCCGATACGTGCGGCTCAATACGCTTATACGCCATCTCGGCCATATCGTTTTGAATCAGCCCGATGTTCTGCGGAACAAACTTGTACCAGAACCTAAACATCTGGTCGCTCAGCAGATACACGGCTCGCTTATTGCTCGTCTCGTTTAGGGGCAGCTCGCGCTCGACAATCCCAAGCGACGCCAGCTTATCCACATAGCTCTTTACGTTGCTCGCAGGGATTCCCGTAGAGTTCGCAATCTCCGAGATCCTCGAGCGCCCCTGGGCAATTGCCTGCACGATCGCATCATATTGCTCGGGATTGCGGCACTCTTGCAACAGCAGGTTACTCGGCTCCTCAAAGAGATAGCCCGTAGGAGTAAGAAAAAGACGTTTGATGTTGTCCTTGAGCGATACGGTAGGATCGACTTTCTCGATATATGCAGGAATGCCGCCCGTCATGCCATAGCAAACTGCAGCGTCTTCGCGACCCATGATCTGCCACAGGCCGAGGGTCGTCATAAAATCGAGCGGCATGATCTTAAACTGGGCCGTACGCCTACCGTATAGCGGACTCTCGTAGCCCAACACCTGCTCTTCCATAAACGAAAGCGACGACCCGCACAGGATAAGCATGAGCTTGGTCTCTTTGTACAAGTGATCGATCTTGTCTTGCAGCAACGAGCTGATCTCGGGATTCGATTGGGCGAGATAGGGATACTCGTCAATCACGACAATCAAACGTTCCGTGCGAGCCATGGTGGCCAATGCATCGAACGCCTCGTCAAAACTACGAAACGACACGCCCGCAGCACCAACGGAGCCCGCAAGTATCGCCTGGCTAAAGCCATGCAGGTTTGCCTCTGCATTGGTACGACGAGCTTGAAAGTAAATAGCCTTCTTGCCTTGGATAAACTCTGTGATAAGGCGCGTTTTGCCCAGGCGACGGCGGCCGTAAATCACAGGCATCTCAAAGGAGCCCGTGCCATACAGTCGATTGAGCTCGGACATTTCCGCTGTTCTTCCGATAAACATAGGGCCATCCTTCCTTCACGTTATAGCTAGCCATATTATACCTTCCTATAATATAGCTAGCTATAACGTAATTCGACAAGCGGCGCACGAAAAGGGGCGGTTGAAGTGCAGCTTGACGCCGCATGACGTCGGCGGACGAGGCGATGCGTCCGCCGACGAATAGCACCAAATTGGTTACTTCTTGCTCTCGGGCAAGACCAGATCCACGGCAGCGTCCTTGGCAGCATCGATGTGTTGAGCCACGACCGGCGTCTGCGGAAGGATCAGGTTAAGGACAATGGCCATGATGGCGGTGGGGGTTACGGCATTGGAGCCGATGACGGTGGACACCCAGGTGGGCATACCCTCGCCGGCGAGGCAGCCGCTGGCCATCCAGATACCCAGGCCAAAGACGACGGAAGTACCGACGATGGTGGTAGTGCGCTGCGTGAGGCCCTCGCGGGTGAACATGCGCACGCCGTTCATGGTGATGGTGCCAAAGACGCCGACGGTCGCGCCGCCGATGACGGGCTGCGGGATAGCGGAAAGGACGGCAGAAAGCTGCGGGAACAGACCGGCGACGGCAAAGACGGCCGCGATGGTCACAAAGACCCACTTGTTGACGACCTTGTTGGAGCAGATGATGCCCACGTTCTGGCCAAGGGCGCTGGTGGGAAGACCGCCCAGCAGGCCGCCGACCATAGAGGTGATGCCCTGGGACACGATAGCGCCGGAGAGCTCGCGCTCGGTGGGCATACGGTCGATGGAGCCCAGGCAGGCGGCGGAGACGTCACCGATAACCTGGATGGCAACCATGGGGAACACGACGGCGAGGGTAATGCAGACCTCGGGATCAAACTCGAGCGCGTAGGGCATGAGCTTGGGAAGGGCGAAGACCTGGGCGGTGGCGACGCTGGAGAAATCGATCATGCCAAAGGGGATCGAAACAATCATGCCAACGATCATGCCAAAGAACACGGATCCCAGCTTGAGCGTGCCCTTGCCAAAGTTGGCGAGCGCAAAGACCACGGCGAAGGTGATAAGAGCGACGCACCAGGCCTGCGGGGTGCCCCACAGCGGCGTGCCCATACCGCCGGCCATATACTTGACGGCCGTGGGATACAGCGAAACGCCGATGGAGAAGATGACCGTACCGGTCACGACGGGCGGGAACAGCCACTTAATCTTGCTGTAGGCCAGACCAAAGAGGGCCGCGACGGCACCGCCGACAATCTCGCCGCCCAGCAGCGCACCAAAGCTAAAGCCCGAGGCGCCCATGGCCTGCAGGGCCGGCAGGAACGCGAACGAGACGCCCATGACGATGGGCAGGCCGCCGCCGATGCGACGGAAGGGAGCGAAGGCCTGAAGGGCTGTGTCGAGTGCCGAAAGAATGAGCGCAACCTGAATGATGTCGGTGCTCTGCTGGCTATTAAAGCCGTAGACGCCGGCCATGATGACCGCCGGGGTAATGATGCCGGCAAACGATGCCAACACGTGCTGAAGGGCACACGGGATCATTTCCTTAACGGGCGGCATGCCTTCACGAGTGAACAGGGCTTCAGTGCCGTTCGTAACCGTCTCCTGGGCCATTTGACCACCAATCCTAGAAGTAGTTGTTTTCGCATCTAGCGTCCTATTGTGACGCAGTGCGGGGCTGAGGTTGTGCCTTCGTTGCATATCGTATTGAAGATTTTCCTCACATTTAATAATAATTTTTTGTTATCAGACTATTCTTCAGCTGAGATAATACATTTCCGCAGTTCAGGAAAGTGTCTGGTCAAAATAACATCTTACTATTCTTTTGGTCAACCGTTTACCGCCAAAATCCTTCCGCTCATCTGTATTACGCAATGTACCTGCGAATATGCGAGTCAATAGACACCGTGTTACCATGAGAAAAAATTGTTATGAACATTTCCGATTTCACCCAAAGGAGTTGCTCGTGAACGAGACCGTACGCCGCTTTTTGCCGATGGTCGATTTCCTGGAGCAGATACTCGGCAAAAACAGCGAAATCGTCCTGCACGATTTCTCGGATCCCGACCACGCCATCGTCGATATTCGCAACGGTATCGTGAGCGGCCGCAAGATTGGCGGACCCGCTACCGATCTTGCGCTCAAGATTATGCACGACCCCAAGTATCGCGACTTGCCGTTTATTACGGGCTGCGAGGGGCGCGGGGCCAGCGGCAAGACGTTGGAGTCCGCGACGTACTTTATCCGTGAGGACGGCGAGATCGTCGGCATGCTGTGCGTCAACACCGATCTTTCGGCCGTACGCAACATCAATGCCATGGCCCAGCAGCTTATGGCCTGCTTCGACGCCGCGCCGGTCCGCACGGAGCCCTCCCCCATCGAGGTCGAAAGCCTTTCGGAGTCCACACAGGAGCTCATCGACCGCAGTATTTCCGAGTTGCTCGAAAGCCGCGGACAGGATGTCGCCTCGCTCGGCCAGGCCGACCGCGTCGATGTTATCCGCCACCTCAACGGCAACGGCGTGTTTATGCTCAAGGGTGCCGTTGCCTGCGCCGCCGCCGCGCTTGGCATCTCTGAGCCCAGCGTCTACCGCTATCTACAAAAGGTCCGCAAGGAGGGCTAACCCACTGATCCCTTGGGGACGGAGGAAAACGGATCATTGTTGCCTGAGAGGCTGCTGAAGACTTTGTCCTGCTTAGGCTGCGGGCATCGCCCATCGCGACGGCGCCACTATACTTTTGAGTATCTGAGCATTTTGAAAGGCAGGATATGACCGCAACCGCCAGTCGAACCACCAACCGCAGACCCGAGCTCTTGGCCCCCGCCGGAGGCCCCGAGCCCTTTGCCGCCGCGCTCGCTGCCGGGGCAGACGCCATCTACTGTGGCATGGGCAGCTTCAACGCCCGCCGCAAGGCAACCAACTTTACCGATGAGGCCTTTGAGCAGGCCTGCCGCGCTGCGCACCTGGCCGGCTCGCGCGTCTACGTCACGGTCAACATCGTCATCAAGCAGTCCGAGATGGGCGATGCGCTGCAACTCATCCACCGCTGCTCCACGCTGGGCGCCGATGCCTTCATTATCCAGGACTGGGGCCTGTTCTTTGAGGTCAAGCGCACCATGCCCGGCATCGAGACGCACATCTCGACCCAGGCGAACATCCACGATGACCGTGGGACTATCTGGTGCCGCGAGCAGGGCGCCGACCGCGTGACCCTCTCGCGTGAGCTCTCCATCGACGAGATCGCC
Organism: uncultured Collinsella sp.; assembly: GCA_902496115.1. Classification (GTDB taxonomy): domain Bacteria; phylum Actinomycetota; class Coriobacteriia; order Coriobacteriales; family Coriobacteriaceae; genus Collinsella. Next base: position 66,765 of record CABUZK010000006.1, on the reverse strand, counting down.
GCCATCCACGACGCCGCGCCCGACGTTGACCTCGAGGTCTTTAGCCACGGCGCCATCTGCTTTTGCTACTCGGGCCTGTGCCTGCTGTCGAGCTTTGCCATGGCGGGCCGCTCGGCCAACCGCGGCATGTGTGCTCAGCCCTGTCGCCTGCCTTACGAGCTGATCGACGAGAACGGCCGCTCGCTCTCCCCTGCCGGTCGCGAGCGCGCGCTATGCCCGCGCGATACCAATACCTCGCAGCTCGTTCGTCGTCTGTATGACGCCGGTGCCGCATCGCTCAAGCTCGAAGGCCGCATGAAGGCCCCCGATTACGTGTACTCCATCGTCGACGTGTATCGTCGTCAGATTGATGACATGCTGGCCGATGTTTCGACCTCTAAGGATGAAGAGACCGCCCGCCAGCGCCAGCTCAAGCGCTGCTTTAACCGTGACTTTACGCACGCCTACCAAGACGGTACGTCGGGTGACGAGATGATGAGCTATGAGCGCTCCAACAACCGCGGCCAGATCGTGGGCACGGTGCTCGGCAGCCGCCTGACCAACCGCGATGTGCGCGGGCTCAAGCCCGACGACAGCCGTCGCCGCGCTGCCATCGCCCGCATTGAGCTGTTTGAGCCCGTGGGCAAGGGCGACCTGCTGGAGCTTCGCCACGACGATGAGTTCGACCAGTTCCTGACCACCATCGCCGCCGATGATGCCGCAGCCGGTGACGTCATCGAGTGCCGCGTGCCCCGTAGCATGCCCGAGGGCTGCCGCGTGCGCGTGATTCGAAGCCAGCGTGCTATCGACGCTGCCGGCGCCGCGCTCAAGCGCGATGTGCTGCGCCGCCGTGCCGTAGACGTGTCCGTCGTGGCGCGTCTGGGCGAGCCGTTTACCGTTACGCTCACCTGCTGCGACGACCCTTCGCTTACGGCCACCGCCACCGGCTTTACCGTCGAGGCCGCCAAAACCCGCACCGTCGAGGCATCCGATCTGGTGGAGCATGTAGGCCGCATGGGTTCCTCGCCCTTTGAGGCCGCGAGCTTTGATGTGACGCTCGATGAGGGCTGCGGCATGGGCTTCTCCGCCGTACATAAGGTGCGTGCCGCTGTCTGCAAGGCGCTGGAAGAGGCCATTCTGGCACCCTACGAGGAGCGCGCGAAAACGCTCGAGTTGCCGGCGATTGTAACCAGTGATTCCCGCCCCGCGCCCGAGCATTACCGCGACGAGCCGCAGATCTGCGCCACCGTCACCTCGCTCGAGGCCGCCGAGGCAGCCCGCGCGGAGGGTGCAACGCGCATCTACATGACCACCGACGCGCTCGATGCCGCCGGTGTCTCCCCCGCCGATGCGTTTGAGCAGGGCATCGTACCCGTACTCGACGAGGTCTGCCGTGCCGTTGACCACGAGCGCGTCGATCCCTGGATCAATGCCGGAGCCACCGTCGCCGTCGGCAATATCTCCGAGCTCGCTGTAGCCGCGCATGCCGGCGCCACGGCCGAGATTCGATCCTGCCTGCCGGTGCATAACACGCCCTGCATGGAGGCGCTTGCCGAGCGCGGAGCCGGTGCGTTTTGGCTCTCGCCCGAGATCACGCTCGACGAGATTGTCTCGCTCGGCGCCGCCGCGCCCGCGACTCTGGGCATCACCGTCTTTGGCCGGCCGCGCGTCATGACAAGCGAGCATTGCATTCTGCAGGTTGCCAACGGCTGCATCCACGATTGCGCCAACTGCCGCCTGCGTGTCCGCAAGCTCTCGCTCAAGAATATCGACGGAAAGGTCATGCCGGTACGTACCGACGTCCACGGCCGCTCGCGCCTGTACGATGCCTACCCCATCGACCTCACGCCGCAGGTTCCGCAGCTGCTCGATGCCGGCGTGCGCCGTCTTATGGTTGACGGAACCCTGCTCGAGCCCAATGAGATTGGCCGTGCCGTCGCGCGCGTCCGTCGCGCCATTGATGCAGCGCAGGCAGGTCGCAAGCCCGCTGCCCGCCTGCGTGGGGCGACCTCGGGCTGCATGTTTGTGGGAATTAGCTAACCGAAAGGCTTACACGTGAACGAAGAACCTCAAGTCCTCTACTGCGACGCCTGGCTCATGGCCATCGACAAGCCCGCCGGCATGATCGTCCACGGCGACGGCACCGGCGAGCGCACGCTCACCGACTACGCCAGCGACCTGCTGCTGGCGATGGGCGACGGCTTTGCCGCGACCGACATGCAGCCGCTCAATCGCCTGGACCGTGACACCACCGGCGTGGTGCTGTTCTCGCTCGACAAGCAGACGCAGCCCGCCTTTGACCAGATGATTATCGACCACGCTTTCGAAAAGCACTACCTAGCGCTCGCCGAGGGCAAGATCGACTGGAACGAAAAGCTCATCGACAAGCCCATCGCCCGCGACCGCCACGACAGCCGCAAGATGCGCGTCGGCGCCAGCGGCAAGCCGTCGCAGACACGTGTGAAGGTGCTCAAGCGCCTTAAGAGCCGCCGAGGCCTGCCCACGCGTTCGTATATCGATGTCGAGCTGCTCACCGGCCGCAAGCATCAGATCCGTGTGCATCTGGCCAGCGAGCATCACCCCCTGGTTGGCGACGACCTGTACGGCACGCCGCGCCCCTGTGGATTGATGCTCCACGCCCACAGCGTATCCTTCACGCATCCCGTAACCGGCGAGCACATCCACATCGAAGCCCCCTGCCCCTGGGAGCCCTAAACCACCACAAAGGTTCACGTCCCTTTGTGGTTGTTTTGCCGCAATGGCTCAACCGCGGTCCCAAAACGTCTCGATCTGTAACAGTTAGAACCCATTTTCCGGTCTATCTGTTACAGATCGAGACATTCGAATCCCCCTCAAGGGAAAAATCTCAATCTGTAACAGTAACTCGGCAAAATCCGTCCCAGATGTTACAGATCGAGAAAAAGGGATGGCGCGGTTCGGAAGTATCTCAATCTGTAACACCTAGCCCACTTTTAACGGTCCAGTTGTTACAGATTTAGACAAACCGGTAGACAACAAAAGCGGCAACGCCCGTAATGGACGTTGCCGCTTTTCTATTGAGAAAACTACTCGGTTTTCGTTACTAACCACCACAATGGGGACAGGCACCTTCGTGGTGGTTTTGGTCTTAGTCTGCCCCTGCTGTTAAACCGTGATGACGTTGTCCATTGCCCGGTACTTGGCGGGGACCTCGCCTGCGGTAATAATCGTTGCGTCGCGGAAGTCCGCGAACTTGACGGGCGCCACCATGCCAAATTTGCTGGCGTCCGAGATTACGAAGCGTCTGGCGGTATGACGCATCGAGATACGCTTGACCTGCGCTTCCTCGATATCCGGTGTGGTGAGACCTTGCTCGGCGGCGATGCCATTGGAACCCCAAAAACCGCAGTTGAAGTTATAGCGGTCCAGGGTTGCCAAGGCATCGGGACCGACGAGCGCCTCGGTCTCGGGCTTGAGCTCGCCGCCTAGCACCACGGTGCGCATACCACGCAGGGCGAGATGCTGAGCATGGAGCACGGAATCGGTCACATAGGTGACACCCTCAAGGCGCGGAAGATGCTCGATGAGCTTGAGGGTCGTGGAGCCCGAATCGATATACACAAAGCTATCGGGCTCCACCAGGGCCGCGGCACGGGCGCAGATGCGCTCCTTGTCATCGTTATGGAGATCACTACGCTCATTAAGCGTTAGGTCGCGCGTCACGTGCGCGCGCTCAAGGCTCGTCGCCCCACCGTGCACCTTGGCGATACGGTGCGCGCGGTCGAGCGTCTGCAGGTCGCGCCGAATGGTAGACGCCGTCACGCCCAGGGCCCCAGCAAGCTCCGGCACGGTAACCGAGCCAGCCTGTTGCACCATTGACACAATCGCGTTGAGCCTATCTTCCGCAAGCATCGCTTACTCCTCCTCGGGGTACACGACTCCCCAGTCGGCGCGAAGCTTGGTCATAAGCTCCATAACATCAGAAGCATAATCCAGCAGCTCGCGCTTGGAGTCGTCGCCGGCAACGGCCTTCTCAAGATCGGCCATCTCATAGCAAAGGGCGTAAGCCTCGGTGCCGGCGTGGACCTCCTCGCGGTGGCCGTCCGCAGTCCACACGATGGTCGCGTGATCGGCACGCGGATAATCGTTGACCTCGATATAACACTTGTCGAAGCTGATGACCGAGCGCTTGGGTTGCTTGGAGTGGAGCGTGAGGCTCACCACGCCCAGCTGCTGTTCGGCATTGCGGCAGACGATGCCGCCCGCAACGTCAACGCCGGTCTCGCAGGTGTTGCCCAGCGAGACAACCTCAGCGGGTTGGCTTGCCATAAAGAGGCGCATGACGGACAGGGCATACACGCCAATGTCGAGCATGGCACCGCCGGCAAGGTTGCGATTGTAGAAGCGATTGGTCAGATCGCCGTACTCCTTATAGCTGCCAAAGTTGAGTTGAGCGAGATTCATGCGGCCGAACTCGCCAGCATCCATGCGACGATGCAGCTCCTGATACAAGGGCATGTGAAGTACAGTGGTGGCGTCCATAAGGACGACGTGGTGCTCGTCGGCAATGGCGCGGGCCTCGTCGAGCTCGGCAGAGTTGAGGGTAATGGCCTTTTCGCAGAGCACGTGCTTGCCAGCTGCCAGAGCGGCTCGCAGGTAGGTGATATGAGTGTTATGCGGCGTGGTGATATAGACTGCGTCAATGTTCGGATCGGCGTAGAGATCCTCGACCGTGTCATAGACCTTCTCGATGCCATACTGCTCGGCAAAAGTTTGAGCCTTTGACAGCGTGCGGTTGGCGACGCCCGCAAGCTTGCGGCCAGCAAGAGCGAGAGACTGGGCCATCTGGTTGGCGATAACGCCGCACCCGATCACAGCCCAACGAAGCTCGGGGGCCGTAAAGATATCATCGGGGAACGGCTTGTCCTGGACCGAAGCGAACGCTGCCTTTGCGGCTGCCGCAGCGTCGAGCGGAACCTGTTTGGAATCTGCCATATGTGCCTCCTGCGTCGTGAAAAGTCTTTCATTTCTGACAGCTCTATATTCGCACAAATGCGCGTGTATGCGCGTACTTTTGCGTGTATTACCGCTAAATGGTCAAAGTTCAGCAATTGACGGCGCATATACACGCATACTCACACAGTCCTACGCAGTAACTACGCATAAATGCGCATCACCTGATCCCTAGGGGACGGAGGAAAACGGATCATTTGAGGCGTCGCGCCAGCCAACAGTTGCCCTTTTAACCGTTGCCTCACCGAGTCCGCAGCAACGCACAAGCTGACCAACTGTCACGCCAGCCTTCGTGCGCGCAACCACTCATTTAAGCCTGTCCCCAATGAGTACCTAATGAGTAGGGATCAAAAAAGGCCCGGGTGCCTTGGGGCATCCGGGCCTTTGCTAGCAACTTGATGTTGCGGGCAGCTTAGAACTTGTGGCCGCACTTCTTGCAGACGCGAAGCTTGTTCTTGCCGTCCTTCTCGTGACCGACGCGGGTAACCTTACCGCACTCGGGGCAAACGAGATTGACGTTGGAGGCGTCGATGGGAGCCTCCTGCGAAACGATGCCGCCCTGCTGGTTGGCAGCGTTGGGCTTGACGGCCTTCTTGACGACCGAAACGCCCTCGACAACGACCTTGTTCTCGGCGGGGAGAGCACGCAGGACAACGCCCTGCTTGCCGCGATCCTTACCAGAGAGAACCTGGACCTTATCGCCCTTCTTGATATACATATATCTCCCCTAACTACAGGGTCTCGGGAGCGAGCGAGACGATCTTCATGTACTTCTTGTCACGAAGCTCGCGAGCGACGGGCCCGAAGATACGGGTGCCGACGGGCGAACCATCGTTGTTGATGACAACGCAGGCGTTCTCATCAAAGCGAATGTAGGAGCCATCCTTGCGGCGGATCTCCTTAACGGTGCGAACGACGACGCAACGGACAACGTCCTTCTTCTTGACGTTGGCGCCAGGGGTAGCCTCCTGGACAGCACCGATGAACACATCGCCGATGCCTGCATAACGACGCTTGGAACCGCCAAGCACCTTGATGCAGCGAATCTTGCGAGCGCCGGAGTTGTCGGCGACGTTCAGCATGGTTTGCATCTGAATCATGGTAGATGTTCCTCCGAACTAAGAACCGAAGAGAGGTGCGCTGCCTTTATACGGCCTGTGGTATGCAAGCCAGGTATACGCACATCTTCGGAAACGTACAAGTCGTAAGAGCGACTGCTTATTTAGCGCGCTCGACGACCTCGATGAGGCGCCAACGCTTCATCTTGGACATAGGACGGGTCTCCATAACGCGGACGGTATCGCCCACGCCAGCCGTGCACTCCTCGTCGTGAGCGTGCAGCTTCTTGGAGCTGGTCATCATCTTGCCGTACTTGGGGTGACGCTTGCGCTCGGTGATGGTGACAACAATGGTCTTGGCACCGGAGACGGAGGTAACGACACCCGTACGGACCTTACGCGAGTTACGCGAATCAGTCATGTTCTCTCCTTAGGTCCTACTCGGCGACAGCGGACTTCTCCGCTGCGATCTCGCGGGCGCGCTGCTCCGTGAGGACGCGAGCGATGTCCTTCTTCACGGTGTTGACGCGAGCGGTGTTGTCCAGCTGGCTGGTGGCCATCTGGAAACGAAGGTTAAAGAGCTCGGCGCGCATTTCCTTCAGCTTCTCAACGAGCTGAGCGTCCGAGAGCTCACGAATCTCTGCGGGCTTCATTAGTTCTCCTCCTTGGCGGCGGCGGCGTCCTCAGCAGCCCACTTGGCCTCGAGAGCGGCCTCCTCAGCCATTTCCTTCTCGATGCGCTGCTCAGCGTTCTTGGCAACCACAATCTTGGTCTTGATGGGGAGCTTGTGCTGAGCAAGACGCAGAGCCTCGCGAGCGACCTCCTCGGGCACGCCCTTGACCTCGAACATGATGCGGCCGGGCTTGACGACGGCCACCCACTCCTCGGGGTTACCCTTACCAGAACCCATGCGAGTCTCGGCAGGCTTCTTGGTGATGGGCTTATCGGGGAAGATCGTGATGTAGACACGACCGCCACGCTTCATGTAGCGGGTCATGGCAATACGAGCGGCCTCGATCTGACGGTTGGTGATCCAATGGGCCTCGAGAGCCTGGATACCAAACTCGCCGAAATGCAGCTCGGTATTACCCTTGGCCTGGCCCTTCATGGAGCCACGCTGCACCTTGCGGTGAAGAATACGCTTAGGGGCAAGCACTACTGACCCCTCCTCTCGGAGTTACGACGACGAGGACGGGAAGAGCCCTCGAGTGCAGGGTTGGGAACAGGCTGGCCCGGGAGCTTCTCGCCCAGGTAGATCCAGACCTTCACGCCGCAAGCGCCCATGGTGGTGCTGGCGACAGCCGTGCCGTAGTCGATCTTGGCACGGAGGGTGTGCAGAGGCACGCGACCCTCGCGGTACCACTCACGACGGCCCATCTCGGCACCGCCGAGACGACCGGAGCACTGGATACGGATGCCCTTAGCGCCGGCCTTGCGGGCGGACTGGACAGCCTTGCGCATAGCGCGACGGAAGGCAACGCGGCCCTCGAGCTGCTCGGCGATAGACTGAGCAACGAGGTTGGCGTCGAGCTCGGGGCGCTTGATCTCGACAACGTCGACGGAGAGCTGGCCCTTGGAGACGCCAGCGACCTTCTCGAGCTCGGTGCGGAGGGTATCGATCTCGGCACCCTTCTTACCGATGACAACGCCGGGGCGAGCGGTGAGGATGATGACCTTCACCTTGTCGCCAGCGCGCTCGATCTCGACACGGGAGACAGCTGCGCGGGAAAGACGCTTCTCGAGGTACTTGCGGATCTCGAGATCGTTACCGAGGGTCTTAGCGTAATCCTTCTCTGCGAACCAGCGGGAGCGCCAGTTCTCGGTGATGCCAAGACGGAAGCCGGTGGGGTAGACTTTCTGACCCATACAGCTTTACGCCTCCTTTCGAGGAGCAACGACGACGGTGATGTGGGAAGTACGCTTCAGAATACGAGAAGCGGAACCCTTGGCGCGGGGACGGATGCGCTTAAGCGTCGGACCCTCGTCAACATAGGCAGCGGCGACAACCAGGTTGTCGGCACGCAGACCGTTGTTGTTCTCGGCGTTCGCAACGGCGGAACGGAGAACCTTCTCGACATCCACGGCGACGGCGCGGTCGCAGAAGTGGAGGATGTCGAAGGCCTGAGCGACAGGCTTGCGGCGGATCAGATCGACCACCAGGCGGGCCTTGCTGGGGGAAACACGCACGTACTTAGCGACGGCGCGAACCTCGGTGGCCTCAGTTTCAATAGACTTAGTTGCCATTTACGGTTAACCCCCTATTTGGCCTTGTGGCCACGGAACGTACGAGTCGGCGCGAACTCGCCGAGCTTGTGACCAACCATGGACTCGGTAACATACACGGGCACATGCTTGCGGCCGTCGTGGACGGCGATGGTGTGACCAACCATCTCGGGGAAGATGGTGGACGCGCGGGACCAGGTCTTCACGACGTCCTTCTTGCCAGCCTCGTTCATCGCGGTGATACGCGAGAGAAGGCGAGTCTCCACGAACGGGCCCTTTTTGAGACTTCTGCTCATAAGTGCTTTCTCCTAAAACTCGGTATCCGAAATTACTTCTTACGGCGACGAATGATGTGCTGGTTCGAGACCTTCTTCTTCTTGCGCGTACGAAGGCCCTTCGTCGGCTTACCCCAGGGGGTAACAGAGGGACGACCAGAGGTGTGGTTCTTGCCCTCGCCACCGCCGTGCGGGTGGTCGACAGGGTTCATGACGGTACCGCGGACGGTCGGGCGCACGTTCATATGACGCTTACGGCCGGCCTTGCCGATAACGATGTTGGCGTGATCGGCGTTGCCGACCTCACCGACGGTGGCGCGGCAGGTAACGAGGATGCGGCGCATCTCGGAGGAAGGCATACGGACGATGGCGTACTTGCCCTCCTTACCCATCAGCTGGCAGGAGTTACCGGCGGAACGAGCGATAGCAGCGCCCTTGCCCGGCTGGAACTCGACGGCGTGGATGAGCGTACCGACGGGGATGTCGGCGAGGGGCAGAGCGTTGCCCGGCTTGATGTCGGCGTCAGAACCGGACATGACGGTCTGACCGACCTCGAGGCCCTTGGGGGCCAGGATGTAGCGCTTCTCACCGTCAGCATAGTGCAGCAAAGCGATGCGAGCGGAACGGTTCGGATCGTACTCGATCGTGGCAACCTTGGCGGGCACGCCGTCCTTGTTGCGCTTGAAGTCGATCACGCGGTAACGACGCTTCACGCCGCCGCCCTGGTGGCGGGTGGTGATGCGGCCGTTGTTGTTACGACCGGCCTTCTTGGGCAGGGGCTCGAGAAGAGACTTCTCGGGCTTGGTGCAGGTGATCTCGGAGAAGTCGGAGATCGTCTGCCAACGCCTACCAGCGGAGGTCGGCTTAAGGTGCTTTACAGCCATTACAATCCCTTTCAATAGGAATCCGTTAGCCATCGCAGACAGGGATACGAGGTTCTGCCTCGGGTGCGATGACACCGGACGTATACACGGTTCCGGGCGTGTCCATTTTATACGCCCAAAACCTTGAGCTCTCGCCTCCCCTATTTGGGAGGCATGAGCTCACTCAACAGCAGCGAGTCTTAGGCCTGGTTGCCAAAGACCTCGATGGTGTCGCCCTCGGCCAGCGTGACGATGGCCTTCTTCCAAGAACGGGTCTTGCCGGCGACATAGCGCACGCGCTTGGTCTTGGGCTTGACCGTCAGGGTGTTCACGCGAACGACCTTGACGCCGAAGATCTCCTCGACAGCGTCCTTGATCTGATACTTGTTAGCATCCTTGGCGACCTCGAACGTGTACTTGTTCAGCTCCATGCCGGAGAAGGAACGCTCGGACACGATCGGACGGATGATGATCTCGTGGGCGGTCATTTATGCAAGCACCTCCCCGAAGTGAGCGGCGATGTCGGCGGGCATCAGCACGGCGTTGTTGTTGACGAGATCGTAGGTGTTGGCCTCGTCGGCAGTGATGATGAACGTCTTGGGAATGTTGCGGAACGACAGGTAGGCGTTGACGTCCTCATCGCGAACGATGATGGTCAGGCGCTTGCCCTCAAGGCCGAGAGCCTTGAGCATGGCGACGGCAGCCTTGGTGGAAGGCTTCTCGAAGCCGTAGTCGTCGACGAGCACGAGCTCGCCATCGGCCAGCTTGGCGGACAGCGCAGAGCGCATAGCCAGCTTGACCTCCTTGTTGTTCATACGCTTAGCGTAAGAACGGGGCTTGGGGGCGAAGACGACGCCACCGTGACGCCACTGGGCAGCACGGATGGAACCCTGGCGGGCACGGCCGGTGCCCTTCTGACGCCAAGGCTTCTTGCCGCCACCGGAAACCTCAGAGCGACCCTTAGCAGACTGGGTGCCCTGACGCCAAGAGGCCATCTGGCACTTGACGATGTGGTGCATAACGTGGATGTTCGGCTCGATGCCGTACACCTCAGCGGCGAGCTCGGCCTCGGCGACCTTCTTGCCCTCGCTGTTCTTTACTTCAAACTTTGCCATTTAAGTGTTCTCCTTGGTATGACGCTGGGCTAAATGGGCTGGGCCCTTAGGCCATACGGATGGCGACGAGACCATTCTTGGCACCCGGGACAGCGCCCTTGACCAAGATGAGGTTCTGCTCGGCATCGATGCGGACAACGGAAAGGTTCTTGACGGTAACGCGCTCGTTACCCATGTGACCGGCCATCTTGACGCCCTTGAGGACGCGCGCAGGATAGGCGCACTGACCGATAGAACCGGGGTGACGCTGGAAGTGAGAACCATGCGTCATAGGACCGCGGCGCTGACCCCAGCGCTTGATGCGACCCTGGAAGCCCTTACCCTTGGAGGTACCGATGACGTCGACCTTCTCGACATCAGCGAAATCAGCGACGGTGACGACCTCGCCGACCTTGTGCTCCTCGCCGTTCTCGACGCGGACCTCACGAAGGAAACGGACAGGCTCGACGCCAGCCTTGGCGAAGTGACCAGCCATGGGCTTGTTCACGTTCTTGGCCTTGATGTCGCCGAAACCGATCTGGACGGCGTCATAGCCGTCGGTTGCCTGAGTTTTAACCTGCGAGACAGCGCAGGGGCCAGCCTGGATGACCGTGACGGGAACGACGTTGTCGTTCTCGTCCCAAACCTGGGTCATGCCAATCTTGCGGCCGAGAATCATGCTGATCAAGATATGATCCCAACTCTCGCGTGGTCTTGGGACAATGCGTACACCACCGAGCGTACGCCCCTAGAGGACCACTACTTACACGACGTGCTCCCCAGTCTTGTATTGCGTCCGGACTACCTGACAACCCTATTAAGCAGGCATTTTGTCCAGCCAGAATACTCCCCTGGTTACACACAGCTGTTTAGTATACACGGCTGCGGGCGTATCCATCGAGATTCATATTTCACTCACATTGTTTACGCAGGTAAAGTGCGTGGATGGCTCCTGGGCACGGCGGAGGGCCGGAGAATTATATTAAGGTCCCTGCTCTACAGTCCTGCGCAAGACGGAGGGCACATTAAGTGCTCTCCTTTGCGTGCGGAACTCGCGATGACCTTAATATATTTCTCCGGCCCTCCGCCGTGCTCGGGAGACGACACGTTGATGCCTGCTTAACTCTGCTCGTTCAGCTAATGACTTTGTTGAGGGTCCACTATTTGCTGGAGAGTGAACTTGCATTGCATTGGCACGCCTTCTGCTTGTGGCTTTGCCTCATCGAAATCGAAGATCATGATGGCGCAGTTGGGGAGTTTTGTTGGGAGCTCGAAGCCCTCTGGGGCTGCAGCCTTGATGAATTGGCGGCTGGCGCTGCCGTGGCTTACTGCTAGGAGGGTTTCGATGCCCTCGGCGCCTATGAGATTGGTGAGGGTGTCTACCATGCGCTCTTGCAGCGCGCGGCTTCCTTCTCCTCCGAAGGGGACCAGGTCCTCGCCGGGGTCCCAGACGTCGGTGGGCAGGGCGTCGTGCGGGCCCTCTTCGAAGGAGCCGTAGCTACGCTCGATGATGCCTTCGCAGGGCTCGGCTGCTGCATCCGGACCCAGGAGTTCGCATGCGACGAGCTGAGCTGTGTCCATGGCTCGACCTAAGGGCGAAGAAACCACTTTGTTGGGGACGACGCCGTGGGCCTTGAGCCATGCGGCCGCCATTCCCGCTTGTTTGCGGCCCAGGGCGGTCAACGGTGAATCACAGCGGCCCTGGACCAGCTTTTTGACGTTGAACTCCGTCTGGCCGTGGCGGAGAAGATACAGCTTCTTCATGCTCTCCCCTTCTGCATCAATAGCTTGCGTGGCCAATCCTACTCGTGGGTATGCCCTACGTAGTCTTCGTCGATCGTAATCTTGGCAATCGACTTGGGATATTCCGATTCGACCCTCTGGGCCAGCGTTTGCTTGAGCTCATCGGCCCCCATGTCCAAATCCGAGGGTCGCACGCAGTCAAAGATCACATTGGTGTGCGTGGGGCCCGGCACACAGCGCAGGTCATGAATCGAGAGGCGGCTATCGATCTCCTGAGCCATGGCGTGAATGCGCAAGCGCATGCTCGCCAGCTTGGGGTCATCGGTCACGATGGGATCGTAATGGAGCGTGACGATCATGCCGTCCTCGTCCCTAAACGACTGCTCGATGTTATCGAGCGTGTCGTGGCTTTCCAGTGGGCTGGCCTCGGCCGCCATCTCGGCGTGCGCACTTGCAAACTTCCTGCCCGGACCGTAATCGTGAACCATTAGGTCATGAACGCCCAAAACGCCGGGATAGCTCATGATCTTGTCTCGGATGTGTTTGACCAACTTGGGATCGGGTGCCTGGCCCAAAAGCGGGCTCACTGTATCTTGGATAAGCTCAAAGCCGCTCCAGCCAATATAAGCGCCAACGGCAAGTCCGACCCAAGCATCAAGATTGATATGCATCACCTGGGAAACAATTGCGCACGCCAGCACAGCACCCGTAGCAAGGACATCGTTCTTAGAATCCTGAGCGGTCGCATGCAGCGTCTCGGACTCAATGCGGTCACCGAGCTTTTGGTTGAGGGCCGCCATCCACAGCTTAACAACCATCGAAAGCGCCAGGACTGCCACCAGGGCAAGCGAGAACTCGACAGGTTCGGGGTGGATGATGCGCTCAAACGAGGACTTGATAAGCTCAAGGCCGATCAGCAGCACGAGCGCCGCCACGACCAGACCCGAGAGATACTCGTAGCGACCGTGACCGTAAGGATGCTCGGGGTCCGCCGGCTTGCTCGCCAGCTTAAAGCCCAGCACGCTCACGATATTCGAGCTGGCATCGGACAGGTTGTTCATGGCATCCGCCACAATCGAAACCGATCCCGACAGCACACCAATTGCGCCCTTCGCAGCACAAAGCGCAACATTAACGAGAATACACACCACGCCCGTCAACGTGCCCACGCGCGCACGGTCGCCCTGCGCACGACGAACAATCCACTCGACCATCTATATCCGCCCCCAACAGTTTTACTCTTACACCCGTTTGTCGAATAGTTCAGTAGTGTAGACCCTTTACCCCATCGGCACAAAAAAGGCCGCAACCCTTAGGGCTGCGGCCTTGCAAATCGCACTATCGAGCAAAAAGCTTAGAGCTTGATGTCGATGTCGACGCCAGCGGGGAGGTCGAGACGCATGAGCGAATCAACGGTGCCCGAGGTGGGGTCGAGGATGTCGATGAGGCGCTTGTGGGTGCGCATCTCGAACTGCTCACGGGAGTCTTTGTTCACGTGCGGCGAGCGGATAACCGTGTACAGGTTGCGCTCGGTGGGCAGGGGGACAGGACCGGAAACGCGAGCGCCGGTCTTCTGAGCGGTCTCGACGATGAGCTTCGCGGACTGATCGACGACCTCGTGATCATAGCCCTTGAGGCGAATGCGGATCTTCTGGGTAGCCAACTTAAACCTCCAAAGAGTGCGAGAGATGTTCTCGCGGATTACGTAACAGGGAGCTCGAACTTAGGCGTTCTTGCTCATGACCTCGTCCACGATGGACTTGGGCGCGGGCTCATAAGAGTCGAACTGCATCGTGTAGGATGCACGGCCCTGGGTCTGGGAGCGAAGGTCGGTAGCGTAACCGAACATCTCGCCCAGCGGCACCTTGGCACGGATGAGCTTGCTGTTCTTACGATCCTCCATGCCCTCGATCTTGCCGCGACGACCGGAGAGGTTGCCCATAACGTCGCCCATGTACTGCTCGGGAGTCTCGACCTCGACAGCCATGATCGGCTCGAGCAGCTGCGGATCGGACTTCTTGAGGGCGTCCTTGATAGCCATGGAGCCGGCGATCTTGAAGGCGGCCTCGGAGGAGTCGACCTCGTGGTAAGAACCGTCGAACAGGGTGACCTTAACGTCGAGGACCGGGAAGCCGGCGATAACACCGGTGTTCAGGGCCTCCTGAATGCCCTTGTCGATGGACGGGATGTACTCCTTGGGCACGACGCCGCCGACGATAGCATTGACGAACTCGTAGCCGAAGCCCTCCTCCATCTTCTCGAGCTTAATGACGGCGTGGCCGTACTGACCGCGACCGCCGGACTGACGGACGAACTTGCCCTCAGCCTTCTCGACGTCGTGACCAGCGGTCTCGCGGTAGGCAACCTGGGGCTTACCAACGTTAGCGTCAACCTTGAACTCGCGGAGCAGACGGTCGACGATGATCTCGAGGTGCAGCTCGCCCATGCCGGCGATGATGGTCTGGCCGGTCTCGTGGTTGGTGGACACCTGGAAGGTCGGGTCCTCCTCGGCGAGCTTGGTCAGAGCCAGGGACATCTTGTCCTGCTCGGCCTTGGTCTTGGGCTCGATGGCAACGTCGATAACGGGCTTAGCGAACTCGATCTTCTCGAGGACGATCTCCTTGCCCTCTTCGCACAGGGTGTCACCAGTGGTGGAGTTCTTGAAGCCGACGCAAGCGACGATGTCGCCGGCGGCAGCGTCGTCACGGTCGATACGCTCGGCGGCGTTCATCTCGAGGATGCGGCCGAGACGCTCGCGCTGACCGTTGGAAGCGTTGACCACGTAGGAGCCGGACTCGGCGCGGCCGGAGTAAACACGGACGTAGGTGAGCTTACCGACGAACGGGTCGGTCATGATCTTGAAGACCAGGCCGGAGAAGGGCTCGTCGAAGGAAGGATGACGCTGGATCTCCTCGCCGGTGTCCGGATCGGTACCAGTGACGGCCTCGACGTCAAGCGGGCTGGGCAGGTAGTCAACGACAGCGTCAAGCAGCTCCTGGACGCCCTTGTTCTTGTAGGCGGAGCCCACGAAGACGAGGTTGAGCTCGTTGGCCAGAACGCCCTTGCGCAGAGCAGCCTTGAGCTCCTCGACGGTGAAGTCCTCCTCCATGAGGATCTTCTCCATGAGCTCGTCGTCAAAACTGGCAGCAGCGTCGAGGAGCTCCTCGCGCTTGGTGGCAGCGATGTCAGCAAACTCAGCCGGGATCTCGTCCATCGGCTCGGGGTAGGTCATGCCCTTGTCGTCGGCCTTGAAGTCCCAAGCAGTCATGGTGACCAGGTCGATGACGCCCCAGAAGTTGTCCTCGGCGCCCATCGGGACCTGAGCGGCCACGGCGTTGGCGTCGAGACGATCCTTCATGGTCTCGATAGCGTTGAAGAAGTCAGCGCCCACGCGGTCATACTTGTTGATGAAGGCGATGCGGGGGACGTTGAAGGTAGAAGCCTGACGCCAAACGGTCTCAGACTGGGGCTGAACGCCGGCAACGGCGTCGAAGACGGCGACAGCACCATCGAGGACGCGCAGGCAGCGCTCAACCTCGGCGGTGAAGTCAACGTGGCCCGGGGTGTCGATGATCTGGATGCGGTAGTCCTTACCGTCCTTGTTCCAGAAGCACGTGGTAGCAGCGGAGGTAATGGTTACGCCGCGCTCCTGCTCCTGAACCATCCAGTCCATGGTGGCAGCGCCCTCATGGACCTCACCGATCTTGTGGGTCTTACCGGTGTAGTAAAGAATACGCTCGGTCGTGGTGGTCTTACCGGCATCGATGTGGGCCATGATGCCGATGTTACGGGTATCGGAAAGCTTGTACTTAGGCTTAGCCATGTTAGTTCCTTACCTTAACTTACCAACGATAGTGAGAGAACGCGCGGTTGGCCTCGGCCATCTTGAAGACGTCCTCACGCTTCTTGACGGAAGCGCCCAGGCCGTTGGAAGCGTCGAGGATCTCGTTGGCGAGACGCTCGGCCATGGTCTTCTCCTTGCGAGCGCGGGAGAAGTTGACGATCCAGCGGATACCCAGAGCGGTGGAACGACGGGAGTTGACCTCCATCGGGACCTGATAGGTAGCGCCACCGACACGCTTGGGCTTAACCTCGAGCGTGGGCTTGACGTTGTCCATAGCCTTCTTGAAGGTAGCGAGAGCGTCGCCACCCTCGGACTTCTCGGCAACGATCTCGAAAGCGGTGTAAACGATGCGCTCAGCGGTGGCCTTCTTGCCGTCAAGAAGGACCTTGTTGATGAGCTGAGTCACCAGGCGGTTGTTGTAAACGGCGTCAGGCTGAACCTCACGACGATTAGCTGCTGCACGACGCGGCATGTGAAATCTCCTTAAGTGTCTACCGTGCGGCGCTTAGGCGGCACACGGCGAAAGTATCAAAACGTTATCTGGCTTATTTAGCCTTGGGGCGCTTAGCACCGTACTTGGAACGGGCCTGCATACGGTTCTGGACCGGAGCAGCGTCGTAGGCGCCACGGATGACGTGATAACGGACACCAGGGAGGTCACGGACACGACCGCCGCGGACGAGCACGATGGAGTGCTCCTGCAGGTTGTGGCCCTCACCCGGGATGTAAGCAGTAACTTCGATGCCGTTGACAAGGCGAACACGGGCAACCTTACGAAGAGCCGAGTTCGGCTTCTTGGGGCTCGTGGTGAAGACGCGGGTGCACACGCCGCGCTTCTGGGAGTTGTGCTGCAGAGCAGCGTTCTTGGACTTCTTGGGCACGGAACGACGGCCCTGGCGAACCAGCTGGTTAATAGTAGGCAAAGCGTACTCCTTCTCGAATGATTCCAGCTTTCTGTAAAGTGCAACGGCTTGAATCGAGGGGTCAGCATCCCCCTACGAAACACGCAGTTCGATAGGATACGTGCCGTTAGCTGTGCCGTCAACAGACCACGCCGCCGGGCGTATCCCAAAATGAGCACATTTCCGCAAAGCCTACACAAAAGGAATCTCCTCCTGTGCGCGGGGGGCGGATTCCCGGGCCGGGCGGCACAGGGGTTAAGTTTGCTGCTCTACAGTCCTGGCTCGCACGGAGGCCACATTAAGTGGCCTCCGGCTCATGCGGAACTCGCGACAAACTTAACCCCTGTGCCGCCCGGCCCGGGAATCCGACGTGCTCGTTGGGGCAACGTTCCCTGCCAAAAAGGGACAGGTTTATTTTGGTCGGTTTTATCTGGGGAAATGCTGCGCTCCAGCGGTGATCTGCTCTCATCTCTCGCATGGAAATCGGCGGCGTTTTCGGAAGTATGCGGCAAATTATGAACTTGCCGAGCACACAGGGGTTTTGCGATAACAAACCGGCAGGTAGAACGCTTGAGCATATGCGGTGTGGTCGGCCTATCGGGATTTTGCCGCATACTTCCGAAAATCGGACGAATGTCGCTCGCTTTAACCGCCCATTTAACGCAAAATGGGCCGCCTCCCCTAGTAGGAAGCGGCCCCAAATCTTACGAATAGACGATGGTAAAGGGTACTTCTGTTTCGGTCTCTCCTGTTGATGTGTACCTCGTGCCCTCAAGGGTTACCGAGACCACTTGATCGACATTGATCAGTTTTGTCGGCACCGAGATGTTCTCTCCACTATTGCGCGTCATCGAGACATAGAAATTGTACGCGCCCGCAGCATCGTCTTCGATAATCTGCTCCGATCCATCCTTGTAGGTAACGATCAACTTTTTCGTGACTGCGTCAATGCCCAGATCGTCGATGTGCGTCTGGATGGAAAACGGGCTGATCTCGAGAGGCGAGTCATCGGAGCGGAGTTCCTTTGTATCGACGTACGCTCCAACGCTAAACTCGGGCGTCGATGCCTCGAACAGCTTCGCGTCCTCGCCTTCGCCCTCAGTCCAGCAGATATTCCAGGTGACCGCATGTCCCAAATCTCGCTCGCGATTCCACGAGGCAAAGTACATCGTGCCATTAATGACCGTGTCGCTTGATGTGTCTTTATCAATTGTGCAGCGTGTGTCAGCCCATTCCTCGCCGAAGTTCATGCTGGGCGTGCCGATGCCCTGTTCTTCTTCACCATAAAGAACAAGTTCGCCAATCTCTGCTGCTGGCTTGTAGTAGTTAACTCCATTTGGATTGGACAACGTAAACGTCACGGCTCCGCAGCCGTTTTGGTCGATTGCCATCTCATGTATATCAAGCGTATAGCCGTTACCCTCGACGGACAGATTAACCTCCTGGACTGCGCCCTCCAGGCTTTGGGGCGCGATGCCATCACCGAACTCTCTGGTGTAGGTGTATTTAGTCCCCGATGAGCCGCCGTTGGTCCAGGTAATGGAATCCCCGTTGCCGTGGTTTCCCCAGGCTGAGGCAAAATAGCTGGAATTGATAACGGCGTAGGCGACCCCTCCGGTCGCCAACACTCCGACAAGACATCCGATTACGGCAACATACAGTGGCTTCGCGTGACCCTTTCGACGAAGCGGCTCGCCAGCCGCAGCATCAATAACACGGTCGGCAAGATCGCTATCGGCTTGGATGGACTCGAAGGCCTGCTTGATTTGATTGGATTTCACGGTCGCCCTCCTCTAGGATGAATTTGAGCTTCGATCGACCACGAGCTAAACGCGTTCGAACGGTCGCGGCTGGTACATGCAACAACTCGGCAATCTCTGAGGTCGAAAAGCCCAGATAGTAATAGAGCACGATGGGGATACGGAATCGTTCCGGAAGCCGCATGACATCTGACAGGACGGCCTTGGTCTCATCCTGCGCTGTCGAAAGCGACTCGGCCAGGTTCTCAATATCCTCCACACGCCTCCATGGCTTTCGAAAGAGCGATTTGCATTCATTGATCGTGACCCGGATAAGCCAGCGGCGAAGATGCTCCCAACTCTCAAATTGCGTATCGCTTTTGAGCAGCTTAAGAAAGACATCTTGGGCAACATCATCGGCATCGGCGCGATCGCGCAGATACGTCAATGCGATTCGAAACACGACATCTCGGTGATCTTCGACCGCCTGTCTAAATGTTTGTTCTTCCATAATCACCTCCCGGTGACGGTACTGATTCTTGATGAGGTCCTCACCATAGATACGCTCTGGCCGGACGAAATGTTTCAAATTCAAGCAGGAAAACCCACCAAAATAAACCTGTCCCTTTTTGGCAGGTTTTCTTTAACAAAAAGACCCGCTTCCCTGTTGGGAAACGGGTCTTTGGAAGGACGGTTAACGTACTAGGAAATTACTCCTCGTCGTTGTCCTTGGCCTCTTCGGCATCGTCGGTGTCCACGAGCTGGTTGAGCAGCTCGTCGAGGGAAGCCATGTCCTCGTTGATGGCACCGTTGGCGGGAGCCTTCTTGTCGTCGATCGGAGCGCCCAGGAGCTCCTCGTCGGCGTCGGCGTGATGCGTCGGCGTGGCGGAGGTGCCCAGCAGGATGTCGTCCGGACCGTCGGGGCTAAAGACCATCTGCAGCAGCTGCGAGAGGTCCTCCTCGTCGGCAACGTCGTCGTTGTTCTCGAGGATGTAGAGCAGGTCGTGGGCCTCCAGGCCGTCACGGAGCTCCTCGATCGCCTTGGCACCGATACCATCGATGCGCAGCAGATCCTCCTCGGACTTGCCGACCAGGTCGCCGACCGTCTCGATGCCGACCTCGCTGAACTTGTTGGTCCAGCGCTGCGACACGCCCAGGTCGTCGAACAGGTACAGGCGAGCCTTCTCGGCGGAGATGGTGTGGCCGTTGCGGGTGAACGAACCGTCAGCACCACCGAACTCGTCGTAGCCGGCCCAGTCGAGCTGCTGCGGGAGTTGCTCGTCCAGGTCCTTGAGCTCAACCGGAGCCCACTCGGGCAGCGACTTGGCGTTGGGCGAAGCCGGGCCGTCGATGTCCACGTAGCCGTCGGCCGTACGATACGTCAGCTTGGCGTTGGCGTACGGCTTGAGGCCGGTACCAGCCGGAATCTTCTTACCGACGATGACGTTGGACTTAAGGTCGAGCAGGTGGTCGACCTTGCCCTCGATGGCAGCCTCGGTAAGGACGCCGGCGGTACGGATGAACGAAGCGCTCGACAGCCAGGAGTCGATGTTGGACGCGACCTTGAGCGTACCCAGGATGACGGGCTCGGCCACAGGAGCCTGACCGCCCAGACGGGCAACGCGCTCGACCTCGTCGGCGAACTCGTAGCGGTCGACGTACTGACCAAGCAGGTATTTGGAGTCACCGGGGTTGGTGATCTGAACGCGACGCAGCATCTGACGTGCGAGCACCTCGATGTGCTTGTCGTTCAGGTCGACGCCCTGGCTGGTGTAGACGTCCTTGACGCTCTCGACGAAGGTGTGCATCGTCGACTCGATGTCGGTCAGCTTGCGCAGGTTGCGGAAGTTGACGAAGCCCTTGGTGATCTGGTCGCCGGCGCGAACCTCGCAGCCGTCCTCGATCTCAGGCATAAAGCGCACCGAAGCGGGGACGCGGCGCTCGTCGAGGACACGGGTGTGATCCTCGGAGTCGGTGAGCGTCAGCACGTACTCGGACTTCTCGGGCTTAATCGAGAGGTGACCGGAGTACGGAGCCAGCTCGGCCTCGCGACCCAGGATCTTCTCGTTGACGTTGCCGACGATATCGAACATACGGCTGACCGTAGGCAGACCCTGCGTAATATCGTCGACGCCAGCGACGCCGCCGGAGTGAATGGTACGCATCGTAAGCTGCGTACCGGGCTCGCCGATGGACTGGGCGGCAATAATGCCGACCGCGGTACCGATGGCGACCGGACGACGGGTGGAAAGATCCCAGCCGTAGCACTTCTGGCACACGCCGTACTTGGAGCGGCAGGTGAGCAGCGCGCGGAGCTTGACCTTCTTAAGGCCCGCATCGACCATCTTCTGGATGTCGGCGACCTTCTCGATGTAGCCGTCCTGCTCAAAGAGCACGGTGCCATCGGGGGCCACGACGTCCTCGATGAAGCAACGGCCGACGAGGTCGGTGTTGAGATCGGTGGTGCCGGGGATGATGAGGTTGTAGGTAACGCCCTCGTGCGTACCGCAGTCCTCCTCGCGGACGATGACGTCCTGGGCCACGTCGACCAGACGACGGGTCAGGTAACCAGAGTCCGAGGTGTGGGATGCGGTATCGACCAGGCCCTTACGGGCGCCGTAGGTCGAAATGAAGTACTCGAGCGGCAGCAGGCCCTCGCGGAAGTTCGCCTTAATGGGAAGGTCGATCGTCTCGCCGGACATGTCTGCCATCAGGCCACGCATGCCGCCGAGCTGACGCAGCTGGGTCTTAGAACCACGGGCGCCGGAGTCGGCCATCATGTAGAGCGGGTTCTCCTCGTCGAACAAGTCGAGCATGAGCGCTGCGACCTTGTCGGTACAAGCGGTCCACTCGTTAACAACTTCGATGTGGCGCTCCGTCTCGTTGATGAAGCCCTCCTCGAAGTACTCGTTGATCTGGTCGACGTTGGCCTGGGCGCGATCGAGCAGCTCCTGCTTCTCGGCAGGGATGAGAGCGTCCCACACCGAGATGGTGAGGCCGGCGCGGGTAGCGTAGTGGAAGCCGGAGTACTTGATGGCGTCGAGGATCGGGCCGACCTTGGCCTCGGGGTAACGATCGCAGCAGTCGGCAACCAGCTTGGCCACGTCGCCCTTGACCATCTTGTAGTTCATGAACTCGTAGTCTTCGGGCAGGCACTGGCGGTTGAAGATGATGCGGCCGATAGAGGTCTCGAAGCGCGCGGTCTTGTTACCGGTGACGTCGTAGTCGACGAACTCGTTCTTGCCGTTCTTGACGCGGAAGATACGGGTGCCGTCCTCGTTGATGACGTTGGCGTTCTCGGCGGACACGCGAACCTGGATCTTGGCCTGCATGTCGACCTCGGAGCGGCAGTCATAGGCGTGCAGCGCGTCGTCGAAGCTGGCGAACACGTGGTTCTCGCCGGGCAGGCCGTCGCGGACCTGGGTGAGGTAGTACACACCGATGATCATGTCCTGCGAAGGGATGTTAACCGGCTTGCCGGATGCCGGCGAGCGCAGGTTGTTCGCAGAGAGCATGAGCACGCGAGCCTCGGCCTGAGCCTGGCTGGACAGCGGCACGTGGACAGACATCTGGTCGCCGTCGAAGTCGGCGTTGAAGGGCGAGCAGACCAGCGGGTGCAGGTGGATAGCCTTGCCCTCGACCAGCACCGGCTCAAAGGCCTGGATGGACAGACGGTGCAGGGTCGGTGCACGGTTGAGCAGCACGACGCGACCGTCGATGACCTCTTCGAGGATATCCCACACAAAGGTGGCACCGCGGTCGATAGCGCGCTTGGCGCCCTTGATGTTCTCGACCTTGCCGAGCTCGACCAGGCGCTTCATGACGAAGGGCTTGAAGAGCTCCAGTGCCATGGTCTTGGGCAGACCACACTGGTGCAACAGCAGCTTGGGGTCGGTAACGATTACCGAACGGCCGGAGTAGTCGACACGCTTGCCCAGCAGGTTCTGACGGAAACGACCCTGCTTGCCCTTGAGGGCCTCGGCGAGCGACTTGAGCGGGCGACCGCCACGGCCAGAGACCGGGCGACCACGACGGCCGTTGTCGAACAGGGCGTCCACGGACTCCTGGAGCATGCGCTTCTCGTTGTTCACGATGATCGCAGGGGCGTCCAGGTCGAGCAGGCGCTTGAGTCGGTTGTTACGGTTGATCACGCGACGATACAGGTCGTTGAGGTCGGACGCGGCGAAGCGGCCGCCGTCGAGCTGGACCATCGGGCGCAGATCGGGCGGAATGACCGGAATGACATCCAGGATCATGTTCGCGGGGCTGTTGCCGCCCTTCAGGAAGGCGTCAACGACCTCGAGGCGCTTAACGGCCTTCTCGCGCTTCTGCTTCTGGGAATCCTCGTCGGCGATGATGGCCTTGAGCTTCTCGGCCTCGGAGGGGAGGTCGATGGCAGCGAGCAGGTCGCGGACGGCCTCGGCACCCATACCGCCCTTGAAGTACATGGAGTAGTAACGGGTCATCTCGCGGAACAGCGGCTCATCGGAGATGAGGTCGCGCTCGGTAAGCTTCATGAAGGCGTTGAAGGCGTCCGTGCGGAGCTGCTTCTCGTCCTTGCACTCTTCCTCGATGTCGACGATGCCAGAGGCGATCTCCTCGGGGGTCAGCGGCTCCTCGTCGGAGAACTCGTCAAAGTTCTCGGGGTTGCCCTGCTCCTTGAGGGACTCGATCTGGCGGGCGCACTCGGCATCGATCTCTTCCAGATCGGCGGCGAGCTCCTCGCGCAGGTCGTCAGCGTCGGCCTCGCGAGCCTCGTAGTCGACCTCGGTGATGATGTAGCTGGCAAAGTACAGAACCTTCTCGAGGTCCTTGGACTTGATGTCGAGCATACGGCTCATCGGGAAGCTCGTGGGGCTCTTGAAGTACCAGATGTGGGACACGGGAGCGGCGAGCTCGATGTGGCCCATGCGGTCGCGACGCACCTTGGCCGAGGTGACCTCGACGCCGCAGCGCTCGCAGACGATGCCCTTAAAGCGGATGCCCTTGTACTTGCCGCAGGAGCACTCCCAGTCCTTGGCGGGACCGAAGATCTTCTCGCAGAACAGGCCGTCCTTCTCGGGCTTGAGGGTACGGTAATTGATGGTCTCCGGCTTCTTGACCTCACCGTGCGACCAGGAACGGATCTGGTCGGCGGAGGCAAGGGAGATCTTTACCGAGTCAAAATCAGTAGCTTCGAAATCTGCCACAGTCAACTACTCCTTATCAGTGGTCGTGGCGGCGACAGCCTCGGGTGCCTCGGCGGTCTCGGCATCCTGGGCCTCGACGTCGGCGTCAACGCCGGCGAGCGCAGCCAGGTCGTCGAGAGCAGAGGTCTCCTCGGCGGTCACAGGGGCGGAGGCGTCCTCGTCGGCATCGTGCATGGGCTCGATGTCCAGTGCGAGGGAACGGATCTCCTTGACGAGAACCTTGAAGGACTCGGGGATACCCGGAACCGGGACGTTCTCGCCCTTGACGATGGACTCGTAGGTCTTGACGCGGCCCACGGTATCGTCGGACTTGACGGTCAGGATCTCCTGCAGGACGTTGGAAGCACCGTATGCGTACAGTGCCCAAACTTCCATCTCGCCGAAGCGCTGGCCGCCGAACTGAGCCTTGCCGCCCAGCGGTTGCTGGGTAACCAGGCTGTAAGGGCCGGTCGAACGGGCGTGGATCTTGTCGTCAACCATGTGGCCGAGCTTGAGGATGTAGGACGTACCCACGGTAATGGGCTCGCGGAACTCCTCGCCGGTGCGGCCGTCGAACAGGCGGGTCTTGCCGCGCTCGTCAAGCTGGGTGACAAACTCGGGGCGCATGTGATCGCCAAAGGCAGCGGTGGCCTTGTTGAGCATGTTCTTGTTGGCGCGACGGATGACCTCGGCGATCTCGTCCTCCTTGGCGCCGTCGAAGACGGGCGTCGAGACGAAGAACGGACCGGGGACATACTTGTCGGAGTCGGCATCCTCGGTATCCCAACCGCAGGCAGCAGCCCAGCCAAGGTGGCACTCGAGCAGCTGGCCGACGTTCATACGCGAAGGAACGCCCAGCGGGTTGAGGATAACGTCGATCGGGGTACCGTCAGCCATGTAGGGCATGTCCTCGACCGGCAGAACGTTACAGATAACGCCCTTGTTGCCGTGGCGACCGGCGATCTTATCGCCCTGCTGGATCTTACGACGCTGGGCGACGTAGACGCGCACCTGCTCGTTGACGCCGGGGGCCAGGTCGTCGCCGTTCTCGCGGCTAAAGCGGACGACGTCGATGACGCGGCCATAAGCGCCGTGAGGCATCTTTAGGGAGGTGTCGCGAACATCGTGAGCCTTGGCACCGAAGATGGCGCGCAGCAGGCGCTCCTCGGCGGTCAGAGCGCTCTCGCCCTTAGGCGTGACCTTGCCGACCAGGATGTCGCCAGGGCCGACCTCGGCGCCGATGCGGATGATGCCGTCCTCGTCGAGGTTGGCAAGCATGTCCTCGGAGAGGTTCGGGATCTCGCGAGTGATCTCCTCGGGACCGAGCTTGGTGTCGCGGGCGTCGATCTCGTGACGGGTGATATTGATGGTCGTCAGCAGGTCCTCGGCCACCAGGCGCTCGGACACGACGATACCGTCCTCGTAGTTGAAGCCTTCCCACGGCATGTATGCCACGGTGAGGTTCTGGCCCAGTGCGAGCTCGCCATGATCGGTCGAAGGACCGTCGGCCAGAGGCTCGCCCTGCTCAACGGTGTCACCGACGCGAACGAGCGGACGGTGGTTGATGCAGGTGGACTGGTTGGAGCGCTGGTACTTGGCCAGGTGATACTCGTCCATGCCGCCGGCATGCTTGACGATAATCTTGGAGGCGTCGGCATAGATGACTTCGCCGGCGTTCTTGGCCAGGGTGACCTCGCCGGAGTCCAGGGCGGCGCGACGCTCCATGCCGGTACCGACATAGGGAGCGGCGGGGTGAACCAGCGGCACGGCCTGACGCTGCATGTTGGCGCCCATGAGCGTACGCTTGGCGTCGTCGTGCTCGAGGAACGGAATCAGCGTGGCTGCGACGGAGAGCATCTGACGCGGCGAAACGTCCATGTAGTCGACGTCCTCGACAGGCACGTCGGCGGGAGCGCCGAAGGAGCCGTCGAAGTCGCGGGTACGGGCGATCACGGTATGTGGACGAACGATCTTGCCCTCGGCATCGGTCGTGATGAACTCGTTGGTCTTGGGATCGAGCGGCGTGTTGGCCGGCGCGATGACGTGCTTCTCTTCCTCGTCAGCGGTCATCCAGTCGATCTGGTCGGTGGCAACGCCGTTCTCGACGCGACGGAACGGGGCCTCGATGAAGCCATACTCGTTGACGCGGGCGTAGAGGGCGAGCGAGCCGATCAGGCCGATGTTGGGGCCTTCGGGGGTCTCGATCGGGCACATGCGGCTGTAGTGTGAGTTGTGAACGTCGCGGACGGCCGTCGGCACGTTGGTGCGGCGGCTGGAGCCCGACTTGTGGCCGGCAAGACCGCCAGGGCCGAGTGCGGACAGACGGCGCTTGTGGGTCAGACCGGTCAGGGGGTTTGCCTGGTCCATGAACTGCGAGAGCTGCGAGGAACCGAAGAACTCCTTGATGGAGGCCACGATCGGACGGATGTTGATGAGCGACTGCGGGGTGATCTCGTCGATGTCCTGGGAGCTCATGCGCTCACGGACGACGCGCTCCATACGGCTCATGCCGATACGGAACTGGTTGGCAACGAGCTCGCCGACGGTGCGGATGCGGCGGTTGCCAAAGTGGTCGATGTCGTCGACCTTGAAGCCCTGCTCGCCGGCAGCGAGGGACAGCAGGTAGCGCAGCGTAGCGACGATATCCTCGTCGGTGAGCACCGTGACCTCTTCCTCGGTGGTGAGGTTGAGCTTCTTGTTGACCTTGTAACGACCGACGCGGGCCAGATCGTAGCGCTGCGGGTTGAAGAGCAGGCCCTCGAGCAGGCTGCGGGAAGCATCCACGGTGGGAGGCTCGCCCGGACGCAGGCGACGGTAGATCTCGATAAGAGCATCCTCGCGGGTAAGGGCGGTGTCGCGCTCGAGGGTACGCTTGATCACATCGGAGTTGCCGAGCAGCTCGATGATATCGTCGTTGGTGACGGCGATGCCAAGGGCGCGCAGGAACATCGTGGCGCTCTGCTTGCGCTTACGGTCGATGGAGACCATGAGCTGGTCGCGCTTGTCGACTTCAAACTCGAGCCAGGCACCGCGGGACGGAATGATCTGAGCCTTGTAGATCTGCTTGCCCGAATCCATCTCGGAGCTGTAGTACACGCCCGGGGAACGGACGAGCTGGGAGACGACGATACGCTCGGTACCGTTGATGATAAAGGTGCCCTGATCGGTCATCATGGGGAAGTCGCCCATAAAGACGAGCTGCTCCTTGATCTCACCGGTCTCCTTGTTAGTGAGACGGACGTCGGTCAGAAGCGGAGCCTGATAGGTCATGTCCTTCTCGCGGCACTCCTCGACGGTGTGCGCGGGATCGCCAAACTGATGCTCGCCGAAGGTAACCTCGAGAACATGGTTCTGGCTCTGGATGGGGCTGGATTCCTTGAACGCCTCACGAAGGCCCTCGTCCTTAAAACGCTCAAAGGATTCCCTTTGAACAGAGATAAGGTTGGGGAGCTCCATGGCCTCCGGGATTTTCCCGAAGCTGACGCGCTTGCGCTCAGTGGCAGTGTATGCGTAGGTCACCAGGTTTTTCCTCCTTCACGGAAATGCTCGGTGGATTGGCGAGGCATAGCTTCGCCAGTTATCGCAACCTAATAGTTTATCAGGTACCGACCGTTGAGCAAGAAAAGCCTTGACGTGATTGAGTTTTTGGAGTAGCAAAGTTTTTCGACAGAAAACATGCAGGTAGATGGATGTGCATCGAACACCTGTTCATATATTTTCTGTGAACAGAGAGCCGGCAATCGCAGCTCTTAAAAAAACGGGCGCGAACCGAGGTCCGCGCCCGTAAATGTCGATGCCCGAAAGGCTTACTTGCGCATCAAGCCGCCGCGCTCGTCGATGGCATCCCAGAAGGCGCCGGCAAAGCGAGGATCGCTTGCAGCCATGAGGGCGTTGGTGGCCATCCAGCCAGACGGGGTACCGGTATCGTAGCCCGACAGCGGGTCGATGACGACGGCGTACATGGCCTCGCGGTCGAGCGAGCGGGCCATGGCGTCGGTCAGCTGGATCTCGCCGCCCTTACCGGCCTGCTGATCGGCCAGCAGGTCCATGACCAACGGGCTCAGCAGGTAGCGACCGACGATGTACAGGTTGGACGGAGCCGCCTCGGGAGCGGGCTTCTCGACCAGGCCGCCGATGCGCCAAACGGCACCGGGCTCGTCGTCGGCGGCATTCTCGAAGCCCTCGAGAGCGCCCACGCGATCGCCGGCGATAACGCCATAGCGGCTGACTTCCTCGGGAGCGCACGCGGCAACGGCGATAACAGAAGCGCCACCGTGCTCCTTGGAGACGGCAAGCATCTTGTCGCAGATGTCGCGGTTGGGCACAACGTAGTCGCCCAGAAGAACCAGGAAGTTCTCCCCCGCCACAGCGTCAGCGGCAGAGCGAATGGCGTGACCGAGGCCCTTGGGCTCGTACTGATAGCGGAAGTCGACCGGCATACCGCCCGCATGGGCGACGGCGTCGGCATAAGCATCCTTGCCGCGCTCGCGCAGCAGGTTCTCGAGCGAACGATCGGGCTGGAAGTAGCTCAGCAACTCGGGCTTGCCGGGAGAGGTGACGATAATGGCGTCGTCGACCTCCTCGGGGTCGAGCGCCTCCTCGACGACGTACTGGATGACCGGCTTGTCGAGCACCGGCAGCATCTCTTTAGGCGTGCACTTGGTGCCAGGCAGAAAACGCGTGCCAAGACCGGCGGCGGGGATGATTGCCTTCATAGTATTCAGGGATCCTTTCGCAGGCGCAGGATGCGCCCTGTGCGTGCGGCACGGCGGCCGCAGACCAAATTGCGATACCGGTTTATCTTACCGCCGTTAATTAACGTTAATGTAGGCAAGCGCCATTCTTCAGCAGGTCAACGCAAATTATTGCTCGAATGGTGCAATTTTATCGCCCAACGGTAGCGACCCCAAAGCACCGCAAGCGGCAGCAATTTGTATGCCGAGCCAACAAAATAGAGGGATCAAAACGAAAAAGACGGGGCTCGCAATGCGAACCCCGTCTGCAAAGAAATCTGGCGAGAAAGCCTGATTACTTGAGGGTGACAGCAGCGCCAGCAGCCTCGAGCTTCTCCTTGGCAGCCTCGGCGTCCTCCTTCTTGGCACCCTCGAGAACAGCCTTGGGAGCGCCCTCGACGACCTCCTTGGCCTCCTTCAGGCCAAGGTTGGTGAGCTCACGGACGGCCTTGATGACCTGGATCTTGTTGTCGCCGAAGCCCTCGAGCACGACGTCAAACTCGGTCTTCTCCTCGGCCTCAGCAGCGCCAGCAGCGGGAGCGGCGACAACAGCGGCAGGAGCAGCGGCGGAAACGCCGAAGGTGTCCTCGATAGCCTTAACGAGCTCGGAAGCCTCGAGAAGGGTCATTTCCTTAAGAGCATCGATGATCTCATCGGTGGTAAGCTTAGCCATTTCTAAGTCCTTTCGGTTTCCGTGTCTGTGCACGGAGATCAGTTAAAACACGGCGCGAATGCGCCAGGGGTGCGGCGTTGCCGCCGCGGGTGAAAACAGCGACTAGGCTGCCTTCTGCTCGGAGACCTGCTGGATCGAACGAGCGAGACCAGAGGAAACGCCGTTGACGCAGACAGCGATGTCGCGAGCGAAACCGGAGATGAGACCGGCAATCTGGCCGAGAAGCTGGTCCTTGGTGGGCAGCTCGGCGATAGCCTTAACATCATCAGCGGAAACGGCCTTGCCGTCGGAGATACCGCCCTTGATCTCAAGGACGCCCTTGGACTTAGCGGAGAAGTCCTTAAGGGTCTTAGCGGCCTCGACCGGCTCGGTCTCGTAGAACACATAAGCGACGGGGCCGGCGAGGATCTCGTCGAGCTCGGGCTGCTCCTGGTTCTTGAGAGCGATCTTGACCAGGTTGTTCTTGTAGACCTTCATCTCGGCGCCGCACTCGCGAAGCTGATGACGCAGCTCCTGAGCCTGCTTAACCGTCAGACCGTTGTAGTTGACGACGAACAGACCGGCGTTCTCGGCGATACGGGACTCAATCTCTGCAACCTTGTCGATTTTGTACTGCTGGGGCATGAATTACACCTCCTCGAATTCTTTCCGGGCACGGTCCGCCACAAGGACGTGACGGGGGCATGTCCAAAAAGAAAGCCCCCGCGCTGCATGAGCGACGGGGGCGAGAAGACATATCTACTCGACCACCTCGGCTGGCGGGATATCCCATTAAGCTCGCGGGCAATGCCCGTTTGCACCGGCTGTCTCTGGCAGCGGATTCGTGCGTGAACCGAAAGTATTATGGCGGGGACCCCGGCGTCGGTCAACGGGCGCGAGGATTCGTACACAAACCCTGCATACGCTCCGGCCGGGAGGGGCAGGGCGAGTTTTCCGCTCGGTCAAGTCCTGGCTCGCACGAAGGCCACATTAAGTGGCCTTCGGCTCGTGCGGAATCTACGGAAAACTCGCCCTGCCCCTCCCGGCCGGAGCTACGTTGCCTTTGCTGCGAATCCTCGTGTCCGTTGGCCGGCGCGCCCCACTCATAATGCTTGGGTCAGTGGGCTGATGTGTTGCGTCCCGTTGGGCTATAGGGTTGAAATGAAGGTGGACAGGCGGCGGAGGCCTTCGTCCAGATCTTGGTCGGAGACGCAGTAGCTTAGGCGGATGTGGCCTTCGGTGCCGAAACAGTCGCCCGGGACTAGGGCTACGTTTGCCTCTTTGATGGCTTTGATGCAGAAGTCTTCGCTTGTTAGGCCGAATTGTTTGATGCTGGGGAAGGCGTAGAAGGCGCCGGCTGGTTCCACTACGTCGAGGCCCATGGCGTTTAAGGCTGCGAGCACGCGTTCGCGACGGGCTCGGTAGACTTTGAGCATGGGGGTTGGGTCGACGGTCAGGGCTCGGGCTGCGGCGTCCATCTCAAAGGAGACGGCGCTCGATACTAGGTATTGGTGGGCCTTTGCGATCTCGGCGATGACGGGGGTTGCCGCTGCGAGCCAACCTAAACGCCAGCCGGTCATGGCCCAGGGCTTGGAGAAGCTCTCGATGACCACCGTCTGCTCGCGTAGCTCCGGGTGGCGCTGGGCAAATCGCTCGTAGCCGTCCACGTAGACCAGGCGGTTATATACGTCGTCGCAGACCACGTAGATGCCCGCCTGCTCCGCCACGTGTGCCACGGCGTCGAGCGATGCCGCGTCGAGGATGCAACCCGTGGGATTGTTGGGCGAGCAGATGACGATGGCCTTAGTCGCCGGCGTCACACAGGCACGAAGCGCCTCCTCATCAATCTGGAATTGCGCAGGCTCTGTATCCAAAAAGACCGCTTTGGCGTGATTGGCCACGACGATGCTCTCGTACAGGCCAAAGGCCGGCGTGGGGATAATGACCTCGTCGCCGGGGTTGAGCATAGCCATGAATGTTGCCGACAGGGCCTCGGTCGCGCCGTCGGTTAGGATGACCTCGTCGGCCGAAAACGTAAGGCCCGCGTCATCCATATATTTGGACAGTGCATCACGCAGGGCGGGGCGACCGT
Organism: uncultured Collinsella sp.; assembly: GCA_902496115.1. Lineage (GTDB taxonomy): Bacteria > Actinomycetota > Coriobacteriia > Coriobacteriales > Coriobacteriaceae > Collinsella. The sequence goes on along the minus strand of CABUZK010000006.1, from coordinate 35,408 downwards.
TGTTGGGCGGATAGTGCGTGTCACCGCGGTCCAGTGCGGCAGTCACCTCGGCGCTAATCATATCGGGCGTGGAAAAATCGGGCTCGCCGAGCGCGAGCGCAATGCATCCTGGGTACTGGGCAGCGAGCGCGTTAATCCGACGGATGCCGGAGGGCTTGAGCGTGGCAAGCGAGGTGTTCATGGGCAGACGCATGGCGTTCCTTTCGTAAGGGTTGCACTAGGATAGCGCGGCGGGGCGCCGTCAGACGGTGTAACCTAAACGGAAACCAACCGGAAAGGAGGCGGCATGGAGACGATCGCGCGCGGCGATGTACCAAAAACGTTGCGAACCATTGCGTATATCAGCATTCCCGATAGCGCCGATCTTGAGTTTTTGCTCTGGGACCTGCAGGATGCCATCGCTGTCTATGCTCAGCTTTCTGGCACCACGCTCCCCCGCCCGGTTGATTTGGAGACGGATGATGCCGGCAGCGTTGCCGATGGCATCGTGCTGGCCATTGAAGATGTGGCTGACGATGAGACGCTGACAGGTATCGAGCAGGCGCTTGAGCGCTTTGGCGGCACGGGAACGCGTGTCTATGCCGCGATTCGAGCCGCACAGGAGGGCGCTGAGCAGGCGCGCGGAACCGCCGTTCGTCTGCACAAGACATGTGAGCGCCATGACCAATTGTGGTGTGGCGGCGTTGTCGTCTGTGCCGGCAGCGGTATTGCGGCGCTTCGCCACTCCCCGCGTATGGGCCTCTTGCGCCGGCCATTTTCCGAAGCGATGGACAAGCTCGTAGGCGCCGTTCGCATGGGCTGCTCCGTCGAGCATGCACAGCGACTTGGCGGCGGCAATGCCGCCAACGTCGACGCCGACGGCATGGTTTGCGCCGAGCCAGCCGTGCCCGCGCCGATCTGGCGAGGCGTTCTGAAACGTCTGGGCGCCCACGCTCAAACAAAAATCTAAATTAAATAACAGCCCAGTCAACGGCTTCGTGCCAACGCTCAACAAGACGCTCCAGACGCCAAGCCGCGTTAGCGGGACTAGTTGACGGCAATACGACAGCGGGCAGGCCTGTCCGCTCCTGTAGATAGCGCTTATAGAGGCGCCCCGCTGTACCTCCGTTGCATATCACCTGCTCGATAGGAGCTGCGCCGGTAATGCACTCGATATGTGCCGGCACAACGTTTTTAATGCTCGCGTCACTCGAGCCCTTAATGTCGCAGCTCTCGATCACATCCCACAGGGCCACGCCGCCGTTCAGCAGCATGGAGCGCTTGACGGCAATGGAGGCATCGAGCGTCGCAGGCTTACCGCTTGCCAAAGGGCCGCCCTCGTTGGGCGGCACGGGCACACCGAGGCACGCGGCCATCACGCGCCAAAAGCGATTCTGAGGGTTGCCGTAATAAAAGGCATTGGCGCGCGAAAGCACCGAGGGAAACGACCCGAGCACCAAAACGCGCGAATGCTGGTCGAACACGGGCTCAAACCCATGCTCAATATGTTGATAGTCCTCGTCCGGCGTCGCCACGAGCTAGGCCCTCAGCAGATAACGCACCTCATAGGGCGCAAGCTCGAGGGTACCCGTCAGCTCGACCGTGAGCACACCGTCGGCGAGCAAATCGACGAAGGAGCCGTTGAGTTCGCCGGCTCCAAAGGTATAGGGCTCGTTCACGGCATTAACCGCCACGAGCACCGTCGCGCCGTCGCAAGCGCGCTCGAACAACAGCTGCTTATTCTGGATCACCACGTAGCGGTACGCGCCGTAGTTGAGAGCACGGGCCGCCGCATCGTCGGCCGAGCGCAGGTGCGCGAGCTGCTTGATGAAGGCCGTCAGCTCGTTGGGCGCAGGCTCATTGAGCGCAGGTCGCAGCGCCCAGTCGCCATCGGGGCCACCCTTTTCGCCGGCAATTCCCCACTCGCTGCCATAGTAGACGCACGGGATGCCCGGCATGCCAAAGAGCATGCCGTAGGCGGGACGCAGACACGACTTGTCGGTGAGGATACTTGCCAGGCGCGGCACATCGTGGTTGTCGACAAACGACAGCAGATGTTTGCCGCGGTAGATGCACCAGGGGTCACCGCCAAACTGGCGGTGCAGCGAATGGGCGATCTCGAACATGTTGACCGAGTTAAAGCTGGAATACAGGCCCTTGTAGCACTCGTAATTAGTGCACGAGTCGAGCATCTCGTCGTTGACGATCTGATTGTAGTCGCCGTGGAGCGTCTCGCCGATGAGCACAAAGTCGGGCTTGAGCTCACGAGTAAAGACGTGTAAGCGGCGCATGAAGTCACGGTCGAGCATATAGGCAACGTCCAAACGCAGACCGTCGATGCCAAAAACATCGGCCCAACGGCGCACGGACTCGAGCAGGTAATCGACCACGGCAGGGTTTTGCAAGTTGAGCTTCACGAGCTCAAAATGGCCTTCCCAACCCTCGTACCAAAAGCCGTCGCCGTAGCAAGAGTCGCCATCAAAACTGATGTGAAACCAGTCCTTGTAGGGCGAGTCCCACTTGCGCTCCTGCACATCGCGGAAGGCCCAAAAGCCGCGACCGACGTGGTTGAAGACGGCGTCGAGCACCACACGGATGCCATGGGCATGCAGCGTCTCGCACACGGCGGCAAAGTCGGCATCCCCACCCAGGCGGCGGTCGATATGGCGCAGGCTGCGCGTGTCGTAACCGTGGCTATCAGACTCGAGCGGCGGGTTGATGAGCACGGCGCCAACGCCGAGTTCCTGCAGATAGTCGGCCCATTGGGCAATTTTCATAATGGGGGCATCGGGGTTAGGCACGGCGACGACAGTTTGGGATAGTTCATCCTCGGCAACGGGGGCGGCGTTTTCGCGCGGAGCTCCGCAAAAGCCCAGCGGATAGATCTGATAGAACGTCGTCTCGAATGCCCACATAGCAACCTCCCGGTAAGCTCAACACAACGACATCCATTGTATGCCCGGCTTGTATCCTCTTCCCCAAAATAAATTGCGGTGGAATAGTTCCTGCTTGGGCCTTCAGAGGCCTTAAACAGGAACTATTCCACCGCAACTGATGAGGGGGCGTGATTAGGCGACGGGCTTTGCGCGGCGTATGGCCGGGAATAGCACCGTGATAGCGAGGATGACGCCCACGACGGCGATTGCGCCACCTGCGCAGCCGATCCAGGCGATACCGGGACCCGAAACCACGGCGCCGCCGATTGCGGTGCCCGTGCCAATACCGAGGTTAAACAGGCCCGAGAAGATCGACATGGCGACGGCCGACGAATCCGCCGGCGTGTGCTTGATGAGCTCGGCCTGAAACGCCACGTTAAAGGCCGTGGCGCAGCAACCCCACAGTGCGCAGACGGCAAGCACTGTCACGAGCGACGATGCGGCCGGCCCCATGAGCAGCAGAGCCACCGGCACGCCGGAAAGCGTGATAGCAAGGAACGGGAAGCGATGCCCATCGAACAGGCGGCCAAACAGCCAGCTTCCGAGCAGACCAGAGCAGCCAAACGCCGTCAGCGTCATGGTGATGGCGCCCGCATCGACGTGCGCGACCTGCGCCAGGAAGGGCTCGATATAGCTGTAGCTTGCGTAATAGCCGGTCGCCATGAAGACCGTGACTGCGTAGAGCGCGATGAGGAGCGGGTTCTTGAGCAGCTCGGGCAGCTGTTTGACGGTAAAGCGCTCACCCGCCGGCATGGCCGGGAACACCGCTGCCTGGTAGACGACCGCGATGGCTGAGAGGCCCCCGACCACGGCAAACGTCATGCGCCAGCCCACGGCCAAGCCAATGGCGCGACCGAGAGGCAGGCCAAAGATCTGCGCGATGGACGAGCCCGTAGCGATCATGCTGATGGCGAGCGCGCCGTGGCGCGTGTCAACCAGGCGCGAGGCCATAATCGAGGCGACTGACCAGAACACGGCATGTGCGCAAGCGACCACCAGGCGCGCGCAGACCAGGATGGGATAGGTCGGCGCCACAGCGGACAGGAACTGACCGAGCGAGAACACGGCCAGCACGCCCAGCAGCATCCGCTTGAACTCGAAACGCGAAGCGAACATCATGAGCGGCAGCGACAGCAGCATGACGCCCCAGGCATAGACCGAGATCATGATGCCCGCCTGGGCCTCGGTGAGCGAGAACGACGCGGCGATATCAGTCAAAAGGCCGATGGGCATAAACTCCGACGTGTTGAACACGAACGCACAGCAGGTGAGCCCGACGAGCGGGAGCCACTGCCTGAGCGTGATGCCGTCTTGCCTTGCCTGACTCATATATAACGTCTCCAATCATTTTGAGCGGAGGCGATTATATAGCAACGGCCCCGCATCTGTCAGTAACAGATGCGGGGCCGAAAACAATTCGATACACAGAGGTTGCGCCGTCAATAAATAACTAAGCCAACCCCAGCAATATGCCCGCCGAATGCACGACAAACGCCACGATCCAGGCGACTGCCACCTGAAACGCGAACACGGCAACGGCGTAGCGCACGCCCAGCTCGCTCTTGACGGCGCCGATAGCGGCCACGCAGGGCGGGTACAGCAGCGTAAAGACCAAGAACACGTAGGCGGTAAACGGCGAAAACATGGTCGACAGCGCCGCGGGTGACGTTGCACCCAAAAGCACGGTGAGGGTCGAGATGACACTCTCCTTGGCGATAAGTCCGGTAACGAGCGCCGTGGATGCACGCCAGTCGCCAAAACCGAGCGGCGCCAGCGCCGGCGCAATGATGCTGCCGAGGCCCGCAAGCAGGCTTTGCGACTGATCGGCGACCACATTAAAGCGGATATCGAACGTCTGAAGGAACCAGATGACCACGGTCGCGGCAAAGATAATGGTAAAAGCCCTGGTAATAAAGTCCTTGGCCTTATCCCACGCTAGCATCACCGTCGTCTTAATACTCGGCAGGCGGTAGTTGGGAAGCTCCATGATAAACGGCACCGGGTCGCCCTTAAATGCCGTGCGGTTGAGCACCAAAGCCGCGATGCAGCCGACCACGATACCGATCAGATAGAGCGAGACCATGGCGGGGACCGTCGCCTGCGGGAAGAATGCTCCGCACAGCAAGCCGTAAACCGGCAGCTTGGCCGAGCAGCTCATGAACGGCGTGAGCATGACGGTCATCTTGCGGTCGTGCTCGGATGGGAGCGTACGGGTCGACATGATAGCCGGCACGGTGCAGCCAAACCCGACGAGCATGGGCACAAAGCTGCGGCCCGAAAGGCCAAAGCGGCGCAGCACCTTATCCATGACAAAGGCAACACGCGCCATGTAGCCCGAGTCCTCCAGAATGGAGAGGAACAAAAAGAGCACGACGATAATCGGCAGGAAGGTTAGCACGCTGCCCACGCCCGTAAGCACGCCGTCGACAGCCAGCGAGCGCACTACGTCGTTGGTGCCGAACGCCTTGAGGCCCGCATCGGCCGAGGCGATGATGGCAGCGATGCCGTCCTCCATGAGCCCCTGCAACGCCGCGCCGATCACACCAAACGTCAGCCAAAAAACAAGGCCCATGATCACCAGAAACGCCGGAATGGCTGTGTAACGACCTGTCAGGATGCGGTCGATCTTGACGGAGCGCACGTGCTCGCGGCTCTCGTGCGGCTTGACAACACAGCGCCCGCACACGTCGCCGATAAAGCTAAAGCGCATATCGGCCAGCGCGGACAGGCGGTCGGTGCCGGCCTCGCCCTCCATCTGGGTAATGATGTGTTCGATGGCGTCGAGCTCGTTGCGGTCCAGGTGAAGCGCCTCGGTCACCAGCTCGTCGCCCTCAACCAGCTTGGTCGCCGCAAAACGCACGGGAATGTGCGCCGTCGCGGCATGGTCCTCGATAAGGTTGGCGATGCCGTGAATGCAGCGATGCAGCGCGCCGCCGTCCGGACCATCGGGCGCGCAGAAGTCCAGGCGGCCGGGGCGCTCGCGGAACCGCGCCACGTGCAAGGCATGATCCACCAACTCGCCAATGCCCTCGTTGCGGGCAGCACTAATGGGAACAACAGGCACGCCCAGCAGGCTCTCGAGCAGGTTGACGTCCACGGCGCCGCCGTTGGCCGTCACCTCGTCCATCATGTTGAGCGCGATGACCATGGGTCGATCGAGCTCCATAAGCTGCAGCGTCAGGTAAAGGTTACGCTCGATGTTGGTGGCGTCGATGATATCGATGATGGCGTCGGGGTGCTCATCCAGGATAAACTGGCGGCTTACGATCTCCTCGCCCGTGTACGGCGACAGAGAATAAATGCCGGGCAGGTCGGTAACGCTTGCCTCGGGGTGGTTGCGGATGGTGCCATCTTTGCGGTCGACCGTCACGCCAGGAAAGTTACCGACATGCTGGTTGGAGCCCGTCAGCTGGTTGAACAGCGTGGTCTTGCCGCAGTTTTGGTTGCCGGCGAGGGCAAAATGCAGCGGTGCGCCCTCGGGCACGGCCGTCTTTGCCGCGCGGGGCGAATACGTCCCCTCGCCCAGGGCCGGATGCTCCGTCGTGCCGATTGCGGCGTTAGCGCGCGGACCCGTATCGGTGTCGTGAATGCCCACGAGCTCGATGCGAGCAGCATCGTCCTTGCGCAGCGTCAACTCGTAGCCACGCAGGCGAATCTCGAGCGGGTCGCCCATGGGGGCGTACTTCATCATGGTGACTTCGGTGCCCGGCGTTAGGCCCATGTCCAAAATATGCTGTCGGAGTGCCTGATCGTCCGATGCCACCGATGCGACAACGGCGTCCTTTCCAATCTCGAGTGTATCGAGCCTCACGTCCGCGTTCCTCCCCCGGCGCCCACAGGGCGTTGCATTTTGTTTATCTTGGCTAACCGTTTGCCATGGCTAACCATTTAACCACGCATGATAGCGCGAACACATAGTGACGTTCAATTAACAGATTGCCGCCCTGGCGGGCTCGCAGCGTCAAGTGGTTACGTGGTTTGGTAAAACGCCGTAACTAAAACCCGTGGCGCTCCAGGAAGCGGAAGGCTAGGCGAATCCAAGGACGGACAGCCGCCTGCTTGTCCTCGTTGTCGACCGCAGTGTTGGCGTTGCCGAGCGAAAGGCCGTGGCCGCCCTGGTCAAAGACGTGCATCTCGCATGCGACGCCCTCCTCGGCCATGCGCTGCGCAAACGGATAGACCTGCGCGATCGGCGCCGTCTTGTCATCGGACACGCCCCACACAAAGGTCGGCGGCATCTGGCGCGAAACATGTGTGGAGGGGCAGATATCGGCCAGGTGCTCGTCAGTTGCCTCGCCACCCGTCACCATCGACAGGTAGTCGTTGAGCAGATCGCGCCCCGTCTTGCCGCCCGTCTTGGGCACACGCAAGTCAATGCGCGGATCGCGCGTCTGCATGTCGCGCACATAGGCAAAGTCGAGCAGCGGATAGCCCAGCACCACGGCATCGGGACGAATGTCGTCCGGACGCGCCCCTGCCAGGCCCGCGAAGGGACCGGTCTTCCACTGTGTCGCCAGCGAGGCGCAGATCATACCGCCCGCAGAAAAGCCCACAACGCACACGCGCTTGGGATCGACATGCCACTCGTCGGCATTCGCACGAACCGTGGCGACCATCTTGGCAAGATCTGCCTGGGGGTGCGGAAAGCTCACGTCACCCGTGCCACTCGTCACATAGTTGAGCACAAAGGCCTGGTAACCGTGATCCAAAAACGCAAACGCCACGGGATCCTGTTCATGCGGGGGGATATGCGTAAACGCACCTCCGCCGCAGATAATCACGGCAGGGCGGCGGCCATTCGGTTTATCGGGGAGCGGCTCGGCACCCAAATACGTAAACGTCGCTGGATATTCCTCGGTCGGCTCCTCGCCCCACAGCGCGTGGTTCTCGACAATCATATGTGCTCCCTTCGCGCAAATTATGCGCCCTTGTTTTTCGTCTTCAAGCGTACCCCACTTGAGCCCGTGGCGCAGAAACACTTCAGCAACAAGCTTCCCATCAACTGATATATCACATAATCCCAGCTCAGGACCATCGCTGAGCAGCGTAGAATAGGGGACGTTGACCAAGCCGCGAAACACATATGAAACGTTTCCGGCAAACCAAACGCGCGATATGCGCCAATTTAAGTTGGAGGCAACTATGGGTCTGCTCGATTCGCTTAAGTCCACCTTCACCTCGACGGGCGAGGCGTCCGTTCCGCCCGCAGCAAGCTTCGCCACCCGCGAAGGCGTCATCTATGCCCCCGTCAACGGCGTGCTCGTCAACCTGAACGAGGTCCCCGACGAGACGATCGCCTCGGGTATGCTTGGCCAGGGCTATGGCATCGAGCCCATTACCGGCACCATCTATGCGCCCGCCAACGGCCGCATCGGCGCTACCACCGTCACCAACCACTCCATTGGCATGATCACCGAGGACGGTCTTCGCGTGTTCATCCATGTTGGCCTGGGCACCGTGGAAATGAACGGCAAGGGTTTTGCCCGCTTTGTCGAGATGGGCGATGTGGTCAAGGCAGGCCAGCCGCTCATCAGCTTCGACCGCGAGGCCATCAAGGCCGCCGGCCACGAGGATATCGTGACCGTCATCGTCTCCGAGCTCGATCGTCTTAAGAGCATCGACCATGTCGGCGAGTCCGGAACGCTAATCGGCGGCAACCCGCTCGTCAAGCTTGGCGACCCGCTGCTGGTAGCCAAGACCAAGTAGCCAGGCCCCGCGCCACACAGCCAAAAGGCAACACGCCAAGCGCCCGCGACCATTTGGCCGCGGGCGCTTTTCGTTTGAAAAACCATCCCGCCAATGCCTTATCTGTATAGCCCAAATGAACCGAGCTGCTAGAATATCGAACTGTATGGATAACTATCATTCAACCGTTATGGGAGGATACGTGAACCGCACCAAAATCGCGCAGCTCTACGCCGATGCCGAGTCGCTCGGCGGCCAGACTGTCACCGTCGCCGGCTGGGTCAAGTCCATCCGCGACATGAAGAACTTTGGCTTTGTTACGCTCAACGACGGCAGCTGCTTCCGCGACCTACAGGTCGTCATGAACCGCGATGCACTCGACAACTACGACGAGATCGCCCATCAAAACGTCTCGGCCGCCCTCATTTGCACCGGCATCGTCAAGCTGACCCCCGATGCGCCCCAGCCTTTCGAGCTTTCTGCCACCTCCATCGAGGTCGAGGGCGTCAGCGCCCCGGATTACCCGCTGCAGAAGAAGCGCGCAACCGTCGAGTTCCTGCGCACCCAGCAGCACCTGCGCCCGCGCACCAACCTGTTCCGCGCCGTGTTCCGCATCCGCTCTGTCGCGGCTGCCGCCATCCACCGCTTCTTCCAGGAGCAGGGCTTTGTCTACGTCAACACCCCCATCATCACCACGAGTGACTGCGAGGGCGCCGGCGAGATGTTCCGCGTGACCACGCTCGACCCCAAAAATCCGCCCCTCACCGAGTCCGGCGAGGTCGACTGGAGCCAGGACTTCTTTGGCAAGCATGCAAGCCTCACCGTGTCCGGCCAGCTCAATGCCGAGAACTTTGCCATGGCCTTTGGCGACGTGTACACCTTTGGCCCCACCTTCCGTGCCGAGAACTCCAACACCACGCGCCACGCCGCCGAGTTTTGGATGATCGAGCCCGAGATGGCCTTCGCCGACCTCAACGACTACATGGACAACGCCGAGGCCATGCTCAAGTACGTCCTCAAGGACGTTATGGCCACCTGCCCCGACGAGCTCAATATGCTCAACAAGTTTGTGGACAAGGGTCTGCTCGAGCGCCTGGACCATGTCGCCAACTCCGACTTCGCCCGCGTCACCTACACCGAGGCCGTCGAGATCCTGGAGCAGGCAGTCGCTGCTGGCCACCAGTTTGATTACCCCGTCAGCTGGGGCATCGACCTGCAGACCGAGCACGAGCGCTTCCTGACCGAGGAGCACTTTAAGCGCCCGACCTTCGTGACCGACTACCCGGCCGAGATCAAGGCGTTCTACATGCGCATGAACGAGGACGGCAAGACCGTCGCCGCCGCCGACTGCCTGGTTCCCGGTATCGGCGAGATTATCGGCGGCTCCCAGCGCGAGGAGCGCCTGGATCTGCTCGAGGCCCGCATCAAGGACCTGGGCATGAATCCCGAGCAGTACAAGTACTACCTTGACCTGCGCCGCTACGGTTCCTGCAAGCACGCCGGCTACGGTCTGGGCTTCGAGCGCTTGGTCATGTATCTGACCGGCGTGGGCAACATCCGCGACGTCCTGCCGCACCCGCGCACCGTGGGCAACGCCGACTTCTAATCGTCGGACGCTAGCTCGCGTCGCCACACGCCAACGCTCATCGCATAAGCGTCTCTCGACATCGGTCGAGAGACGCTTTTTTCAACAGCATCCGTCAAGCTTTTGGCAAGTTTTTGGTCAGTTGACCAGGGCTGTTGAAAACTCGACCCGCCGTTTGCCGACGACTACCGACCGCCCAGAGCGCCCTGCACCCCTGGGAAAGCCCCACGTCCTAGGCTCCATACCGTCGCCACCCAAAACGGAAAGGACGTGGGTACCATGACCGAAGCCGCTGTTGAAACCTACGACACCACGACTAGAGGCGCCGCCTCGATGGCAGCCTATCGCGCCGTTCGCATCCTGCAACTATTAAGCGAAAACACCGGCGAGGACAAGGCCATGCTTTCCGATGAGTTGATCCGGCGCCTCGCCCATCCCGACGACCACGCCCGCATGCCCATCTCGGCGGCGCGGCGCAGCATCTACACCGCCATCTCCGCGCTTCGCCATGCCGGATACGAAATTGAGTACAAACGCGGCGTGGGCTACAAACTTCTTACCCGCCCGCTCACCGATGAAGAGATCATCCGGCTCCACGGTATGGTCATGCGCAACCGCTCCACGCCTATCGCTATCCGCAAGAGTATGGCGCAGCACTTAGTTGCCATGGCGAGTGCCGACGTTCGCGGCTACCTCGATACACCCGAACCCGCTCCAAGCGCAGGCAGCAAGGCTACCAAGGCAACACGCACGCCCATCAAGCGCATCGACACGTGCGAGCTCGTCGAGCAGGCCATCGACCACGGAACCACGGTGAGTTTTGATATTTCGAGCGTCACGACACGTGGCGAAACCGAAGCAGCACGGATGACACTCCGTCCCTTTGCCATCAAGCAACGAGACGGCATCTCGTATCTGCTGGGAACGGTCTACGACGCCCGAGGCGCCGATGACACGTTGCGTACTGTAGAGATTGGCCGAATGAGAAACGTCACCACACGTCTCCTCGACGGCAAGAAGCTCTTCGCCGCCCTAGACGAGGACGACGCCTCCTCCGCCGCATAAGGCCCTCCGCCGCCCATTCGACTACCCGTACCGCCCATCCGATTCTGTATTAAAAAACCCGCCAGGCTGTTGTAAAAATGGACATCAGCGCTACTATAGTTCCACTTGCACTTTGTCCCAGTGCAGTGTTTCCAGCCATTTTTATACTGGGGGTAATGACATGAAGGACATCACCATCAGCCGCAGGAGCCTTCTGGTCTCCGCCGGCCTGCTCGCGCTCGCTCCGCTCGCCGGATGCGGCGGCAACTCTGGTTCCGGCTCCGCTGCCGCCGGTTCCGACTACACCATCGGCGTTCTAAAGCTCACCGAGCACCCCGCGCTTGATGCCTCCTATGAAGGTTTTACTAAGGCCATCAAGAAAAGCGGTCTTAAAGCCAAAATTGATCTAAAGAGCGCCCAGGGCGACCAGTCCACGTGTAAGTCCATTGCCGACAAGTTTGTGGGCGACAACGTCAACCTGATTTATGCCATCGCCACGCCCGCCGCGCAGGCTGCCGCCGGCGCCACGGCCGATATCCCCATCGTGGGCTGCGCCATCACCGACTACGCCGCCTCCGGCCTGGTCCAGGACAACGACAAGCCCGGCACCAACGTCACGGGCGCTTCCGACCTCACCCCGGTCGCCGAGCAGCTCGAGATGATGCAGAAGGTCCTGCCCGACGTTAAAAAGGTCGGCCTGCTCTACTGCACCGCCGAGTCCAACTCCGACGTCCAGATCAAGGCCGCCAAGAAGGAGCTCGACAAGCTGGGCCTCGAGTACACTGACTTCACCGTCTCGAGCTCCAACGAGATTCAGTCCGTCGTCGAGTCTGCCGTGGGCAAGGTCGACGCGCTGTACTCCCCCACCGACAACACCATCGCCGCGGGTGCCTCGCAGGTCGGCCAGATCTGCAAGGAAAACAAGCTTCCCTTCGTGACTGGCGAGGAGGGTATGTGCATGGCCGGCGGCCTGTTCACCCTCTCCATCAACTATGAGGACCTGGGCTACGCCGCGGGCGAGATGGCCGTTAAGATCCTGAAGGGCGAGGCCAAGCCCGAGGATATGCCGATCAAGCACCTCTCGAGCAAGGACCTGGTCGTCGTCAAGAACGACGAAATGGCCGAGGCCCTGGGCATCGACCTTTCCGCCCTGGACGCGTAATGCCATACGCGGCATGCGTCTAGAGCCCGTGCTCGCGCTTTAGCCGCGTTATTCAATATCTGAGCCACAGGGGCGGGCGCTGTAGACCGGCGTCCGCCCTGCTTGTTTCAGGTAAAACAAAACGTCTGTCCGTAACTCTTCTATGCATTGTTACCGCTATTATGGTGAATCACGTGTCCACCCTATCCTAGGAGGTATGAAGCATGCTCATTGCATTGCAGGGCGCCGTTTCGCAGGGCGTCCTCTGGGGCATTATGGTGCTTGGCGTGTTTATCACGTTCCGCCTGCTCGACATTCCCGATATGACCTGCGACGGCAGCTTTGCCCTCGGCGGCTGCGTCTGCGCTGTGCTCATCGTCAATAACAACGTCGACCCGCTGTTCGCCGTGCTGGCCGGTATGTGCGCCGGCGCCATCGCGGGCGCTGTCACGGGCATTTTGACCACCGTCTTTGAGATTCCTGCGATCCTCGCCGGAATCCTCACCCAGATCAGCCTGTGGTCCATCAACCTGCGCATCATGGGCAAGTCCAATACGCCCATTCTTGCCAAAGGCACCGTGTTCTCGGCCGTCAGCAATATGACCGGTCTGCCGCAGTCCACCGTTGCCATCATCTTGGGCATCCTGCTCGCCGTGGCTATCGTTGCCATCCTGTATTGGTTCTTTGGCACCGAGATCGGCTCGGCGCTGCGAGCCACCGGCAACAACGAGTACATGATCCGCGCTCTGGGCGTCAACACCAACTCCACCAAGATGATCGCCCTCGTGCTCTCCAACGCCCTCATCGGCCTTTCGGGCGCGCTCATCTGCCAGAGCCAAAAGTATGCCGACATTGGTATGGGCACCGGTGCCATCGTTATCGGTCTTGCCGCCATTGTTATCGGCGAGGTGCTCGGCCGTCTGCTGCCCGGCGGCCTCACGCAGTTTAGCGTCCGTCTTGCCTCCGCCGTCTTTGGCTCCGTGGTGTACTTCCTTATCCGCGCCATCGTGCTGCAGCTGGGCATGGACGCCAACGACATGAAGCTGCTCTCCGCCGTGATTGTCGCTGTGGCCCTGTGCGTGCCCGTGGTTTGGGAGCGCTATAAGCTCCGCAGCTCCTACACGAAGGGGGATGAGGCAGATGCTTAAGCTCTCGCACGTCAAGAAGACCTTTAACAAGGGCACCGTCACCGAGAAGCGCGCGCTCACCGGCGTCGACCTCACCCTGAATGACGGCGACTTTGTAACCGTGATCGGCGGCAACGGCGCCGGCAAGTCCACGCTGCTCAACATGATCGCCGGCGTGTACCCGCTCGATTCGGGCGTTATTGAGCTCGACGGCACCGACATCTCGCGCCTGAGCGAGTCGCAGCGCGCCAAGTACCTGGGCCGCGTGTTTCAGGACCCCATGCGCGGTACCGCTGCCGACATGCAGATCGCCGAGAACCTGGCCCTCGCCAAGCGTCGCGGCCAGCGTCGCGGCCTTTCGTGGGGCGTCACCAAGGCCGAGAAAGATGAGTACGTCGAGCTGCTCAAGCGCCTGGACCTTGGTCTGGACACGCGTCTCAACGCCAAGGTCGGCCTGCTCTCGGGTGGCCAGCGCCAGGCACTCACCCTGCTGATGGCCACGCTCACCAGGCCGCGCCTGCTGCTGCTCGACGAGCACACCGCGGCCCTCGACCCCAAGACGGCCTCTAAGGTGCTTAACCTGACCGAGGAGATCGTCGACGAGAACCACCTGACCACGCTCATGGTCACGCACAACATGAACGACGCCATCCGTCTGGGCAACCGTCTGATCATGATGCACGAAGGCCACGTGATCTACGACGTGGCGGGCGATGAGAAGAAGTCGCTCACCGTAGCCGACCTGCTGCAGAAGTTCGAGGAGGTCTCGGGAGGCGAGCTCGCCAACGACCGCATGCTGCTGAGCTAAAACCTGCCAAAAAGGGACAGGTTTATTTTGGTGGGTTTTATCTGCGCAAACGTCAAAACCGCCGCAAAGGGACAGACGCCCTTGCGGCGGTTTTCGCATATTATGTCGATAATCCGATATTCAACCAGACATTCTGGCTAAGGACTAAGGAAACTGCCATGAAAAGACTCCCCCGCTTTGCGTTGGCCGCCGCGTTGTTTGCCGGCGCGCTCGCAGGCATCCCAAGCCTCGCTTTCGCGGGAAACCTGCCCGCCGCTATTGACGGCTCCGTGGCCGTCATGCACACCAACGATATCCACGGCAGCTACAAGTACAGCTACAACGCAAGCAAGGGCACCGGCACTGTGGGCTTTGACGGACTGGCGGTTCTCTATAGCGCCCAAAACAGCGCCCCCGATCTTTTGCTCGATGCGGGCGACACCTTCCACGGACAGTCCTTCGCCACCATGAGCGAGGGCAAGAGCATCGCCGAGCTCATGGACACCTTCTACGCCGACGGCTACGACGCGACCACGCCAGGCAACCACGACTGGAGCTACGGCGCGGACAAACTCCGCGCCATGACCGGCTACAGCACCACCGGCACGCCCTTCGCCATGCTCTGCGCGAACGCGAAGTCTACGAGCGGCGTATGGAGCTCGAGCATCACGAAGACGCTCGATCGCACCTGGGAGGATAGCGAGGATCAATCCACATTCGACTAAAAAATCAAGGTCGGCGTCGTGGGTGCCATGGATGAGTCGCTGGAATCCTCGCTGCGCGCGAACCTGGTCGCGGGTACGTCGTTCTCGAGTGCCGCGAACGCCATCAATGCCGAGGCAGAGCAGCTGCGCAAGGAGGGCTGCGATGTTGTTGTGTGCATCGCGCACACGCTCGACGCCAAGACCTTTGCCACGCGACTCCGTGGCGTCGATGCCCTTATCGCAGGCCACGAGCACATCAACCTTAACGAGAAGGTGACGGGAGCCGACGGCAAGACAATCCACGTTGTCGAGGCGGGCAGTGCCTTTGCCGAGGTAGGACTGCTTTCCATTCCGTACAAATACGACACGAATGGCACCGAGACGACCGACGATGACACGGTCACGGTCCCTGCAGACGGCAGCAACGAGAAGCTCTACACCGCCAAGAACGTCAACGACCTTTTGGCAGACCCCGACAAGGGCTCCGACTACCAAAGCCGCCTTGAAGCCGTCCGCAACAAGATCAAGCCGCTCGACGAGGACTTTGAAAACGAATCGAACAAGGTGCTCGGCACATCCACCACCAACTATTTCTACGGCGAGGACGCCGCAGGCACGCATGGCTGGGAAATGGTGCGCACCACCGATTTCCGCCCCAGCAATGAGGGCGACACCACCAAGGCCCAGACCATCGGCCACGTGATTTGCGGCTCCTATCTTGCCCTGACGGGCGCGGACCTCGCTATCGAAAACGCTGGCGGCATCCGCGGCGGCATCGCGGCGGGCAACGTGACCGCCGGCAACGTCATCGCCATCTCGCCCTACGGCAACACCGTGGAGACCTGGACCATGACCGGCGCGGACTTCCTCGCAGCGCTCGAGCACTCGCTACAAATCAGCGACGATTGCAATGACAGCTACGAGCTTCAGCAGGCTTATGTGGCAGTCGGCCATACCGAGCAGGAGGCGCAAGACAAGTACAAGTGGCGCGATGACTCTGGCAGCGTTCTCTCCTTTGGCGGCATCAACGTGACGATTGATTGGACGCAGCCCGAAGGCAAGCGCATTGTGAGTGCCACACTCACCAAAGACGGCAGCACGCTCGACCCCGCCAAGACCTATACCGTCGCCACCAACAACTACATCATTACCAACACGACCGATTTTCCCACCTTTGCACACGCCACCAAGTACACCGAGTGGGGCACGTGCGAGGCGGCGCTGAGGGCACTGATCGGGCAGGACAGCTGGGAGAGCAAGATGGCCTCGCTCGCGGGCACCATCAGCTTTGGCTCCGCTGCCGTGGACCCCACGCCCACACCGGCCCCGACGCCTAAGCCCTCGCCTAAGACGGACACGACGGCCACGAAGGTCATCACCAAGAAGACGACCGGTAAGCTTGCCACAACGGGAGACCGCACGCTGGCAGTAGTTGGCGCGTGCCTTATCGGCGGCATCATCGTCATCATGCTCGGCATTATCTGGAAGCGTCGACGCTAAGCTACACCGCCGGGCCTTACAGCCCCGCCGCGTAAACCTTATATCGAGCACAGAAGCCCGTCCGAATTTGATCGGACGGGCTTCTTGGTGGGTATCATGGTTGGACGATCATAAGGAGGTTTTCCCTACATGGAATTGTTTGAGCCGATTCTTCATTTCTTTGAGCAACGGTGGGTCCACAACATCATCTGGGCCGTCATCTTGGCGATAGGCACCGCCGTCGCCACCAAGGTCGTATCCAAGACCCTGCGTCACCTGCTCAATCGCGACGACAACCCGCTTCCGGCATCGAGCATCTTCATCAACATCGCACGCGCCGTCATCTGGATGATCGGCGGCAGCTTTATCCTCGACAACTGCTTTGGCATTAACGCAAACGCGCTCGTCGCCGCTCTTGGCGTCGGCGGCATCGCCATCTCTCTGGGTTTCCAGGACACGCTCTCAAACCTTATCGGCGGCATGCAGGTGACGTTTATGGGCATCATCAAGCCCGGCGACAATATCGAGGTCGGCGGCGTGTCGGGCGTGGTCCAGGACATCACCTGGCGCCACACGACCATCGAAGATGCCTGCGGGCAGACCATCATCGTCCCCAACTCCAACATCTCCAAGAACACGCTCGTGCATTTGATGCCCTTTGGGCGCGTGGCTGTGCCCGTTGCCGTAAAGGACACGTCCAAGTGGGCCTCGCTCGACGCGCTGGCAGACGAGCTGACCAGCGCCACCAAGGCCGCCGTGCTTCCCATCTCGGGCTTTGACAAGGAGCCGTATGTGCTCTTTAGCGAGATCGGCGACTTTGGCATTAAGGGCAAGATCATCTTTATCGTCAGCGACGACAGCACCACTTTCACCGCTGCCGACGCCTGCATCCGCGCCATCGCCCCCATCATTGCCTAAACCACCACAAAGGGGACAGGCACCTTTGTGGTGGTTTTCATTCGTGGTACCATGGTTCATATAGTTGTTTAAACGACTAAGGGAGCAACATCATGGAAGAGGCCTACCGTCAAGCACGCAAGCGCGGCGAGCAAGGACGTCGACGCGCCATTAGTCAAAGCGAGTATCCGTACCTCACGGACCTCGATAGCTTGGTTGCCCAGCTCCCCTTAGGCCAGCGAGAGAATGTCGGCCTGAGAGACATTCCGCTCGAAATGGTCGTCGGTACGGTTACCAAGGGCCGTCAGTCCGCCTTTTCATGCAACTTTATGCCCCTGCTGCCGTTTGGCACCGAGTTCGCCCGCAAGTGGTCCAACCTCTACGACATCCAGGTAACCGAGGGTTATCGCGACCCCATCATCGTCACCGAGTTCATGCATCGGTTCTATGTCCAGGAAGGCAACAAACGCGTCAGTGTCCTCAAATTCCTGGACGCCCCGACGGTTTCGGCCAAGGTCACCCGTCTCTACCCCGGCAAATGGGATTCCGTCGAAAGCCGCCTGTACGGCGAGTTCTGCGCGTTTTGGCGCGTCTGCCCCCTATACGAGATTGAGTTCTCGCGTGAGGGAAGCTACGAGACGCTCGCCAAGATGCTCGGTCAGAACCTTATCGAAAAATGGCCGCAGAAAAAGGTCGACTACCTGCGCCACACCTTTCTGCTCTTTAAGCGCGCCTACCTTCGCGCAGGCGGCGACCACCTGGACATTACGCCCGCCGACGCCATGCTCGTCTACCTCAATGTGTACAACCAGGACCGCCTGCTGGATACGCCGACGGATATAGTCGTAAACCGCCTGTGCAAGATCTGGCGCGAGCTGGTTATTGCCGGCAAAAATGACGAGGACAAGGTCGATCTTGTCGAAGCACCGAGCGTCGACGAGGAGGAGACGCCCGCCAAGTCCACCTCCGGCGTGCTTAACTTCTTTATGGGCAAGACCGTCTATTCGGCGGCTAACCCCCTGCGCATCGCCTTTATCCATGAGTTCCCCCGTGCGACGTCGAGCTGGGACAGCCTGCACGACCAAGGGCGTCAGTATCTCGATGAGCACTTTGACGGTATCGTGCGCACCGAGGCGTTCGAGGACTGTCACGATCCGGACATGTTCTACGCCGCCGTGGAAACGGCTGTCAAACATGGGGCAAACGCCATCTTCTCGACCTCGCACCGCCTGATGGAATACACGCTCAGGGCTGCCGTTGAGTATCCCCGGGTTCGGTTCCTCAACTGCTCTATCGGCCTTCCCCATCAAAGCGTCCGTTCGTACTTTGGCAAGATGTACGAGGCCAAGTTCCTCCTGGGCGCCCTTGCCGCCAGCATGGCGGACAACCACCGCATCGGTTACCACGCGTCGGTCTTCGCCTCGGGCGCACTCAGCGAGATCAACGCCTTTGCGATTGGAGCCTCGCTACTCGACCCCCGTGCGCAAATTATCCTGACCTGGGGCGATGTGCCCGCCGGTGGCCTTGCCGAGGCCATGTGCCGCGAAGGCGTGAGCGTCATGACCGGCGCCGACATGTCCAAGTCGCTGGAGGACCCCACAGCCTACGGACTCCACCGTCTGGTCGATGGCAAGGTCGTCGGCATCGCCATGCCGGTATGGAACTGGGGCCGATACTACGAGCTTATCGTGCGAAGCCTACTGCATGGCACCTGGGATGAGACCAGTGACGACAGACAGGTTCGCGCCGTCAACTACTGGTACGGCATGAGCTCGGGCGTTATCGATATTCGCTACGCTCCGGGCCTGCCCTATCAGACGCGCAAGCTTGTTCAGCTTCTCCGCAATGGCATCGTCCAGGGCTCCATCAATCCATTTGGCGGCGAGCTCCATAGCCAAGACGGCGTGGTGCAGATCGAAGGCTTTCCCCCACTGCCGAGCACGCAGATTGTCGAGATGAATTGGCTGGCAGACAACGTGGTGGGCACCATTCCGCAGCTCGACGATGAGCCGAAAGTCCCTGCCCTATGAAAATCCTTGCCATAGCCGATACCGAAGAACGATGCCTTTGGGAGTGCTTTCGCAAAGAACGCTTTGAGAGTGTCGACCTGATTTTGTCCGCCGGCGATCTGGACCCGGACTATCTTGAGTTTTTGGTCACCGTCATCAACAAACCGCTCATCTACGTGCGCGGCAATCACGATGACCGTTACGCACGTCATGCACCGGGCGGATGTATCTGCGTGGAAGACAGCGTGTACACGTACCGAGGGATTCGCATTGCGGGCCTTGGCGGGTCCATGCGTTATCGCGACGGCGCCAACATGTACACCGAACACGAGATGGCCAGGCGTATGCGCAAGCTGTCCCGCAAAGTGAGGATGGTCGGCGGCTGTGACATCCTGCTGACCCATGCGCCCGCCGCTGGCATGGGCGATCTGGACGATCTGCCACATCGGGGATTCGAATGCTTTAACACAGCGCTCGAGTCCTGGAACCCCGACTACATGGTGCACGGGCATGTGCACCAATGCTATGGTCGCGACTTTCAACGTGTGCGTCAGCATGCATGCGGGGCAACGATCATCAACGCCTGCGGCTATACGCAGTTTGAGCTGGACGAAGCGCGCTACCCCATCCGTGGCTGGCAGGCAGCCTGGCTCAATTCGCAAACCATGCGTCGCGAACTCAAGCGCCACGAGGCTATCGAGTCCTCAACCGCTAGAACCCCCTGGTAACCACCTTTAAGGCTTGACGCTGCGCCGGCCCCAAGCACCCCATCTCGCCCCTCAAGCCGTCGCTCGCGTACCAAATTTCGGGGCGACCTGGGGCACTTGGAACCGGCTCGCTGCGATGCCATAACATTGACGCCAAAGTGCCAAAACCACCACAAAGGTGCCTGTCCCCTTTGTGGTGGTTTTGGCCCGAGATAGCAAGAAACCCGGTCCTGCACGAGACAGAACCGGGTTTCTTTAGCAATGCTTGCTTTGCTCAGGCAGTAACTAAAAGTTACTCAGCCAGGAAGTCGCGCTGGATAGCGGGATCAACCTTGATGCCAGGGCCCATGGTGGAAGACACGGAGATGGACTTAACGTACTTGCCCTTAGCAGAAGCGGGCTTGACGCGCAGGATCTCGGTGTACAGGGCAGCGTAGTTCTCGACGAGCTGCTGCTCGGAGAAGGACTTCTTGCCCAGGGGCACGTGGCAGATGCCGTAGCGGTCGGCGCGATACTCAACGCGACCGGCCTTGAGCTCGGAGACCATCTTGGCGACGTCCATGGTCACGGTGCCGAGCTTAGGGTTCGGCATGAGGCCACGGGGACCAAGGATCTTACCGATGCGGCCAACCTTGGCCATCATGTTCGGCGTAGCGATAGCGGCGTCGAAGTTGATCTCGCCCTTCTGGATCTGGGCGACGAGCTCGTCGGAACCGATGATGTCGGCGCCGGCAGCCTCGGCCTCGCGGGCCTTCTCGCCCTCGGCGAAGACGGCAACACGAATGGTCTTGCCGGTACCGTGGGGCAGGGAGATGGAACCGCGGATGTTCTGGTCGGCCTTACGAGTATCGACGCCCAGACGGAAGTGGGCCTCGACGGTCTCGTCGAACTTGGCGGTGTCGAGCTCCTTGATGAGCTTGGCAGCCTGAAGGGGGGTGTAGAGCGTGGCGCGGTCGATCTTCTCGGCAGCGGCGTTATAGCTCTTACCATGCTTAGCCATGTGCATTACCTCCTGTGGTTAAACGGGCGCGAGCCCTCCCACATCGTATCGTGTGCCCTATTGCACACATTTAACGGGCGCCCCGGTTGGAGCCCCCGTCGTTACCTAGAGAAATCGCTACTCAGCGATGGTGACGCCCATGGAACGGGCGGTACCGGCGATGATCTTCTTGGCGGCGTCAATGTCGTTGGCATTGAGGTCCGGCATCTTGATCTCGGCGATCTTGGTGAGCTGCTCCTGGGAGAGCTGACCAACCTTGTCGGCCTGGGGCTTAGCGGAACCAGACTTGAGGTTCAGCTCCTTCTTGATGAGGTGAGCCGCCGGCGGGGTCTTGGTGATGAAGGAGAAGGACTTATCCTCGTAGACAGTGATCTCAACGGGGATGATGTCGCCCTTCTTGTCCTGCGTCTCGGCGTTAAAGGCCTGGCAGAACTGCATGATGTTCACGCCAGCAGCGCCCAGGGCGGGGCCGACGGGAGGAGCGGGGTTAGCTGCACCAGCAGGAATCTGGAGCTTAATGACGTTGGCAACCTTCTTCTCAGCCATGGTCATTCCTTTCGAATCACGAGTGTGAAGTACTTGCTATATCGTAAGCACGCACGTGTTAGAAGCACTCCTGAGATGAGCAGTCACAGAAGAAGCACGCTCGCGCGAACGGACGAAAACTTAAGCGATGACAGCGACCTGGTTAAAGTCGAGCTCGACCGGCGTCTCACGGCCAAAGATCATCAGGGTGACCTTCAGTTTGCCTGCCTCGGTGTTAACCTCGGAGACCTTGCCATCAAAGTCGGTAAGCGGGCCATCAGTGACGCGGACGGACGTGCCGACCTCAATATCAACCGAGGTGCGCTTGGGCGAATCGCCCTTACCGGGACGACGAGTCATCTTATTGTACTCGTCGCGGGAAAGCGGAGCGGGCTTGCCATTGCCGCCCAGGAAACCGGTGACACCGGGCGTGTTGCGAACACACGTCCACGCATCGTCATCCATCTCCATGCGAACCAGGACATAACCCGGGAAGATCTTGGAATCCTTGGTCTCGCGCTTGCCACCCTCTTTGATCTCGGTGACGCGCTCCATAGGAATCTCGATATCAAAGATACGGTCCTGCATGCCCATGGTCTCGATGCGATGCTCGAGATCGGACTTAACACGGTTCTCGTATCCAGAGTAAGTGTGAACGACGTACCAACGCTTAGACATGGTTTAGCCCCTCAATCCAGAGAACAGAGCAAGAGCCTCGCCAAAGCCAGCATCGAGCAGAGCGATGACGACGCCGACGACGATCAGAGAAGCGCAAACGACGACCGAGTAGTTCACGAGCTCCTTCTTATCGGGCCACGTGACACGCTTCATCTCGGACTTCACCGAAGCGAAATACTTCTTGGTGCGGGCGAAGAAACCAGGCTTCTCGTTCTTCTTGGACTTCGCAGCCTTCTCGTTCTTCTTGGCAACGGCCTTCTTGGCCTCAACCTTGGAGTTGGCGGCAGCGTTGTTGGCAGGTGCCGGCTGCTGAGCCTTCTTCTTGTTCTTCTTGTTGGCCATTTGGGTTACCTCCGCGCAATGCGCTTATACATGAGTAAACCGTAAGCCCCCAATTGGGAGCTTACGGAATAATGACTGGCACGCCAGGAAGGACTCGAACCCTCAACACTCGGTTTTGGAGACCGATGCTCTACCAATTGAACTACTGGCGTATGTGACTAGAGACTAGCGAGTCTCTTTGTGCAGCGTGTGGTGACGGCACCAGGGGCAATACTTCTTGATCTCCATACGATCAGGCATGTTCGACTTGTTCTTGGTGGTCGTATAGTTGCGGCGCTTGCACTCAGTGCACGCAAGAGTAACTAGAGTACGCATGTATCCTGAACCTTTCATATCCGCCCCGTACGGGCACGAGTTGTTACTTTATCAGCTCTACGTAAGTGCTGTCAATGAAAACCTCGAATCAATTGGTTCTCGCTGGATCCATTCATATTTGGAACACATCAATGAAGCCAACGAGATCTAATCGATCCCTCACGCTCGGCTTAAGGGTGAGCGAAGCGCAATCGACAGGGAATAAGCCCCGCGTAGAAAAGAACCCGGCACCCTAATAGTGCCGGGTTCTCTAAGTCAACTAAATCAAAGAGCTAATTTACTCAATGATCGTGGAGACGATGCCCGAACCGACGGTGTGGCCACCCTCGCGGATAGCGAAGCGCAGGCCCTCCTCCATGGCGATCGGGTGAATGAGGTCGCCCTCGATGGTGATGTGGTCGCCAGGCATAGCCATCTCGGTGCCCTCGGGCAGCTTGACCGTACCGGTAACGTCGGTGGTACGGAAGTAGAACTGAGGACGATAACCATCGAAGAACGGGGTGTGACGGCCGCCCTCCTCCTTGGTCAGAACGTAGATCTCGCCGGTGAACTTGGTGTGCGGGGTAACCGAACCGGGCTTGCAGAGAACCTGGCCGCGCTCGATGTCCTCGCGCTTGATGCCGCGGAGCAGCAGACCGACGTTGTCGCCAGCCTCGCAGAAGTCCATGGACTTACGGAACATCTCGATACCGGTAACGACGGTGTTCTGGGTATCCTTGATGCCGACGATCTCGACGGGCTCGTTGAGCTTGAGCTCACCGCGCTCGACACGGCCGGTAGCAACGGTACCACGGCCGGAGATGGTCATAACGTCCTCAACGGCCATCAGGAACGGGAGGTCGTTGTTACGAGCAGGCGTCGGGATGTACTCGTCGACGGCCTTCATGAGCTCGCGAATGGCGTCCATCCACTTGGCGTCGCCCTCGAGAGCGCCCAGAGCGGAACCACGGATGACGGGAATATCGTCGCCGGGGAAATCGTACTCGGAGAGGAGCTCACGGGTCTCCATCTCGACGAGGTCGATGAGCTCGTCATCGTCGACCATGTCGCACTTGTTCAGGAAGACGACGATGTAGGGAACGCCGACCTGACGGGCGAGCAGGATGTGCTCGCGAGTCTGAGCCATGGGGCCGTCGGTAGCGGCGATGACCAGGATAGCGCCGTCCATCTGAGCAGCGCCGGAGATCATGTTCTTGACGTAGTCAGCGTGGCCCGGGCAGTCAACGTGAGCGTAGTGACGGGCAGCAGTCTCGTACTCAACGTGGGAGACGGAGATCGTAATGCCGCGCTCGCGCTCCTCGGGAGCCTTGTCGATGTTCTCGAACGCAGTGAAGTCAGCCTTGCAGCCCTCGGTCTCAGAGAGAACCTTGGTGATGGCGGCGGTCAGCGTGGTCTTGCCGTGGTCGACGTGACCAATGGTGCCGATGTTAACATGCGGCTTAGTGCGCTCAAACTTCTCTTTGGCCATAAAGCCCTCCTCTTAACAGGTCGTCCCCGGACGGGACTTTGCCTTTATACCATAGTGGCCTCTCAACATACTATTGAGAAGCCACCGTGTTACCTATGGTAGCGGTGACTGGATTCGAACCAGTGACGCCACGGGTATGAACCGTGTGCTCTAACCAACTGAGCTACACCGCCGGATGGAGCCTGCAACCAGACTTGAACTGGTGACCTCTTCGTTACCAACGAAGTGCTCTACCGACTGAGCTATACAGGCACTTGACGGGTGGGAGCTATAGGATTCGAACCTATGTAGGCAGAGCCAACGGGTTTACAGCCCGTCCCCATTAACCACTCGGGCAAACTCCCAATCGTTCAAGTATCCGCAGGTCCTTTGGTCTTTTGGACCGCCGCCCCCGCGAACGAAGAAGATAATACGATGCCACCTTGGGGGCTGTCAACGAAAACCTCTAGATACACGGCCCCGGGCGTATCTATATACCTTTGACCTGCAGTTTTATTGAGTTTAGATATGAAGGGCGGTGGATTTCGCTACGCTGGTGACATTTCCCAAGGGAACACTTTGGCGCAGTGGAGTACGCCTGCAGTATCGACCTTCGATAACGGCCCTCTTACACTATTACATAGGTCGCAATCGGACTTTTCCGGCACGAACGAGCGTGGATTTTCTCCTGTTTGAAATCGAGCGTGGATAATCTCCCTCTTTTAGCACGGCTTCGAACCCAAAGTGGCAGATTATCCACGCTCATTCATTAAGCGGGAGATTTTCCACGCTTGTACGTCCAGAAATCCACGCTCAAGGTAAGCAGCTGGGTCCGCTCCCGCCTTTGTCTCGATCTGCAGCATTTAGAGAGCACTTTCTCCCCTATCTGTTACAGATCGAGATGTTTCGCGGAGACCCCAGCTTACGTCTCATTCTGTAACAGTAAGAACGGTTTTCCGCCCCTTCGTGTTACAGATCGAGACATTTATCTATTCTCGCCTTACATCCACGACATCTGCCCAGTCGATAACGTCGTAGTCATCATCGCTTCGCCAGACGACACACTTGGGTCGTGAATCCACTTGGGCCGCAT
The DNA here is from genome assembly GCA_902496115.1 of uncultured Collinsella sp. Classification (GTDB taxonomy): domain Bacteria; phylum Actinomycetota; class Coriobacteriia; order Coriobacteriales; family Coriobacteriaceae; genus Collinsella. The sequence goes on along the minus strand of CABUZK010000006.1, from coordinate 9,928 downwards.
CGTCCCTCGCCGCTTGAGGACGACCCGCAAAGAAGCGCTCAAGCTCAGCTCGCGGCAAGATAATCCCTTGCACGCTCCTGCCATCCGCAAGACACACACGCGCCCAGCGACCAGCCTTTTCATATAAGAGCCAATTGGCAACCCGCGAAGACTCGCCACCAGGCATCCTTTCCCCTGGGATATCGGGAACAAACATGGGGTCGACCTCCTCCAGTTGAGCAAAGCCCATCCCCTCCAAACGCGAACCAAGTTTCTCCTTAGCGTAACCGCTCAGCTCGCGCTTGATCATGCCTGCAATACGGCGAGCCGTCCTACCATGGGGATCAAACCGGCTGCACCCGCGCTCATAGGCAGCCAGCGCATCCATAAGCACGTAGACCTCGCTCAAATTGAGCGGCAGCGCCAGCGGGTGTACCGAGGACCTGAATTCGCCGCGATATCCAAACTCCTCGGCTACGCACATGCCGCCGATACGCACGCCATCGCGAATCCTGGCACGGCGCTCCCCCACCGCGTTCTTGCTGCACAGCAAAACGTTATAGGCGATGTCTTCCTGCGAGCGCTCTTCGTGGGAAACGGTGAGCATAATCAAGTCCGCCTCTTCACCGCCAATAAAGGAATCCTTGATTTCGTAGCCCTTCATGCCTTTGTTAGACGGCTCAGCTGCAAGCAGCGCAAAAAGCTCGTGCACCTGATGGTAGAGCGCTAGGCGTCCCTCCAAATATGGACCATCGGGTCCATTTGCATACGCCTTGACATGCATCCGCAAGGCCCCCGTGTCGACGGGCGCTACCGCCATCTGGCTAATAGCATATCCCTCGCCTGGACGGGAAATCATATCGTTGAGCTCGACCGCATCTGGCATGTTTCTTTTTATGTACTGTCCAAGCAGCATTGGCGGCGCCCGCCTTTCCAATCTTTAACCTATCGATTTTTTCTCTTCGAGTCCATCTCAAGATAGCGTTGGATTTTGTCGAGCGACAAATTGGTCCGGCCCAGGGACTCTGCCGCCGTCAAAATCTTCTGTGCAAGATTTGATCCAAAGTAGTAAATCACATCTCCATTGGCGATGCGCTCAACGTATTCGTCTCCAATCTTATTAATAAGGGAGAAAAACTCGGGGCACAGCATGGGATAACGCTCAGCTATTTCCGTAATCCCCGCATGGCCAAAATCGGCAACGTCCTCGCACTGCCGCTCAAGATCTTCGATACCGTGGCCATTAAGGCCGCGCCCGCAGGAAAAAGCAAGGCCGCGAGACAGGGCAGTTTTGACGCGTTGCCCCTGCTCGTCCGATAGCTTTCCACCCAGCAGAACTCGCATCATGATCTGGCAGCAAGCGTACGTAGGTCGATAGAGAAAATCGACACGTGCATCACTGGGCATATGGCAATCGCTGCTCAGAGGAAAACAACCGTCTTCTCGTTGCGACTCGAGAATGACATCGAGGGACTCGCGCCAATCCGGATCGTTATCCAAGCCATAATCGCGAAAGTAGCGCAGTAGCTGCATCTCCATATCCATGGCACGGATGCTGATGATCGGCTTATTTGTTGCCCTGTCCTTGCCGGCAATGTCGCAAAGAGAGTAAATCATGGTCTTTTTCCTTTCCGTAGACCTGATGCCAACGATTCCGTTTCGCTGACCTTGTTGATCCCATTCTCTTTTGTGGGGCCATATCAGACGACCAAGCAGTGCTTGGTTATTGCGGGCCGGAGGGTTAACTGGGCGGAATCACATACCGTTGCAGCTGCACCCATACGCAACGTCGTCGAGACGCTCCACCCTCTACCTTCCGCAGGTACGACACTTCACAAGCAACAAATCATCGCCAGAATGTTTTACGGAGATAAGGTCAATCAGCTCGGAGAATTTCGCAAGAAGGCACGCTTGGTCACGTACTGCGCCCTTGCCATCGCCGTCGTATTTGCCCTCATTGCGGGCGGATTCTCCAATAGGCTCAGGAGTGTCGTGGCCGTCGACAACGCTCGTGCCATTATCGAAAGCTACCACGGTAAGCGCCCGCTTATTCGACTGACGCTTTAGGCGATACAAAACGAAAGCGTGTCGGCGGCCACGGGTTGTTGCTCAACAAATACACTGCCGCCTGTGGCATACTTTATTCACTAATGCATCGATAGCATCGAGAAAGAGAATGTCATGGTCCCTTCGGGTAACGGCTGCAGCCAGATCATCATCATCGCTTTGGGCATTTGCCTTGGCCTGACTATGTTTGCGGTCTGTGGCTAAACGATTCAGATCTGCGCTTATTTCCAGCGCAAATCTTCTGCCGTTGCTTGCCGGCATCGTGTATCTCGTTAACAGATACATTGCGAGCTTCGACTTTTTCCTCCCCTACAACTTCGCCCATTATCAGCTCGGAGATCTGTGCGGAGGAATCATTTTCCCCGCCTACGTAAACGTCCTCTGCGAAATGGTAAGCGGGAAAACGCCGATATGCAGCCTTGCAAGCAGTTTGACATTATCGGCGGGATGCTCAATCTGCTGGGAAGTACTTGCGCCCATGGTAGTCGAGTTTAGTACCCCAGATCCACTTGACGCCTGCATGTACGTTATCGGCGGCATCTTGTACCTCGTAGCTTTTAAGCTGACGACGGTCAGTCGAATATAGCCGCATATACAAGAAACGGGCCCTGTCCCACAAGGGAACAGAGCCCGAAACTCTCATGGAGCCAGTGACAGGAATCGAACCTGCAACCCACTGATTACAAATCAGTTGCGCTACCGTTGCGCCACACTGGCACACTTGGCGCTTTCGCGCGAAGCCAGATAAGAATAAAGGAATTGCGGACGAGGCGCAACAGGCCCTTCGACCGACCACATCTTAAAACTATTCGTCAGAACGAATAGTTTTAATTACAATGGAATAAATAAAACTATTCGTTCTGGCGAAGGGTTTCGCGATGTTGACCACGAAGGAAGCTGCAGAGCTACTCGACATCACCCCGCGCAGGGTGCAAGAGCTCATAAAAAACGGAGCGCTTGAGGCACGCAAGGCTTCTGGTGTATGGCTCATCGACAAAGACAGCGTCAACGCACGACTCCGCTCCGTGACCAAAACGGGGGGACGCCCCCGTCGAGGCCATGGAAAAAGCGAGATTACATTTACCCTCATGAACCGCACGCACGAAGTCGCCCAGCTGGTCTACAGCACATCGCGAAAAGACTTTACCCACATCGGTGCCGACATCGATTACATCCACGCCCCTATTGGAGTACTTGGCCCCAATAGTCCCGTGTCGCTCGACTCTTTCCGCATTTGGTGGCGAGGCCGCGGTATCCCGCTCGCACGCATTGGACTAGCCTCCCTGCTTGCAGAAGCCGCAGTCGATGTTCCCGATGAACTCATCCAGCGAAATCTCGGCCTCTCCCTATCCGACCAGTATTGGATTAGACCCCAAGATTCCGGTCTCGCGTGGGAGGATATTAACTTCTTCAGTAATGCTTTTGACGACGTCTCTCTGTCCATCGCACCCTTCGCCCCAGAGGGCAAAGCAGCCGCCGCAAAGCCCGATAACACCTCGGACGGCAATCTTCAGAAGTATTGGACATGCGAGGGTGACCGTCGAATCCTCCACAAGGCAGGTGCGCATCTAAACCAGGAACCCTATAACGAGATGGTGGCGACCGCACTTCACCGTCGCATCCTAAACGCTTGCGATTATGTACCCTATTCGCTCGAAGGCGCGGGTACTTCTGCCTTGAGCACATGCAATGTCTTCTTAACTGACGAAGAAGAATATGTCCCTGCGTTCTATGTAAACCAGCATGCAAATGTAGACGAGCGACTAACCGATTACGAACGGTATGTAGCAAACTGCGAGGAGCTTGGAGCGACAGATATAAAAGGCGCCCTTGACCGCATGATTGTATGCGATGACATCATTGCCAACTATGATCGCCATTGGCGTAACTTTGGCCTTGTGCGAAACGTCAACACGCTAGCCTGCAGACCTGCCCCCATCTTCGATTCGGGATCATCGCTCTGGTGCAACGTTTCTCTAGAGGAGCTTAAGGCAGGAGAGCACAGTTTTACCAGCGCGCAGTTTCATTCAAGCCCCGCGAAACAAATGCTGCTTGTTGAGGATATGAGCTGGTTTGACGACGACAAGCTCGAGGGTTTCGTTGACGAGGCAATCGAAATCCTATCCAAAAACGACGCTCTTACAGCAAGACTGCCTTATCTAAAAGAGGCGCTAACATGGCGCCTCGAAAGAATGATCGACATCGCTGAATGGAGTTAGCGAGACAGCATCGCTCCGCCAACTCCCCTACCTCCCGCGCAGAGCCTTGAGCTTGGCCAGCGCCTCGGGGCTCAGGCGGCTACCCAGGGTCATCTTGATCTGCGGAGCTTCCTCTGCCTCGTGAACGTCGTTATCGATCTGCTTGATCTCGTCCACCAGCATGCGGCTCGAGATACGCGTGACACCCTTGCCCATAACGACGGCTTGAATTGTACCGTCACTCGATACCACGGAGCACGCGCGGCCCTCCTCACGTGCCTCGATGCAGAGCTTCTGCACCACGGTGTCGGCAGAGACGCCCGTCGGCGAAAACTCGATGCGCACGCCGCGGGCCGGCAGGTTGGGACGCTCGCTGGAGATATTGCCCGCACCGTCAAACACAATCACAGCCTCGTAGCGGCCCTGGGCAAACGCGGCGACATCGTTGATGAGGGCGGTGCGCGCCATATCGTGAACGTCGCTGGAATACGGATCGTCGGAATGGTCGTATACGAGCTTTTCGTAGCGCGGCGTGCAGTGGATCACGTTGTAACCGTCGACCACCAGCAGCTCGGGCTTGTTGGAGTGCACCGTCGAGACTGGGTCGGCGATAGCCTGTGCAAACGCATTGCCGCCCACGCCGTAGGTCGCGGCCGAGACAATCGGCTTGGCCGAGCCTTCGCCAAAGCGCTTGGCTTTGGACTTGGCACGGTTCTTTTTGGACATGCGCTACTCCTCCCCCATGAGCTCGCCGGCGTTGCGGCGCAGCCACTCAAAGCACAGCGCCGTGGTCGCCTGGGCAACATTGAGGCTCTCGGTCATGCCGCGCTGGGGAAGCTTGGTCAAAAAGTCGCATTTCTCGAGCACCAGGCGCGAGATGCCGTCGCCCTCGGACCCCATGACGAGCGCCACGCGACCCTCGAAGGGAGCATCCCAGCAACTGCCTTCGGCGTGCTCGGAGGCACCGCCCACCCAAAAGCCGGCGGCCTTGAGGTCATCGAGCGCACGGGCGATATTGGGAACCTGCGCGATGGGCAGGTGCATGACGGCACCGGCTGAGGTCTTGTAGCTGCCCACGGTCACGCCGGCGGCGCGCTTGTTGGCGATGATGACGCCCGCGGCGCCCACGACCTCGGCGGAGCGCACGATAGCGCCAAAGTTACCGTCGTCGGTCACATGGTCGAGTACCACGACAAGTGCCGGACCGTCGCCCGCGCGGTCGAGGATATCGGCGACATCGGCATAGGGGAAGTTGCCAACCTCGAGCGCAATGCCCTGGTGAGCGCCATGGCTCGACAGTGCGTCGAGCTGCGCGCGCGGCACATACTTAATGCGGACGCCCGCGGCGTTGAGGTCATCGACCAGACGCGACAGGGCGGCATCGCGCTCCCCGCCCTCGGCAATGAGCGCGCACTTGATGGGAAAACCAGTGCGCAGCGCCTCGGCGGCAGCACGACGGCCTTCGATAAACTCGCCCTTGGGAGCCTGGACAGCGTCGCGGTTGCGATCGCGCTGCGGACGTGCGGCCTGGGTACGATCGCGCTGACCCTTGGGAGCGGCAGCGCGGTCATTACGGCGAATCGGACGCAAGCCAGAAGCAGCCTGCTTGCCGCCACGAGACGCGCGCTTGCGATTGTCGGCCATAAAGCGACCTCCTTAAATAGATAACAAACAAGAATCGACCGTTCGAGCCACGGCACCTTGCCTTTCAATCGTCGGGCATGACCACCAGGTCTATGCCCTCCTCTTTCAAGGCAATCTGCCGCACCTCGAACGGTCGACAAATACTAGAGAGTCTTAATACGAGTGCCCGCGGCAGTATCCTCGATCGTCAGGCCCAGGTCCTTGAGCTGGTCGCGGATGGCATCGGCCAGATCCCAGTTCTTGGCGGCGCGGGCCTCGGCGCGAGCCTCGAGAATCTTGGCAGCGGCCTCGTCCACATCGTCACCCGTGTAGGCAACCAGACCGGCGGCAACGCCCAGCAGGCCCAGCGGCAGCTCGACCTTGGGCTCGGGAAGCTCAACGCCAAACGTATCGAGCAACTCGGCCAGGGTATCGGCAGCGGCAAGCGCGGCGGCCTTGTCGGCAGCGTCGCCTGCCTGCTCCAGGTACTGGTTGCACTCGGTCACAAAGCCAAAGACGGCACCCATGGCACCGGCGGTGTTAAAGTCGTCGTCCATGCACTCCTTAAAGGCAGTACGAGTCTCGGCGGCCTTGGCGACAAACGCCTCGGCGGCAGCCTCATCGGCGTCGGCCGTCGCGTGGCTTGCAGCCCAGCGCAGGTTCTCGACCGTGCCGGCGATACGCGTGAGCGAGTTCTCGGCACCCTCCAGGCGCTCCCAAGAGAAGTCGAGCGGCGAGCGATAGCTCGTCTGCAGCATCAGCAAGCGCAGAGCCGCGGCAGAGTGCTGCTCGAGCACCTCGGCCAGCGTAAAGAAGTTACCGAGCGACTTGGACATCTTCTCGCCGTCAACCAGCAGCATGCCCGTGTGCATCCAGGTGTTGGAGAAGCCCTGGTGCCAGGCGCAGGTGGCCTGGGCGCACTCGTTCTCGTGATGCGGGAAGGCAAGGTCGGAGCCACCGCCGTGAATGTCGATCGGGGTGCCCAGATAGCGGTGCACCATGGCGGCGCACTCGGTGTGCCAACCGGGACGGCCCTCGCCCCAGGGGCTCGGCCAGCTGGGCTCGCCGGGCTTGGCGGCCTTCCACAGGGCAAAGTCGAGCGGGTCGTTCTTGTCCTCGTTCTCCTCGATGCGCGCGCCCACCATAAGGTCGTCGATGTTGCGGCCCGAGACCTGGCCGTAGTTGGGATCGCTGCGCACGGCAAAGTACACATCGCCGTTATCGGCTGCGTAAGCGTGGCCCTGCTCGATAAGCGTCTTGATCATGGCGATCATGGGGCCGATCTCCTTGGTGGCGCGGGGGCGCACGTCGGGATCGAGCACGTTGGCGGCGCGCATGACGCCGATGAACTTGTCGGAGAACTCCGTCGCGACCTCGGCAGCCGTACGGCCCTGCTCGTTGGCGCGCTTGATGATCTTGTCATCGACATCGGTGAGGTTCTGTGCGAACGTGACCTCGTAGCCGCTCGCGATGAGCCAACGGCGGATCACGTCAAAGCTGATGAACGTGCGGGCATTGCCGATGTGGATGTTGTCGTAGACCGTGGGGCCGCACACATACATGCGGACCTTGCCGGACTCGATGGGCTGGAACTCTTCCTTTTTATGGGTAGCGCTGTTGTAGATACGCATTCGTTACTCCTTAGCGGTTTTCTGTAGCAGGCAGACGGCCCAGGCGCCAATTCCCTCGCCTTGGCCTTCCCAACCGAGCTTTTCGGTCGTAGTGGCGGCAACGCCCACGTTTTCGACGTCAACGCCCAGAGCATGGGCAAGGTTGGCGCGCATGGCATCGCGGTGCGGGGTGATCTTGGGTTGCTGGCAGGCAATGGTGCAATCGGCATCGACAAACTCAAAGCCCAGCTCGCGCGCATAGTCCATCACACGGGCAAGCAGCACCATCGAGTCGGCACCCTCGTAGGCAGGATCGATGTCGGGGAACAGTTTGCCGATGTCTCCCCCGCGGCAGGCGCCCAGAATGGCGTCGGCCAAGGCGTGCGCGAGCACATCGGCATCCGAGTGGCCCAGCAGGCCGCGCTCGTAGGGAATGTCGACCCCGCCGATAATACATCGACGCCCCTCCACCAAACGGTGGACGTCGTAGCCGTGGCCAATGCGCAGGTTACTGAACATGGGGAAGGTCCTCTCCCTCGGCCATGCGGCCGAGCAGAATCGCGGTTACGGGACGCAAGTCCTCGGGTACCGTCACCTTAAGGTTATCGCGTGGGCTCTGGACGCAGCGAACGCGTCCTCCCATGCGCTCGACCAGCGAAGAATCATCGGTCCCGATAAAGCCCTCGGCGATAGCTGCGGTGTGGGCGCGCTTCATGGCGTCGACGCTAAAGATCTGCGGCGTCTGTGCGGCCCAATAGAGTTCGCGCGGCGGCGTCTCGACGATGTTATCGCCATCGACGATCTTGAGCGTGTCGATTGCGGGCTGACCGCACACGACACCGTCGAGGGCGCGGTCGCTCACGAGCACATCGATAGCGTGATCGATGGCCTCGGTCGTAATGAGCGGACGAGCGCCGTCGTGAATGGCGACGTATTCAAAGCCTGCCGGTACCGCATGCACGCCGGCTCGGGTGGAATCCTGACGGGTATCGCCGGCATCGGCAAAGCTGATGGGCGTGTCATAGCCAAACGGGTCGATGGCCAGGCGGCGCATCTCGGCACGGCGCTCGACAGGACACACCACCACGATGTGGCCGACCTTGTCACTGCGATCGAACGCACGGATGGACCAGCTCATAAGCGGACGGCCCGCCACGTTAACGAGCTGCTTGCCGCCGGGATTTCCAAAGCGCTGGCCGCTGCCGCCGGCAACGACCACGGCGCATACGGGCGCCATTATGCGTTCCCCTGTTTGGTGCCCTTCATGCGGTACAGCGAGTCCGCAAGAATGGCAGGGTTGTTGACGCCAAAGTCGCCCAGGCGCTCCGGGTCCTCGCTGATGTCGTCCATGAGTTCCTGCAGCGAGCCGTACTCGTCGACAATCTTCTCGGCCACGCCGTCGCGCACGACGGACACGCGCGAAAGCGTGCGCAGGCCCAGCGGCGTCATGACAGAGTCCTCATCCAGGTCGTCGTAGCCCAGAACCGCCGCCACATGCTGCGGGTCGGACAAGTCCTTGGGCGTCATACGGGCAAGCTCAGCGCGAATTTTCTCGGCGTTTGCCTCGGAGGAGTCACTCGCGTAGTCGCGGATCATCAGGTCATACTCGGTATCCATACTGGAGCCGGCGAGCTGCTCGAGCTGCATCTGCACGAGCTTGCCCTGGTTGCCCAGCTTGACAATGCAATCCTTAAGCTCGGTCTTTGCCTGCTGCATGATCTCGAAACTCGAGAAAATGCCGGTGATGTCAGCGAGCGTAACGTAGTCATCGAGCTCGAGGGCCGTCAGACGCAGCAGGGAGCGATCGAGCGACTGACGGGTGGTCTGGAGCGTGGCGACGAGTTGGTTGACCGAGCTCATGATGGTGGTAACGGGCTGGATCTCGTAGCTCTTGCCGTGAACGTACACGTTGACAACGGCACGACGGGCCGAGACCGAGATCACGATGGCATCCGTGAGCACCGACATGCGAGCGGCGGTGCGGTGACGCATACCCGTCTCGCTCGTGGCAAGCGAGGGATCGGGATTGAGGTGGAAGTTGGCGCGCAGGATCTGGGTGAGGTCACCGTCGATGACGATGGCACCGTCCATCTTGGAGAGCTCGAACAGACGGTTCGAGGTGAACGAAATGTTGAGCGGGAAGCCGTCGTTACCGGCAGCGAGCACGTTTTCGGTGTCGCCGACGCAGATAAGGGCGCCCAGGTGACCGGCGATGATCATGTCGAGGGCGGTGCGGATCGGCTGACCAGGTGCCGTCAGGCGGATGGCCTGTTCCATACGCTTTTGCAGCTCGTTCTTATCCAAGGCATCGCTCCCATCGTATACGTTCCATAAACGCTAAATAGTTTCTCACGGTTTGTCCCCGCGGCGCTTGCGAAATCCGGTGCTTACAGAATGAGCGAACACCGCTTAGGTAGCTCATTTGGGACGGGGCTCTTTTAGCTGCTCATG
>CABUZK010000005.1 GCA_902496115.1 uncultured Collinsella sp. | reverse complement strand
GTGTGATCGAGCCGCTCGATTCGCGCCTGAAGGCCGACTTCTTCATTCTGCCCGAGGATACCTCGGCGGATCGCCTGGGCGTCCACCCGGGTGATGCTGTTGTCGCGCGCATTTTGACCTACCCGACGCGCCTGGAATCGGGCACCGTGACGATCGAACGCCGCATTGGCGGAGATGACGCGCCCGATTTGGGCGTTCAATATGTGATGGCGCGCTACGGCTATACCGATAGCTATCCCGAGGCCGCGCTAGACGAGGCCGAGGGGCTTTCGCTCGATGTGTCCGCGGCGCTTAAGGACCCGCTCCGCCGCGATCTGCGCGACCGCTTTGTCATCACGATCGACCCGGTCGATGCGCGCGACTTTGACGATGCCATTTCGCTGGAGCGCACGCCCGAGGGCGGCTATAAGCTGGGTGTGCATATCGCCGACGTTTCACACTATGTGGCTTGGGACGGGCATATCGATCTTGAGGCTCGCCATCGCACGACATCGGTGTATCTGGCCGATCGCGTGCTTCCCATGCTGCCCGAACGCCTGTCCTGTGACCTGTGCTCGCTTCGCCCTGACGAGGACCGTCTTGCGTTTACCGTCGATATCGAGCTCGATGAGCAGGGTCGCGTGCGGCATTACGATCCGTACCCCAGCGTGATTCGCTCGCGTGTGCGTATGGACTATGACGGCGCCGAGGCGCTGCTGGTGCGTGCCGGTGCGGTTGAGTATTCGGTGCTGGAGGGCGCGGCTGAGGATGTTGAGGCTGCTGAGGCCTTGCGCGAGGAAGCGCTTGAGCGCGGTCTTGTGTGCGAGGAGGCCGCCCGCGGCTACAACGTCGACCTCGGCGATTTCCTTGTCGCCGCCAACGAGCTCGCCGAACTTCGCCGTCGTATTCGTCGCGCCCGAGGCTCAGTCGATTTTGACACGGCCGAGATTCGCGCTCTATTGGATGAGGACGGAGTGCCCGTGCAGATTGTGGCGCGTGAGCGTTCGTGTGCCACGTCGCTTATCGAGGAAGCCATGCTGCTCGCCAACGAGTGCGTTGCAGAGTGGCTGGCGGACCGTGATATCGAGGCCTGCTATCGCGTGCATGAGGATCCGAGCCCCGATAGCCTGCACGGTGCCGCCGTTGCGCTGGCGCAGCTAGGCATCATCGACGATCGCCGTGCTGCCGGTATTGCCCTGGGGAGCCCCGATGAGCTGCAGGCTGCAGTCGATGCTGCCGCCGGTACGGCCAACGCACCGCTCGTCAACATGCTGCTTCTGCGCAGCATGCAGCGCGCGCTGTACAAGCCGCGCAACGAGGGCCACTTTGCGCTCGCCGCGCCGTGCTACTGTCACTTTACGAGTCCCATCCGTCGCTACCCCGATCTGGTGGTGCACCGCGTGCTCAAACTGCAGTTGGCCTACGAGCGGCTCGGCGGCAAGGACGCCTTGGTCCGTACGCCGCGGCTGATCGGCAAGGGGCGCGAGTCGCTGCCGCGCATTCTGCCGCAGATCTGCCGCGCATGCAGCGATGCCGAGCGCGCGGCAGATGCCGCCAGCCATGCGACGCAAAAGATCAAGATTGCCCAGTACTATGAGGACCGTCTGGGCGAGCGCTATGCCGGAACCGTCTCGTGGGTTAGCAGCATGGGCCTCTTTGTGCGCTTGGATCTAACGCAGGTCGAAGGCTTGATTTCGATCAAGAGCCTGGGCAACGAGTGGTTCGAGTTCGACGAGGACGCGCTTACGCTGACGGGCGCCGACACGGGGACTCGTTACGAGCTGGGGCAGCGCGTGATTGTCGAGGTCTCGCGCGTCAATACCACGCGTGGGCACTTGGACTTTAAGCTTATCCATTAGCCAAATCCCGACTCATGGTGGGGGAGCGGAGGGCGGCCTTTCGGGACCGCCCTTCGCATTTGAATCGTGGCTACCTTGCCGTCTGTTCGGCCGCCCGCTTACCTGCTATTTGAGAGGTAAAACCTACCAAAATAAACCTGTCCCTTTTTGGCAGGTTTACAAGAAAGCGGGGATGAGATGGCGACGGTGTACGGTTATGCGCGGGTGAGTTCGCGCGATCAGAACCTTAATCGGCAGCTGGATGCGCTGGGCGCCTATGGCGTGGGCTCAGCGAATATTTATGCCGACCATGCGAGCGGCAAGGACTTCGATCGACCGCGTTATCGCGAGCTGTTACACGTCCTGGGAGACGGGGACGTGCTGGTGGTGCTTTCTATCGACCGACTTGGTCGTAATTACTCCGAGATTCTTGAGGAATGGCGACGCATTACCAAGGAGCTCGGGGTTGCCATTGTGGTGTTGGATATGCCATTGCTTGACACGCGCGTCAGGGCCAGCGGCGCGCCGGATGTGACCAACACCCTGATTGCCGATATTGTGCTGCAACTGCTGAGTTACGTGGCACAGGTGGAGCGCGAGAATATCCATCGGCGCCAGGCGGAGGGAATTGCAGCGGCGCGGGCGCGAGGGGTCCGTTTCGGTCGACCTCGCAAGCCGTGCCCTCCTCAGTTTGAGCTGGTGCGCGATAGCTATGAGGCGGGCGATATTACCCGCAGCCAGGCAGCAAAGTGCTTGGGCGTGTGCGTGGGGACGTTCGATCGCTGGATGCGCGAGGCGGGGTAGGGGTTTGCGTCGCTTTGTCGCTTCCTGTTGCGATTCAAATTTTGATACGGTGACGATGTCATTTGGGGCTACACTCGCTGATATTCAAAAAAAGGAGGTTGGCCCTTGGCGCGCATAAAACAAATAATCGGATGGACCGCGATCATTCTGTTCGCTGCAACGCTGGCGGGTATCTGGGTGCTGACGGAGCAAAATGCGGTGGAGACGTCGTTGCTGAGCGAGTCCACCGCGCGTGTGGTGGAGGGTCAGGCCACGGGCGTTCAGGCTGTCGATGCCACGGGTGAAGCTCAGGCGGAGAACGGAATGACCGGGGGCACCGATTCGGCTGCTTCGAATGTCCGGTCTGGCCGACTTGCTTCCATTCGCATGTGGGTGGGCACGAACGTCCGTCGCGTTGCCCATACCGTAGAGTTTTTCTTCGTCGGATTGTTCGCCTCGGTGATCGTGGCTTGCTTTTCCAGGCGTCCGTGGAGCGTGTGCTCCCGTTGCGTGCCCGTATTGCTCTTTTGCGCCGCCTGCTCCGTTGGCGATCAGGTACATAAGATCTTTGTTCCCGGCAGGCATTTCGACGTTATCGATTTAGGATTCGATGCTGCGGGCTATATCACCGCCATGCTGTTGGTATTGCTGGCAGCGGCGTTGGTGCGCCATGCGACTCGGCCGATCGGCGCCCATGCGAGGCGCTAGCCTTAAGACGAGACATCGCGACTGCCTATGCTTCGACATTGACTACAATAACGGCTGCAATCGCGAGCGGTCGTCGATGTGCAGTTTTCCATACACCTGTTTTCTCTAAGAAAGGAAATCCCATGGCGGTATTGTTTGTTGAATATCCCAAGTGCTCGACCTGTAAGAAGGCCAAGGCATGGCTGGACGAACATGGGGTAGAGTATATCGACCGCGATATCGTTTTGGACAATCCCGCGGCTGATGAGCTTGCGACCTGGATTGCTCGTTCGGGGCTGCCGGTGCGGCGCTTCTTTAATTCGTCGGGCATGAAATATCGAGAGCTGGGCCTGAAGGCGCGTTTGGAAGCGGGCATGACGGATCGGGAGTGCTACGAGCTGCTGGCGACCGACGGCATGCTGGTCAAGCGTCCGCTGCTGGTGGGCGACGACTTTGCGATTCCTGGCTTTAGGGAAGCGGCTTGGGCCGAGGCGTTGCTGTAGCAACTGCGGAAAGTGCGACCCGTTTTGAGTGCTCAGGGCGGGACGTGTTTTCCATCGGCGGGCTCGCTCGGCTCAATCCTCGAGCTGTGCCCATTCGTGCGGATCGTAGACCTTTACGTGCTTGTTGGGCTTGCCGCTCCAGTACTCCTCGTCCATAAAGGGCAGATATGCCTGAACGCCGGGGCAGATAAAGGGAATCCGCTGCTGTTGCAGTCGCTCGCGCTGGCGCTGCTCCAGGTGCGCCTCGGATATGACGGTCGGCATACCGGACAGCTCGACGAGGCTTGCCTGGATTCGCTTAAGGTCGGGGAGACCCGCGTGCCATGACACCCGCATGATCAAAAAGGATGCACGGCGGTATTTTGCCTGCATCACCGTGATGGCGGGGCGCAGTGTGGGATGGATTTTGTCCCGTTCGGGCCAAAGGTCAGCAGTGATCTCGAGGCCCAGGGTCTCCCATAGGTAATCAAGCTCTTCGTCCATGGTGCCTCGATATCCGTGCAATGATGACGGTTCGATTGTGCCATCAGCCGTGAGTGCTGCATTGTTGTAATCTACCAGCGGTAGATGTGGGATGTTTTACGGGCTTTGGCGCCGTACGTGTCGCTGGTGCTTCACAGGTCCTTCACGTGTTGGCCGTATTTGACTGAATTTCAAAAAAGTCAAAATTAGGGCTTGCGTCACGGCGGGACTTCCCGTATATTTCTTTCTTGCGCAAAGGCACAGCCGAGCGCAGCGATGCAGTCATTGGGATGTCGTCTAATGGCAGGACAGCGGATTCTGGTTCCGTCAATGGGGGTTCGACTCCCTCCATCCCAGCCATTGCATTTGCTACATATGGCCCGTTCGTCTAGCGGTTTAGGACGCCGCCCTCTCAAGGCGGAGATCACCAGTTCGAATCTGGTACGGGCTACCAAAATTGAACGCCCGGGCCTCGCAAGAGACCCGGGTTTTGTGTATTGACCGATGTTTAAGGCGCGTTGAGTCTGCCGCCTGGACCGAGGAGTTGTCATGGACCTGCCCATCAGCTTGCAAGACATCACGTATGCCGAGAACTATCTGGCGCAGGGCGACCTGGCTACGGCGACGCCGCTGCTGGAGCGCCTGGTGGAGCTCGCCGAGGAGTATATCGACGCTGAGTGCAAGACGGAGGAGAAGCGCCAATACTTTAGCTTTGATAGCAAGTTTGAGCGCTTGGCCTATCGCCGCGTGGAGAAGGATCCGCGCGAGCTCGTGCAGGTCGAGGTGCCGTTTGACCGCCTGTACTCTGATATGGCGTTTGCCTACATTCGCCAGCAGGATTATGTGAGCGCTCGTAATGCCCTGATGCAGGCTGTGCGTTGGGACCCCATGAACTGCAACTATCGCTTGGATTTGGCCGAGCTGTTCCGCGCTCTCGAGGACAAGCAGGAATGGGCATCGCTCTCGTTCTCGGTGCTGGAGCGTGCAAGCGATGGCAAGTGCGCCGCCCGCGCTTACGCCAATCTAGGTCAGTACTTCTTGGAGCCCGAGACCGAGAACATTTCGGCTGCCGTTGGCTGCGCGCGTCTGGCGCTGCGCCTGGCGCCCAACGATGCGCATACGACGCGCCTGCTCAACAAGATCCATACCACCTATCCGGATGCCGCGGATGAGAGCGACGACCACGTGATGGGTGAACTGGCCCTGCAAGGCGTGCCGACCTCGCCTTCGGCCGAGATTGCCATCTGCCTGATTATGTGCGCGACCGATGCTGCGAGTGACGGCGACAAGCAGGAGGCGACGCGCCTGACGGTACGTGCTCGCGACTTGGTGGGCGAGGAGGCCTGCGCGGCGATTATCAAACTGGTGCGCGAGAGCGACGCCGAGCTCAACGCCGAGCGCAAGGCTAAGCGCGAAGCTACGGGCAAGGGTTCCGATGGCGCCAAGGAGGCCGGCGATGCCCAGTAAGCGTGAACGCAAGCTCATTTCCAAGAATCGCTCGGCGCATCACGAGTACTTTATCGATGAGACGTTTGAGTGCGGTATTGAGCTGAGCGGCACCGAGGTCAAGTCGATTCGCGAGCGCGCGTGCCAGATTACCGATACCTTCGCGCTGATCCGCGGCGGGGAGTGCTGGCTCGTCGGCCTGCATATCCACCCTTATAGCCATGGAGGCGTGTGGAATCGCGATCCCGACCGTCGGCGTCGTCTGCTGCTGCACCGCAAGGAGATTGACTTTCTTGACGGCAAACTTCGCAACCGTGGTTATGCGCTGGTTCCGTTGGAACTCTACTTTAATACCGACGGCCGCGTAAAGCTGCTGCTGGGTCTGGGTCGCGGCAAGAAGCTCTACGACAAGCGCGAGGACATGGCCAAGCGCGACGTTCAGCGCGAGATCGACCGCGCCCTTAAGGAGCGCAACCGCTAGGTTTCTAGCAGGTGGATTGGTGGGACACGTCTCATCTTTCTTACTGTTCTGGCACATATGTCTCAAAGGCGGCGTCCGTTATGGGTGCCGCCTTTTTTGTGGGTACATACATCCATGAGGTTCCAACCCGGGTTAGGGGAGTGATCGTTATGGACAAAACTGCGTTCTTTACGATGCCGAGCGGCCTGTATGTGGTGAGTGCCGCGGCCGACGGGCTGCGTGCCGGCTGCGTTATCAACACAGCGGTGCAGGTGACGTCCATGCCGCCGCGTATTTCGGTTGCTGTGAACAAGGACAATGTCACGTCTGGCGTTATTGCATCTGCCAAGGCCTTTGCGCTGACCGTGATCGATCAGACCGCCGACATGCTCTACATCGGTAACTTTGGGTTCCGCACCAGCAGCGATTATGACAAGTTTGCCAAATACGAGACCCGCGAGACCGCGCTGGGCATGCCCTATGTGCCCGAGCACGCGGCGGCCCTGTTTAGCTGCCGTTTGATCGACACTGTGGATGTGGGCACGCATCTGCTGTTTATTGGCGAGGTCGAGGATGCCGAGCGCCTGAGCGACGAGACGCCGCTGACATACGACTACTATCACAAGGTGCTAAAGGGCAAGACACCGCCCAAAGCCTCGTCGTATCAAGGCTAGAAATGCTCTAAAAATACTTGCATTATATTATTGAGAATATATACTAATAAGCAAGTACACCAGCAGTCACGTTCGAGAGGAGAACATCATGGCTGAGGAGAAGAAGACGTATAAGTTCGTGTGCACCGTTTGCGGTTACGAGGTTGAGGTCGACACGCCCGAGCTGCCCGAGGATTACGTATGTCCGGTCTGCGGCGTCGGCCCCGATGAGTTTGAGCTCGTCGAGGAGTAACTCGTAGACACACGGCGATTAGCTATACAGAGCTCTGTCCAAGGGCCCCGGTCGAATTCTCGGCCGGGGCCCTTTTGATTAATCTGACGGTTTAAAACGGCCTTACGTGTTACAGATTGAGACGTTATATCTGGACAGTCACACCATCCCAATCACATCCCCGTTAGCAGCACGATGTCGAGAACCGTTACGATGGCACCGATCCCTACGAGCAGCGCGTTGAGCGGGCGCGAGTTGGCGTATTTGCCCATGACGCGGGGCGAACTGGTGAGTCGTATGAGCACAAAGACCGTAATCGGCAGCTGAAGCGACAGCAGCGCCTGACTCCAGATGAGACCTTCAAAAGGATTCGGGACGACTAGGCACGCCGCCACTGCGCCTACGAAACAGGTCGCAACGCCGATCGATGAGTGTCGGTCGTGGATGTCGTATTCCTCGTCGAACATGCCCGCGGTGATGGTTCCCGCCGCCATGCCCGCTGTCACGCTGCTCGATAGTCCCGCGAACAGCAGCGCTACCGCAAAGATGGTCGAGCTCGCCGGGCCTAAGATGGGGGAGAGCGTGGCCGCTGCGACGGCGAGGTCGTCTACGACAATGCCGTGCGCAAAGAAGGTCGTTGCGGCCAGGATGACCATGGCCGAGTTGATTGCCCAGCCCACGCCCATCGAAAAGAGCGTGTCGAAGAGCTCGTAGCGTAGACGCTCTTCGATAACTTTCTCGCCTTGGCCTTCGAAGTGCATGGATTGGATGACCTCGGAGTGCAGGAAGAGGTTGTGGGGCATAACGACCGCGCCTAGGACACTTACGATAATTGCGGCCGAGCCGGTGGGCATACCGGGCGTGATCCAGCTTGCGGCGGCTTGCGGCCAGTCGACCTGGACCAGCGCAAGCTCGGCCAAAAACGAGAGCCCTACCACGCCTACGAAGGCGATGATCCATCGCTCGGCGCGCTTGTAGGAGCTCGTCATGAGCATCGCCATCGATGCTGCCGCCACGATGACACAGCCCGCGCGCACGGGCAGCCCAAAGAGCATCTGGAGCGCGATTGCACCGCCCAGGACTTCGGCCATGGCGGTGGCGATGGTCGCGAGATAGGCACTGCCGAGCACCGCGCGCCCAACGAAGCGGGGGAGGTAACGTGTCGTGGCCTCGGCAAGACAGGCGCCCGTGGCGATACCCAGGTGTGCCGCGTTGTGCTGCAGCACAATGAGCATAATCGTGGACAGCGTGACGATCCACAGCAGCGCGTAGCCAAACTGCGAGCCCGCGGCCATATTGGAGGCCCAGTTGCCCGGGTCGATAAAGCCGACGGTCACGAGCAGCCCGGGGCCGATATGCCGCGCAATGTCTAGGCCTCCGTGACCACCAGTGCGTCGGGAGCCAAAGTGTTGTTTGAGATGGTTGAGCATGGTGCGCTCCTGTGTATGGGCGGCGTGGCGTCGCATCTGGGTCGTGCGGCGCCACGCGTCGGATTTGGGTTGGGGCTACTTGTGCGCTTTGCCCTGATTGGCCACGGCGTCGATCTTGGCGGCGATGGTCGCCGGGTCGCCGATGTAGCGCTTGTCGAGGACGTTGAAATCGGTGTCGAAGGTGTAGACGAGCGGCACGCCGGTGGGGATGTTGACCTTGAGGATCTCCTCGGGCGTGAGGTGCTCGAACTTCATGACGAGTGAGCGTAGGGAGTTGCCGTGTGCGGCGATGAGCACGCGCTTGCCGGCGAGCATCTGGGGGCGAATCTCGTCTTCGAAATAAGGCCAGACGCGGGCGATCGTGTCCTTGAGGCACTCGGTATAGGGCAGCTGATCGGGCGCGACATCGCGGTATTGCTCCTGGGTATGGGGGTCGCGCTCGTCGTCCGGCTCGAGTGCCGGCGGGCAGACATCGAAGGAACGGCGCCAGATGAGCACCTGCTCGTCGCCGTGCTCCGCCGCGGCATCGGCCTTGTTGAGACCCTGCAGCGCGCCGTAGTGGCGCTCGTTGAGCTTCCAGGATTTGATGATGGGCAACCACTCGCGATCCATCTGGCCGAGCACGATGTTGAGGGTGTGGATTGCGCGCTTGAGGCGCGAGGTGTAGCAGACGTCAAAGTCGAAACCGGCTTCTTTGAGGGCGCGTCCGCCTGCCGCCGCCTCTTCGCGGCCCGTGTCGGTGAGCTCGACATCGGTCCAGCCGGTAAACAGGTTGAGTTTGTTCCACTCGGATTCTCCGTGCCGGATAAGGACGAGTTGCATCGTCTGTTGGTCTGCTTGGTGCGCCATAGGGGCCTCCTTGATCTGGCACGGTGCGCGTGCCGTTTGCTTGACGCCGCAAAGGATACCCGTTTTAGACTCAAAAGTTAACCAAGACTAACAAAATTGTTGTATTTGAATAGGGTGGTGAAAGGGGGTTGCCGAAATGTCTTGATCTGTAACAACTAGGGATGGAAATTGGGTCTAGGTGTTACAGATCGAGACGGGAAGAAATGGTCCTGCAGAAAATCTCGATCTGTAACAGCTGGCCGCCAAAACCGGCCCTTCGTGTTACAGATCGAGACAAACCAAAACCGTCCTGCAGAAAATCTCAATCTGTAACATCTGGGCGTCGAAATTGGGTCTTCCTGTTACAGATTGAGATGTTTGAAGCGGTGAGCTTGCAGACCGAACTTGGGGCCCTTGTTGTTGCCCTTGAGGTCGGCGGCACCCACTCGTAGGGTGTGCGTTACGCGATTGTTTCGAAACGGGTGGGAAACACAACGGGCCGGCGATGCTCCTAGTATGCCTATTCAACTGACTGTCTAAATATCTAGGTGAGGATCGCGATGCAGGCAGATTTCGCTCAGCAGCAGGGCCTTTATCGCCCCGAATTCGACCACGATGCATGTGGCATCGGCGCGCTTGCCGATATCAACGGCGAGCGCCATCACCAGATCCTGGACGACGCACTGTCCATTCTGGTTAACTTGGAGCACCGCGGCGGCACGGGACTCGAGAAGAATACCGGCGACGGTGCCGGTATCCTGTTTCAGGTTCCGCATCACTTTTTCCGTAAAGAGGCTCAGAAGTGCGGCCAGATTCTGCCGGCAGAGGGCGACTATGGCGTGGCCATGCTGTTCTTCCCGCAGGACGACAAGGGCGTAGAGGATGCCCGCCGCGTGTTTGAGGAGGGCTGCGCCGAGGCCGGCGTGCCGCTGCTCTTTTGGCGCGAGGTGCCGGTCGACCCGCACGACCTGGGCGAGACTGCCCGCGCCTGCATGCCTACCATCCTGCAGGCCTTCCTGGGCCGTCCGGACGACACGCCGGCCGGCGACGCATTCGAGCGCCGCCTGTACGTGTGCCGCCGCACCATCGAGAAGAAGGCCGACGCCGAGTTTGCCCTGCGCGACAAGATTTTCTACGTCTGCTCCATGAGCTCGCGCACCATCGTGTACAAGGGCATGCTGGTCGCCACGCAGATGCGCCGCTTCTTCATTGACCTCAACGACGCCGCCGTCAAAACGGCCGTGGCGCTCGTCCACTCGCGCTACTCCACCAACACCACACCCAGCTGGGAGCGCGCACATCCCAACCGTTTTATCATCCACAACGGCGAGATCAATACCCTCAAGGGCAACGTCAACTGGATTCGTGCCCGCGAGCCCAACCTGTACAGCCCCGTGCTGCAGCACGATCTTGAGCGCGTGATGCCCATCATCAACCGCGAGGGTTCCGACTCCGCGATTCTGGATAACGTGCTCGAGTTTTTGGTCATGAACGGTCGTCCGCTCACGCGTGCCGCATCCATGCTGCTGCCCGAGCCGTGGGACCACAACGACAGCCTGAGTGAGGAGCGCCGCGCCTACGACGCTTACCAGTCCATGCTCATGGAGCCGTGGGATGGCCCGGCGGCCATCGCCTTTACCGACGGTCGCACGCTGGGTGCCGCCCTCGACCGTAACGGCCTGCGCCCGGCTCGCTACTACGTGACGCGCGACGGTCGCTTTATGCTGGCGAGCGAGGTGGGCACCATCGAGGTGAGCCCCGAGAACATCCTGACGAGCGGCTGTCTGGGACCGGGTCAGATGCTCGAGGTCGACTTTGCCCGCGGCCGTGTGATCTACAACGACGAGCTGCGTGCCCGTTACGCCAAGGAAAAGCCCTACCGCGACTGGATTGCCGAGGAGACGCTGACCGTAGACGCGCTCGACAAGCCCGCCTCGGCAACGCCCGCCGAGGACGCCGAGGTGCCCGCCGCCGTGCGCATGGCCAAGCTCGGTTACCACTGGGACGACGTTGACGAGGTCGTGCGTCCCATGGCCCAGCAGGGCAAGGCCCCGCTCGCCTCGATGGGCATCGATGCGCCGCTGGCCTGTCTGTCCAAGAAAACGCGCTCGTTCTTTGACTACTTCTATCAGCTGTTCGCCCAGGTCACGAATCCGCCGATTGATGCCCTGCGCGAGCACATGGTCACCTCGACCACGCTCTACCTGGGCAACCACGGCAACCTGCTCGAGGATTCCCGCACGGCCTGCCAGCTGGTGCGCTTGGAGCGCCCGTTGCTCAACGAGGAGGAGTTCGACCGCATCTGCGCCATCGACCGCGTGGGCTTTAAGACCCGCCGTTTCCGTGCTGTCTACCGCCGCGATGCCGGCGAGGGCTCGCTGCAGGCTGCGCTCAAGCAGCTTGCAGAGGACGTTGAGGCTGCGGTCCGCGACGGCGTGAACATCGTGGTGTTGAGCGATCGTGCCGCTGCGGGCGAGGTGCCCGTGCCGTCGCTGCTCGCCGTGGGCTGCGTGCACAACCACCTGATCCGCGCCGGCGTGCGCACCTTTGCCGACATCGTGGTGGAGTGCGGCGACGCCGTGTCCCCGCACGACTTTGCGGCGCTGGTGGGCTACTCCGCGAGCGGCGTCTATCCGTACAACGCACATGCGTGCATCCGCGATCTGGCGGCACACGGCGACCTGGACGTGACGGCCGAGCAGGGCATCGCTAACTACAACAAGGCTGCGGCCGCCGGCATCGTCTCCATCATGTCCAAGATGGGCATCTCCACGGTGCAGAGCTACCATTCGGCGCAGATCTTCGAGGCCGTGGGCTTTACGCCGGAGTTCGTCAACGCGTACTTCGCCGGCACGGTGAGCCGTGTGGGCGGTATGGGTGTCGAGGACGTCGAGCGCGAGCAAAACGAGCGCTACGACGCCGCGCTCGCCATCCTTAAGAGCCCGGCTCCCGATCAGCTACCCACGCTGGGTCTGACCAAGTGGCGCCCGCTCGGCGGCGAGGATCACCTTATCGATCCGCAGACTGTCTACTTGCTGCAGACCGCCTGCCGCGAGGACAGCTACGACACCTTTAAGGAGTACAGCGCCCGCCTGCACCGCACCGGCCGTGCCGTGCGCCTGCGCGACCTGCTGGACTTTGATGCCAGCGGCCGCACCCCGGTGGCACTCGACGAGGTCGAGCCTGCGCTCAACATTGTCCGCCGCTTTAACACCGGTGCCATGTCGTATGGCTCCATCAGCAAAGAGGCACACGAGTGCATGGCCATCGCCATGAACCGCCTGCACGGCCGTTCCAACTCCGGCGAGGGCGGCGAGGACCCGCGTCGCGAGACCCCGCTGGCTAACGGCGACTCCAAGAACTCCGCCATCAAGCAGGTGGCAAGCGCACGCTTTGGCGTGACGAGCCGCTACCTGTGCAGCGCCTTCGAGATTCAGATCAAGATGGCTCAGGGCGCCAAGCCCGGCGAGGGTGGCCACCTGCCCGGCAAGAAGGTCTACCCCTGGATCGCCGAGGTCCGTCAGTCCACGCCCGGCATCGGCCTGATTTCGCCTCCGCCGCACCACGACATCTACTCCATCGAGGACCTGGCAGAGCTGATCTTCGACCTTAAGAACGCTAACCCCGGCGCACGTGTGTCGGTCAAGCTGGTCAGCGAGGCCGGCGTCGGCACTATCGCAACCGGTGTGGCCAAGGGTGCCGCCGACAAGATTTTGATCAGCGGCCATAACGGCGGCTCGGGTGCCGCGGCGCGCGATTCCATTTGGCACGCCGGCCTGCCGCTGGAGCTCGGCCTTGCCGAGGCTCAGCAGACGTTACTGCAAAACGGCCTGCGCTCCCGCGTGGTGCTCGAGGCCGACGGCAAGCTCATGGACGGCACCGACGTCGCCGTCGCCTGCCTGCTGGGTGCCGAGGAGTTTGGCTTTGCGACCATGCCGCTCATCTCCATGGGTTGCCTCATGCAGCGTGACTGCCAGCAGGATACCTGCCCGGCCGGCATCGCGACGCAAAACTGCCGCCTGCGTCACGGCTTCCGCGGTAAGCCCGAGCACGTTGAGCACTTTATGCTCTTTGTGGCCGAGCAGCTGCGCGAGATCATGGCGAGCCTGGGCTTCCGCACCATCGACGAGATGGTCGGCCATCCCGAGTGCCTGCGCCAGATTGAGGTACCGGGCAACCGCAAGGCCAATCTGCTCGATCTGTCGCCCGTTCTGGCGAGCGCGACCTGCGAGTTCGGTGCTCACATTCCAGGCGCCGACGGTCGCCACTTCCTGCCCCAGATGGCTGCCGACAGCGAGCTCGACAAGACGCTCGACTCCACGCTGTTTGTGCCCTATACGGCCGATGCCCGTGCACACCTGCGTCCGATTCGCTTCCGCGCCGATATCGCCAACGTCAACCGCTGCGTGGGCACCATCTTGGGCAACGCGGTGACCAAGGCTCATCCCGAGGGCCTGCCCGCCGGCTCCATCACCATCGACTGCGACGGTTCGGCCGGTCAGAGCTTTGGCGCCTTCCTGCCGCGTGGCATTACGCTCAACGTGTGTGGCGACGCCAACGACTACTTTGGCAAGGGCCTTTCGGGCGGCGAGGTGTCGGTGCGCCCCAATCCGCATGCGACCTACAAGTTCGACGAGAACATCATCGTGGGCAACGTGGCGTTCTTTGGCGCCACGAGCGGTCGCGGCTTTATTAACGGCCTGGCAGGCCAGCGCTTTGGCGTACGCAACTCCGGTGCCACCGTGGTGGTCGAGGGCTGCGGCAACCATGGCTGCGAGTACATGACGGGTGGTCTGGCGCTCATCCTGGGCGAGGTCGGGCAGAACTTCGCCGCCGGTATGACGGGTGGCGTGGCTTATGTCTTTGACCAGTACGGCACGCTCGACGCCCGCGTGAACCACGAGAGCGTTGACCTCAAGGCCCCGACGGCCGGCGAGCTGGCGCAGATTCGCGAGCTCATCCAGGAGCACGTGGACGCGACGCAGAGTCCGCGCGGCATTAAGCTGCTCTACAGCTTTGAGACGATGAGCAAGCACTTTGTGAAGGTCATTCCGACCGAGTACGAGCGCGTGCTGGCGATTGTCGCTGCGGCCGAGGCCGTGGGCAAGACGCATGCACAGGCCGAGGAGTTGGCGTTTGACATCGTGACCGGTCGCGCGAGCGCCGCGGATGTCGCTCGCTTTGATGTCGCGGGCGGTGCTGCGGGCGCTGCGCCCGTGGCTGCCAGCCCTGTTGCTTCGACCAAGAAGGAGGCGTAAGTGCCATGGGTAAGCCCGGTGCTTTTCTTGATATCGATCGCGTGACCCACGAGCTTCGCCCCGTGGAGGAGCGCAGCCATGATTTTGATCCGCTGTACGTGGAGCTCGATGACGACGCACGTCGCGCCCAGGCGAGCCGCTGCATGATGTGCGGCGTGGCGTTTTGCCAGATGGGTGCGAGCTTTGGCAAGGCACGCCCGAGCGGCTGCCCGCTGCACAACCTGATTCCCGAGTGGAATGAGCTGGTGTACCGCGGCCGCTGGGACGAGGCTGCCGAGCGCTTGTCGCTCACCTCGCCCATGCCCGAGTTCACGAGCCGTGTGTGCCCGGCGCTGTGCGAGGCCGCGTGCAATCTGGGTTCGGTCGATGGCCAGCCCACGACGATCCACGATAACGAGCGTGCGATCAGCGACCATGAGTGGGCAAATGGCGGTCCGCGTCGCTTTGAGCCGGCGGGGGAGGGCGCACCCACGGTTGCCGTGGTGGGCTCCGGTCCTGCTGGTCTGGTGGCAGCATGGGAGCTTGCGCGTCGTGGCGCCCGCGTGACGGTGTTTGAGCGCGACGACCGCCCGGGCGGTCTGCTCATGTACGGCATTCCCAACATGAAGCTCGAGAAGTCCGTGGTCGAGCGTCGCGTGGCGCTCATGCGCGAGCTGGGCATTGAGTTTGAGCTAGGTGCTGACGTGACGAACCCTGCGGTGGCAGCCAAGCTCGATGGCTTTGACGCCGTTGTGGTGGCTGCTGGTGCCCGTGCCCCGCGCGGGCTTTCGGCTGCGAACGTGGATGCTCCGGGCGTGGTGTACGCGGTGGACTACCTGACGGCTTCGACCGTGTCGGTGCTTGATGGCGGCGAGCCCGCGGTGAACGCGCGCGGCCTGGACGTTGTGGTCATTGGCGGTGGCGATACCGGCAACGACTGCGTGGGTACCGCGGTGCGTCAGGGTGCGCGCAGCGTGCGCCAGTTTGAGTTCTTGCCGGCTGCGCCCGATAAGCGCGCGGCGAGCAACCCCTGGCCGCAGTGGCCCAACGTTAAGAAGACCGACTACGGCCAGCAGGAGGCTATCGCTGCGATGGGTGGCGAGATGCGTGCCTGGGGTGTGGATACGCTCGAGGTGCTGCTAGACAAGAAGGGTGCGGCAGCGGGCCTGCGCGTGGTCGATTTGGACTGGTCGGCCGGCAAGCCGGAGCGCATCGCGGGCTCCGAGCACGAGGTGCCGGCGCAGCTGGTGCTCATCGCCTGCGGCTTTACGGGTCCCGAGCATGGTGTGTTCGATGCGGTGAGCGTGCCTGTTGCTACCGCTGGTCGTCCGCTGCCGGTGATGGCTGCCGAGGGCTCGCACCTCGCGGCTCGCACGGAGGGTGTCGCCGCGGATGCCGCGCCGGTGTATGTGGCCGGTGATGCCCGCAACGGCAGCTCGCTCGTTGTGAACGCCATGGCCGATGCCCTGGCCTGCGCCGCCGAAGTCGCCGACGCGCTGGCGCTGTAAGGTAGTCATTCAAGAACGTCCCCAACGACTAGTCATTGGGGACGTTCTTTTTTGACTAGTCGTCGGGGACACTCTTGATGTCTGACTGCTCATTTGCTGACGTGTGAGCTCGCGGCGCTTTGCTGTTTTCGTGATGGCTGCGGCCGGCCGGATCAAAATCTCTGTATATTTGTCTATGTCTACCTGCGACGTTGTTCCAGCGCGCATATTCGGTCAAGCATTCCGTCAAGTATTTGGTCAGCATTTGGTTTGCAGTCGAGGCCCCGTTTCGTTCGCGCTGGCCGTGAGCATATGACCTCCTCGTAAGCTCAAATCGAGGTCCATCGATTTGAGGAGGATGCCATGACTGACCAGGCTTGCGATCGAGTGCGTTTGGCCGAAGCCGTCGTCAACGATATTGCCGACATGGCTCATTTTTGGATGCTGCGGAAGTTCCAGTTTTTGGAGCCGGCGCGCGAGCAGTTCGAGATTATCGTCGATCCGTGGCTCAGCTATTGCGAGGAACCTTCTCAAAACGAAATCATGGCCTACAACATGGCGTTTACCGACTGGCTGCTCTTTGAGCGCCCCTATTGTCATGGCGCGACGCTGCTTGAGCTGTATGTTGACGAGCCGCCGGCTTCGCTTTCGTCTACGTCGCTCAAGCGGCTCGAACAAGTACGCGACACGCATTGCTTTTCGCGTTTTGGCATTTTGGACAAGGACCCCGCGACCGGTATGGTCGCACTGCGCGACACGCGCACTGACCGCCGGTTTGATGTCTACGATCCACATATCGTGCAAAAGGAGCATTGGAACGACGGTGCCATTGCGGTGCGCATCGCGTGCGTCGACGATGTCTGGCTGACGGCGGGGCAGCTCTACCTGTATGACATTGCGCGCCCGAGCGACACGGCGGTCGACGGGCCAGGTGCCGTGCATCCGGAGGACCTGGAGGACGGTTTCGACACCTCGTGCATCAGCTTCTTTTTGCGCCTGGTCCGCGACATCATGGGCGCCCAGGGGCGGTACGTGAAGTCGCTCAATATCTACGAGCAGGAGTGGGAGTAGGGGGGGGTGGGCTGTCGCAGCGCCGCCGCCTGTCTATTTGTCTCGGTCTGTAACGTCTAGAGGCCGTTTGGATCCGTAGTTGTTACAGATTGAGATGAACAAGTGCAGACTCGACTGAACGTCTCGATCTGTAACGGGAAGGGTCCAAAAATCGGTCTACCTGTTACAGATTGAGACAAAGGTTGGACGCACGACTGAAAATCTCGATCTGTAACAACTAGAGGCCCAAAGACTGTCTTCCTGTTACAGATCGAGACGTTTGTCGACAGTGACAACGGTGACAATGGCCCATTTCTCCGATGTGGTGGTGATGAAAGTGTCTAATACCGTTCTTAAACACAAGCAGGCGACACGTAACACCTTGGCGCGGAATAGGATGCTTGCCAGGCTCACGGAGGCGGCTGAACAAGGCGTGCTGCTTGTGACGCACGACAATGCCGAGCTCATGTGGCTGCGGCGTCATGTGGGAACCGATGATATTGCGGAGCCCGAGCCGTATTTGTTCTGTTTTCAACATGATTGGGATGCGTTGACGCCGGCGGAGCGAGCGCTGCGGACCATCAAAGGGCTTGCAGAGTTTCATCCCGATTGGGCGTTTTGGGGTTATGATGCGGCGCTTTTGTGGGGTCTGGAGGTGCCGAATGATCTGCTCGGGCCGCGATTTCTTGTTAAGACAGGTTGCTCGGTGCCGCTGAGTGCGGGATGCCGGCTGTTGCGTCCGCAGGCGGCGGGTGCGCTTGAACAAGTCGACGGCGTGCGGGTGACGCCGTTTTGGCGCACGGTAGAGGATTGCCTGCTGCGCGCGCCGTTTTCGTATGGCCTGGCGATTGCCGATTCTGCGTTGCGAGCAAAGGACGGATCGGGCGATGACTTTTGCGAGCGGCTTCGTATGGATTGTGAAGGCAAGCGTGGGTATCGCAGGGCGCAGGTGATTGCGTCGTATGCGGACGGGCTGTCCGAAAACGGCGGCGAGTCTCGTTTTCGGGCATTCTTTATCGCGTATGGGTTTCCGGTACCGGGGTTGCAGGTGGAGTTTCGTGACCCGCTCGATCCGAGCCAAGTGTTCCGCGTTGATTATTTTTGGAGGCTCGAGGACGGGACGTGCGTGATTGGCGAGCTGGACGGAAAGGGGAAGTATACCCTACAGAACGACGAGGGTCGGGAGTTGGTCGACCCGTTCGTGGCAGAACGTCAGCGGGAGTCCCATCTGACAATGCTCGGACACAAGGTGCTTCGGTTTACGTTTGATGAGCTCAAGAATCCGGGGAAGCTGGTTGAGAAGATGAGGCTGGCGGGTATTCCGCGACGGGCCGATTTGGCTGAGGAATGGAGACGCCAGTGGTATGGGCGCTGAGGGGTGCAACTGACGCGGGTGTGGTTGTTCCTGCCGAGTTTGTCTTGATCTGTAACAACAAGGGGCCGTTTGGCCTCGTAGCTGTTACAGATCAAGACAGAAGGTTGGTTGCCGCTAAAAGATCTCAATCTGTAACATCTAGAGGCCGAAAACCTGTCTACTTGTTACAGATTTAGACGTTTGACGACGGGGTTGGAGAATATCTCGATCTGTAACATCTAACGGCCAAAATTCGACCCAACTGTTACAGATTGAGACAAAGGTTGGACGCAGTGCCGAAAGATCTCGATCTGTAACATTTGGAAGGTTAAAGACGGCCTACCTGTTACAGATCGAGACGTTTTGCTGGAACGACCGGAACATCGCCGCGCTGTCTCCGTTTGCCCTCGCATCTCTCTCGTCCCTCCGCTAACCGATATGTCCGCAGTAACCCTGTCGCGCTGGGTGATAATGGACAAATGTTCAAGTTAATCGTGAGGGAGGAGCTCGATATGGCGACTGCCGATCGTCCCACGTTGTTTATCAATGCGACCGTCCTGGATGGTTCGGAGCATATGGAGCCGCAGCTCGATATGGCCGTGGCCGTTGAGCGCGGTGTCATCACCTGGATGGGACCGAGCGCTGTGGCGCAGGCGCCTGCAGGTGCTGAGGTCATCGACCTGGCCGGCGCGCACCTCATGCCCGGCCTCATCAATATGCACGTGCATCTGTGCGGCTCGGGCAAGCCAGTCTCGGCGGGTGATGCGGGCGCGCTGATGAAGAAGCTCGATAATCCGGTGGGCCGCGCCATCGTTCGCCACATCCTCAAAGGCAGTGCCCAGCAACAGTTGGCAAGCGGCGTGACTACGGTGCGTGGTGCGGGCGATCCGCTGTTTGTCGATATCGCCGTGCGCAATGCCATCGACGCCGGCAAGTATCAGGGTCCGCGTCTGGTAGCGCCGGGAACGGGCGTTACGGTGCCGGGTGGCCACGGCGCTGGGCTGTTCGCGCAGGTCGCCAATACGCCCGACGAGGCGGCCGAACAGGTGCGCGACTTGTACGCGCGTGGTGCCGACGTCATTAAGCTGTTCGTGACGGGTGGCGTGTTCGATGCGACCGAGGTAGGCGAGCCGGGCGTGTTGCGTATGTCGGTGGAGGTTGCTGCTGCGGCGTGCAAGGCGGCGCACGAGGTTGGCCTTCCGGTCATGGCCCATGTCGAGAGTACCGAGGGCGTACGCGCCGCGCTTCAGGCCGGCGTCGATACGATCGAGCACGGCGCTCCGCTGACGCCCGAGATTCTGGAACTGTACCGCGGCGCCGCGGGCACGCAGCTTGAGGGGCGCGCGCCGAGCGTGACCTGCACGATCAGCCCGGCGCTGCCGTTTGTATTGCTCGATCCGGAGAAGACCCATTCGACTGATACGCAAAAGAAGAACGGCGACATCGTGTGCTCGGGCATTATCGAGAGCGCTCGTGCGGCGCTGGAAGCCGGTATCAAGGTAGGCCTGGGCACGGACTCAAGCTGCCCGTTCGTGACCCAGTACGACATGTGGCGCGAGGTGGCCTATTTTGCCAAGTACGTGGGCGTGAGCAATGCGTTTGCGCTGCATACGGCCACGCAGGTCAATGCCGAGTTACTGGGATTGGGCGACGAGACCGGTACGATCGAGTGCGGCAAGGCTGCCGATATTCTGGTGACGCGCGAGAACCCGCTCGATGACCTGCGTGCTCTGCGTGAGCCAATGCACGTGATGTGCCGCGGCAACCCGGTGCGCAAGCTCAAGGTGAAGCGCATTCCCGAGGTGGACGCCGAGCTCGACACGATTATGGCCATGCCGGCCGAGGCACTGGCCGAGGAGCTGGCTCGCGACGGCGTGGCATAGGTGTGACAAAGGGACGGTCCCTATGCCGCGTTCAAAAAAGCCGAGGTCTCAACACGAGGCCTCGGCTTTTATTTTGTCCTATGGTGTAGCGGCTAGGAGCGCGTTTCCATCTTGGCGTGACACTTGGGGCAGGTGACACGGATTTTGCCCTTGCCCTTGGGGACGGACAGCATCTGACCGCAGTTAGGGCACTTGAGGTACGCCGTGGTCTTGCGGCCCTTCCACATTTTCTTGGCCGTTCGCTTGGCGCGCTCAAAGTCTTCCTTGCTGGTGCCGGCCGCGCGCGAGGCATTGGCAGCTGCAGTCCCGCCGCCCAAACTGGCGACGAACTTGCCCAGGCCGGGGACGTTAGCGGTCGCCGTGACAAAGGCATCGTTCTCCTTGCGGCGCGCGTCGATGTTTTTGGACAGGCCGCGCAGCACGCCGAGCACAATCACGGCGATGGCGATCCAGCTGAGCCACTGGATACGGGCCATCGATCCGATCATCGCGATGACGATTCCAGCAAAGCCCATCACGATGGTGAGCTCATCGGCGCCGTTGCGACCCTTCATAAAGTCATTCATGCACACTGCCTTTCATTCGATATGCTGCACGCCTTTATACCCGATTTAGAGCAAAGGGGACAAGTTAATCTGCACCAATGTGGTGCAAACGTACCCATCCCCCGGAACACCAAGACGGTGCAAACGTACCCGTCCCCATTGCACCAATTACTTGGCGAGCTTGTCGACGACGCGTTCGATCTCGGCGAGCTTGGCGGCTTTGAGCTCCTCGTCGCCCGATTCGATGGCCGAGGCGACGCAGCCCTCGATGTGTGCCTTCAACACATCTGCGTTGATGCGCGCGATGAGCGCCTGCGTTGCCATGAGCTGCGTGGAAATATCGACGCAGTAGCGGTCCTCCTCGACCATCCGCAGGATGCCGTCGATCTGACCGCGTGCCGTCTTGAGCATGCGGGTCACCGATTTATGGTCTGCCATCATGGCGGGTCCTCGTTTCTGGTCGATGGGGTCGAATGCCTCTGGTGGCTGCTACGCGGCGGTCACGGACAGGGCGTGGAACTTCTCGCCCGCGCCCTCGACGGCGGCGGCGAGCTGCTCGGCGGTCACGGTGTCGGCGCACTCCACCTGGACGGTCTGGGTCTCGTGATCGGCATCGGCATCGGTCACGCCGGCAACGTTGAGCAGTGCCGTCTCGACGGTGGCGTCGCAATGACCGCACATGAGGCCGGAAGTCTTGATTGTGTAACGCATGGGTGTACTCCTTATCGATTGAGAATATCTGACAGTTTAGTCGTGAACAGCGTCATCTTAAAGGCGTACTGAGGTGCCCGAGATTGCCCCGAAAGAGGAGCGAAGCGTACTTGGGTACGCAAGCGACGGTTTGAGGGACAAGGTCGGGTGCTTCAGCGCGCCGTCTTGGGCTTAAAGGATTTCAGGCGCAGCGCGTTGGAAACAACACACACGCTCGACAGGCTCATGGCCGCGGCGCCAAACATCGGCGAGAGCTGCCATCCGGTGAGCGGGAAGAACACGCCTGCCGCCAGCGGAATGCCGATGCCGTTGTAGAACAGCGCCCAGAACAGGTCCTGCTTGATGTTGCGGATCGTGGCGCGCGACAGCTCGATGGCGCGGGCAACGTCCATGAGGTCGCTGCGCATGAGTACCACGTCGGCGCCCTCCTTGGCGATGTCGGCGCCGGTGCCGATAGCAAGGCCCACGTCGGCGCGCGCCAGGGCGGGGGAGTCGTTGATGCCGTCGCCAACCATGGCGACCTTGCCGCCCGCATCCTGCAGTTCGCGCACGTGACGTTCCTTGTCGGCGGGCAGGACGTCGGCGATGACCTGTTCGCTGCTCAGCCCCACGCGGCGGGCGATGGCCTCGGCCGTCACGCGGTTGTCGCCGGTGAGCATGCGCACATCGACGCCGAGCTTTCGCAGTGCGGCAATGGCAGCAGCGCTCGTCTCTTTGACCTCGTCAGCCACGGCGATGGTGCCGACAAGCTCGCCGTTCTTGGCAAAGAACAGCGGCGTTTTGCCCTCGGTGGCAAATTGCTCGGCAACGCCGGCGGGCACCTCCGCGCCCAGCTCGTCCATCAGACGTACGTTGCCGGCTACG
Organism: uncultured Collinsella sp.; assembly: GCA_902496115.1. Taxonomy (GTDB): domain Bacteria; phylum Actinomycetota; class Coriobacteriia; order Coriobacteriales; family Coriobacteriaceae; genus Collinsella. The sequence continues at coordinate 65,382 of CABUZK010000005.1, read as the reverse complement.
ATGACATTTTGTCCCTCGCGCGCCGTAACGCCACGACCGGGCACAGCGGCAAAGTCCTCGACCATGCGCGCGACAATTCCGCGCGTCTCGCACTCGGCCATAATCGCCTCGGCCAGCGGGTGCTCGCTTGAGCGCTCCAATGCGGCGGCCAGCTTGAGCAGTGCCTTTTCGCTCATGGCGGGCGAGCCGTCGGCGCGCGTGGCTACCACGATATCGGTCACGGCAGGCTTGCCGCGGGTGACCGTACCCGTCTTATCGAGCACCACGGTGCCCACGCTGCGCAGGTTCTCCAGCGCCTCGGCACTCTTGAACAGAATGCCCATCTCGGCGCCCTTGCCGGTGCCCACCATAATGGCGACGGGCGTGGCCAGACCCAGTGCGCACGGACAACTGATCACCAGCACGGCCACGGCGGAGGTGAGCGCCTCGTTTATGCTGCCGGTCAATGCCATCCACACCGCAAAGGCCACGGCCGAGATCGCGAACACCACGGGCACGAACACGCCGGCGACCTTGTCGGCCATGCGAGCGATAGGCGCCTTGGTGGCGTTGGCATCCTCGACGAGCTGGATAATCTTGGCGAGCGATGTCTCGGCGCCCACACGCGTGGCGCGGAAGGTAAACGAGCCGGTGCGGTTGACCGTGGCGGCGTTGACGGTGTCGCCGGCGATCTTTTCCACGGGGATGGACTCGCCGGTGAGCGCGCTCTCGTCCACGGCCGAGCTGCCTTCGAGCACCACGCCATCGACGGGGATGGACTCGCCGGGGCGCACGCGCAGGACCTGGCCGGGAAGGATGCTGTCGACGTCGACGGTGGTCTCGGTGCCGTCCTCTGCCACGACGGTCGCAGTCTTGGGCGCCAGGTCGATCAACGCCTCGATGGCGCCGCCGGTTTTGGACTTGCTGTGCGTCTCGAGGTATTTGCCCACGGTGACGAGCGACAGGATCGTGCCCGCGCTCTCAAAATACAGATTGTCCATGCTCGTCATCATGGCCTCGTGGACCTGACCCGCGGCTAGCTGGTCGGCCATGATGAACATGGCGTAGAGCGACCAGGCGACGGAAGCGGTGGCGCCCACGGCGATGAGGGCGTCCATGGTGGGCGCGCCGTGCGCGAGCGATTTAAACCCGTTGATAAAGTACGCGTCGTTGACATAGACGATGGGGATGAGCAGGACGAGCTCGGTGAGGGCGAGCGTCATGCTGTGGGTATGGTCGGTGAAAATGCCGGGCAGCGGCCAGCCGAGCATATGCCCCATGCCTATGTAGAACAGTGGGATGAGGAATGCGATCGAGACGATGAGGCGGGTGCGCATGGCAGAGGCGGCGGCCTCCAGCTTTTTGGTCGGCGACTCCATATGGGCGGCGCCGGACCTAGCTTGCGTGCTACCTTTTGAGCCGGCGGCACCGGCGCCCGCATCGACGGGCGAGGCCGAGTAGCCGGCACGGTCGACGGCGGTGCAGATATCGTCGGGGGAGACCTGCGCGGGGTCGTAGTCGACCATCATGGAACCGGCGAGCAGGTTGACCGCGACGCTTTGGACGCCATCGAGCTTGCTCACGGCACGGTCCACGTGCGCCTGGCAGGCGGCGCATGTCATGCCACCCACGTCGAACTTATCTTGAGCCATGGCTTCTCCTTTCTGTGGTCGGTGCTGGAATTGTTAACCTGCCGATACTATACACCCATGCCCCCTGGGGGTGTCTAGTAATAGTTGGAATGTATGACTTTTCATTACAGATGAGGGCTGCTGCTCAATCGGTGGCCGCCTCTGCCAAACATCTCAATCTGTAACGTCTGGACCGGTTTTTCAACCATAGCTGTTACAGTTTTAGACAAACATTTCAGCCGAAAACTAACGTCTCGATCTGTAACAACTAGACCCCGTTTTACCGAGTATTTGTTACAGATCAAGACAAACAGTTGGCAGGAAACTCAATGTCTCAATCTGTAACATCTGGCAGGGAAAATGACCTCTAACTGTTACAGATCAAGACAATTGCCGGGGTGGGGTCCCGTCACGGCAAGACGCCCGCTGCCTAGATGCAGAACCCGGGGATCACGCAGGTTCGCTTGTTTGGCTTTTCCGCAGGCGTGGCGTACGTAAAGGCGTCGCCGTCGTGTCCCACGCGATTCATAATAGAGTGTGCCTTCGCTCTCCGATGTGTCGGGACTCGCCGTTCGTTCCCACCAACAGGTGTCCTTGCCCTTCCACTGGCGAACCAACGTCTCGTTCGTGGTATACGGACTTACCTTGAGCTCGCGGAAGAGCTGATACTCCTTGCCTTCGCCGTTGTAGATGTCGGCCAGGTAGCGAAAGCCCTCGGCAAATGACTCGGGCGGCTGCACTCCGCACAGCTCGACCATGGCGGGCAGCCAAAGGGTCGCGGGCAGCTCGCTCAGACACGATGCGCTTCTGGCGGCGCCAACGTTATTCGAGATCTTTTTGACAGATTTGATGAGTGCGCGCAACTCGTTGGGCAGCAGCTTAAGGCCGTCGCCGTCGAGCCATTCCCGCAGCTCGCAATCTGCCCAGCCGGCGCTTAACGGTTGGGCCGCGGCGTCGCGTTCGGCAATGCCGGCGTCGAACATAAACGTCAGTCCAGCCTTGCCCGTCCCGTCCAGAAGCTCGTCGTGGCGGATGCCCACGAGCTGCGCGCCGACGTGCAGCCCATTGGTGAGCCTCACACGCTTGGTGCACGGATAGGGGATATGCCCGTTGTCATCGAGCAGATGATAGCGCTTGGCAATCTCGCGTGCCTCGCTATGGGTCTCGGCGGCCTTAATCTTGAGCGAAATCTCCTGCAGCTGATCCCAGGTGTAGTCGTCAAGTGAACCGCGGATGCCGTCCAAGTAGTCGGGGATGCCAAAGCCATGGGTTGCCGCCCCGATAACGCCAAGCCCCGCAACGGCTGCGACAACGCCACCGATAATAAAGCGGCGGCGGGTCATGGCATCGTGCCGGGCCTGCTCCAGGATCTCTGGCGCGCGCTCGCCGGCGACGTCGACCTTAAGGTGCGTGCCAGAATCGATATCAATTGCGGCTTCGTTCCCTGCACCTTCGCGGCCCTCTGATCCGGCATCGGTGAGGTATGCCGAGAGCACCTCGAGCATCTGCTGCTCGGTAGGACGATCGCACTGCTCGACTGAGATGCCTTTCATGATGATCTGGACGAGCGCTTCGTCGTCATTGCATCGCGGCTCGAGCGGTGCCGGCTTGGTCTTGGTCTTTATGAGGTAGAACGAGCCGGTTGCCGCGGCACCCGTCGACTCAACATCGAACGGTTTGCGACCGCTGTAGAGCTGGTACAGAATGCTCGAAAGCGCATAGACGTCGATTGCGGGCGAGCGGCGAAGGGCCGCGATGCCTTCGATATCCTGCGTGAGCATCTCGGGCGCGGCGTATGCGGGCGTGGCAAAGCGCCAGATGTCGGCGCGCCGGGTGATCGTGTCATCGCCGAGGGCCATGGTCGCGGAGCCCATGTCGATGAGGCAGGGGTCAAAGGAGCAATCGACGATCTGCTGCTCGAGCGTTCGACTGGTGGTGCGGAACATAATGTTGGCGGGCGACAGGTCGCGATGGACGACCGGATTAACGAGCCCCTGGGTCATCAGGAGTGCGCGAAGCACGGCGTTTCCAACGGCGGCCACCATCTGGGTGGTTAGCCCGCCCGAGACATCGTGCGGAAGCAAGGGCAGCGCCTGCTTGAGCGAGGTGCCCTCGACCCACTCCATGAGGATGAGCGGGTCGTCCTCGCACGATCCATAGCCATAGACGCGCGGAAATCCGCGCAGGTGCGAGACAGTGCACAGATGACGGTACTCCTCGAACAACGCGGCGGTATTGGCCAGGTGCGCAGCCGCTTGCTCGGCGGAGCGATCGGGGGCTTGGCCGGAAAGGATGGCGTTGTCCTTGAGCAGCTTGACGGCAAAGACCTCGCCGCTTGTGTTGGTCGCGCGAAGCACGTGTCCGATATTGCCGCCGTCGCGGTATGCCGTCTGAAGAATAAGCGTCATAAACCGTCGCTTGGCATCGTCCTCGGCGCTGGGGTCGACCGCCACGGCGGTGTCGAACGTGTCGAGACGGATGAGTTTGTCGCCAGGGGCGGTGTTGGTGGTATCCAAGACGTTCCTTCATTTGGTGGGGCCGCGTGCTCACGCCGAGAACGCGATTATCGATTAAAGCCCATGATAGACGTGTTCGCCGATAAGCTGACTCGTATTGCTATGTATAGTGCAGCGCGCAACGTAAATGATATAAGACGAGTGACACCTGTTTCCCACGTCTCTACGCACTAGTCCACAATAACGAGAAACGTTGTATAGAGACCCAAATGAAGTCTGTCACTGTTAGCGATTTCCACGGGGGGATAGACTTTGCCGGGCTCTCGTTGGTCGCGGGGCGGCTCGATTACGGTATCGCCGTCGCCTGCACCCGATTCGAGCACCGTGCCGTTGGTCGATCCAAGGCCCTGGGCGTACCAGTGCTCACCCTCAAGCCAAATGCGAAGATGCTCGCGCGATGCGTCGGCGCCCACATCGGTGATGCTGGGCGAGGTTTTGGGCAAAGAACCAATCACGGTGCCGCGCGGATCGCGTGTGAGGGGATGGATTTGCATGTCGACGCAGTTGTCGGCATGTGTCCTGAGCAGACCGAGGTTGGGGGCAACGGTGCGCGGCTGCTCCAGGCTGCCCATAAAGCCACGTCCGACGGTAGTTTCGGTGGTGCCAAAGTGCCCGCCCGTCTTGCTGTCGCAAAAGCGCTCGACGGTGGCCACGCCTTGAACGGGATCGGCAAGTGCACCCGTTGCCACAAAGAGCATCAAGAAGAGCGTGCTTTTTTCGCGGGGGCTGTGGTCATCGGAGCTGTTGATGCGCCCCAAGGCATTGGCGTAGAGGCGGTCGTCGAGGTCATAATCGGCGAGAATCGACATCATGTCTTGGGCCGCCGGGCCGCTGTAATGCTCGGATATTTCCTGATAGGCGCGTTCGCCTCCGCCGAGCTTGTTGCTAATGGCGGCAGCAAGGTTGAGTGTGGAGACGGTAAGGTCATTGTAGATACCTGGCGCACACTGATCGGGCTCGCGGTGGACGATGTAGCGAGTGAGGTACGAGCGGTTGGTAGAGCATTTGTCGAGCAGGGTGCTGCCTGCATACGAATTGCCGTTGATGAGCATTCGCGCAATCTCGAGATGCTTGAGACCGCCGAACGATCGGATGTCGTTGTAGAGGACCGAGCACGGTGTTTCCGCCGCCATGGCTGCCTCCCCAGATAACTTTAATGACGTACTGCAAACATGTTAGGAAATGGCTACGGTCAAAGCGTACCGACTCGAAAAATGTTGCGCAACGCTTTGCATAACTATCAAGACATTATAGGGCATATACGCCAAGTTGCAGGATGGCTGCAAGCGACACATTTTGAGAGGTTGTGCCCTATGGAATGCCCTTATTGCGGTGCATTATTGCCCGATGACGCTGGTTTTTGCTCTGAGTGTGGATCGCCTCTTGACGCCGCCGCGCCGTCTGCACCTGCTCCCGAAGATCCCTACACCACGCCCCAGACGGTGTCGCAGAGCCCGGCCTTTTCGTGGCGCGACGGTGAGGCCGCTACGGCGGCAACGGTGGAGTTGCCTAAGGCGGATGCTGCCTCGAAAGCAGACGAGCAGCCGGTGGCGGCACCCGACGCGTCTGAGCCCGCTGCGCCCGAATCCGATTCGGACGCCACGCGTGTAGTCGATCCCTTGTCAGACTTTGGCACTACGATCGAGAACGCGGAAACTGAGTCTGCCTGCCATGCCGATTTTGGTCCTACGCCGCTCAGTGAGGAAGAGCAGCTCGAGCAGGACCGCGAGAGCCTCAAGACGGCCAAGGCCGAGTACAAGCTGGCACGCAAGCGCCTGGGCAAGTCGTATGCGCCCGCCATCGCCGCCGGCGTTATTGTCGTTGCCGCCTTGTGCGCGGGAACCGGCTGGGCGGGCTACTCATATGGTTTGGCTCATCCGCAAAATACGGAGCAGATTCAAAAGCTCAAGAAGCAGCTTGAATCTTCCAAGGACGAACTCACAAAAACGCAAGACGAGCTCGATCAGACAAAGTCCGACCTTAAGGATGCTAAGGCGGAGCTCAAGACCGCAAGCAAGAACGGCGAGGACGCCAGCTCCAATGCTGTGGGCTCTTCCACGACGGGCAATGCGACCTCGTCGACCACCACGACCTCTGGTAGCACGGCGAAGCTCAACATCGATAAGCCCACGAGCTTCGCCAACACCACGTGGCGCGGGGCACTTAAGGAGACGGGCAACTCTTGGGGCCATACTTGCTACGGCGCGAGCAAAAACGACCTTGTGATTGTGTTTAAGAGCATCAGCGATTCCGGCGAGGCGGTCGCAGACATCTCGGCCACGCTGCATGCCCACGATACCTACAACGCCGAAAAAACCGTCGCCCAATCCGATGGTGACGACTATCGCACCTACACGGACGTCACCGGTACGTTTGTTAGAAACAAGGGTTTTGAGTTCTCGCTTCCCGTCGAGGAAGAGGACTGCGACCTTACGGTTACGGGTGTTCCTAAAAAGAAGAACGGCAAGTACTACCTGAATACCACAGTCGAATCGGGAGACGGCGCCGTTGCCATGGGAACGCGCATCACGGATTCCTTTGAGCTTTTGATTTCCTAGTCCCTCGTATTGTCAACGTGCGATGCATGGGGACGGTGGCGGGCACGGCTTTATTGAGAGTTGCGCCCACCACCGCTTTTTGCAAATGGGCCTATTTGCTGACTTTGGTTTTACTGCCGGCTAAAGCATGCCGGCAGATGCGAGGACGAGTATGACCACGATTGCTACCAGGGCAACAATCACCATCGTGAGTGCCATCGAGCGTTGACGTTTGACGGCAAGGCGTGCGCGACGCATGGACTCGGCGCTGCGGACCGTCTCGGTGGATGGGGTTGGCCGAGGCGCGGGCTGCGCCTGTGCAACCGTGCGGGTGGGGACGGCGGCATCCACCCGCACGGTAGCGCTGCCGCGATCCGCCACGGGCCGGCGCTTTCGCGGAGCACCCATACGGGCGAAAGGCTCAAGGCGCGCCGCGAGTTCATTTGCCGAAGGGCGTGCGTCTTGCGAGACTGCCAAACAAGCCATAATCGCGTTGACCAAGCCCTGTTCGCGGGGAGTTGCGGGCGCAAGGGGTTGCGGCTGCATGGTGCGCTTGAGGCGCGCGTGATCTCCAGAGCGCCTGAGCTCTGCCTCAAAGGGCGCGTGTCCGCAATAAAGCTCGTAGAGGATGCTTCCCAGCGCATAGATGTCGACGGCGGGATTGTCACGCGCACCGGGGTCGGCCTTAAACCGCTCCAGCATTTCGGGTGCTGCGTATGCCGGCGTGGCACCGCGAAAAGCGTTGACGTCGACGGTAAAGGAAAAATCCGGCTTAACGAGCTTGGCACTGCCCATGTCGATGAGGCAGATGTCGAAATAGCCGCTCGACACCTGCTCCTCGAGCGGGATGCGATCGTGACGCAGCATGATGTTGCGCATGGAGAGGTCGCGGTGGACAAAGGGCGTGTCGAGCGATTGCGTGGACAAGATGATCTTGAGCACGCTCAGACCCAGCGCGGCGACGATATCGCCGGGGCAGGATTCAGCGCCATCGCTCAGAGCTGGCCGTGCATCAAGAAGCGAGACGCCGTCAACCCATTCCATAAGCAGCGCCGGGGTTCCGTCTGCTGTGTAGCCAAATCCGTAGACGTCGGGAAAACCCCTTAGGTTGGATACGACGGAGAGCGTGCGGTACTCCTCTTCCAAAGTTTCTCGGTTGAGCTGTTCTTGCTCGGGTTGGGCATCGGGGCGCGGCATCTTGAGCGCGAGCTCAAAAGCGCGATCGCCGCTCTGGACGCGGCGGACATAGGCGTTGCCGCCAAAGCCGCCCTTTTGCGGCGGAACGAGAAGTGTGCAAAAGCGACGCCGTGCCGCAGCCTGCTCACGCTCGGAGAGCAGCGCTGGCGTATGAAATTTGACGAGTCGAACTTCTTCGTAGGATCCGGTCATGGCGCGCTTTCATCCTTTCTTCCATTAGCAGGATATGCGCCGACCGCTGCTTTCTGTTGCGCAACATCGACAAATTTTCCGCTCGCCAATGTTGCGCAACAGAATCGCGCAAGACGGCGGTAGAAATAGGTCAATTAAAGTCGGCAATCAGGGGAACGATATGAGCTATTCATTCAGCGCATCATATGGAATCACGCGGGAACAGTGGAACAAGATGACCACGCGAGAGCAGGATGAGTTTGTTTGGGCCCAGCGCAGCAAAAGCCCGGCAGACTTGGAGCGGGAGCGCGTTGAGGCGGCCATTCAGTCATATAAGAGCTCCCTGGCTGGGATAAAAGCCAAAACGCTTTCTAGGATTGAAGACACCGATGGTTCGGTTTCGGCATATTTTGATCGGTTGATCAATGCTCGTATCGAGGCTTTTTCCCAAGAGGCATTGGGCAATATGCCCAGCGGAATGCAAGCGGTAAACATGCGCTATGCCGAAACGGTTCGCGCTAAGATTCCGGCTCTGCTCGGGGAGATTAGCGCCCTGCTGCCCTCAACGGTTTCGGAAGCGCATAGAGAGCAGTTCGTTCAGCAGTCGCAAGCTCAACTCAAGGCTGTCCAGACTGCCGAGCGCCTTCGCGCCCAGCATGTCGCGGAAATTACGAATTATGTTGTTGGTCCTGGCGGCGGCGTGGACCTGAAGAAGGCGCTTCACTACCTTACCGAATCAACGACCAAACAAGAGGAGGGGTCGCTCGAACAAGCGGCTCGCGCGTTTGAGACTTGGGCGGGACGTGTTACGCCGCTTATGCAGGACGAAGCGCTCGATATCCCCCTTCGAAACCGTATTTCTGCAAAGTTTGAGAGCGTCCGCGCCGCTTTTGATGCACTTGGGCCTGATTCGCGCATCGATGATCGCCTAGCGGCAATGAAGATGATGAACGATTTTGAGTACGTAGTAAAAAACGCTACGTATGAATCGGGCGAACGGCACCGAGTCTACGAAGAGTATCGTGCGCGCATCGAACGTGCCAACAACCGTTACGGAAAGAGCCTGCCGCTTAAACAATTGCACGAGATCGAAAATGTCTATGCTGCAAACGATGAAGCGGAGGCTGCCCTTGCCAATGCTATGAAGGACGATTATATCGAGCGTTCTATCAACGAGGTCATGGCTGCTCGCGGTATTAACGTTACTCGCTATGCCGTTATGGAGGGTTCGGGAAAGCCCTGGCGATTGATGTTTGACACCAAGCAGAACAAGGCCATTGCCCTTTTGCGCAGCACGAAAAGAGATCGACTCATCATCCGCGTTGTCGCAGCCAACCCCGAGGAGTTTTCTGAGGATCCTGATAATCCGACCATCATCAAGGACATGAAGCCGCAGGATCAAGCGACTGTCGAGAAGGTCTATAGGGACCAGATTGAGTTCTGTGACTTCTACAAACAGTTCGAAGAGGATCTTAAGGCCTACGGCGTAACCGTTCCGGCCGAGGGTGCAGGATTGACCACGCAGGCCGCGAATCCCGCTGCCGCCGTCGAGATTCACCCGCACGATTACGTGCCGCCTGCGCCTTCCGCAGATGCGGAGCGCCGCCTGCGCAACCGTCGCCAAGCAAGCCAGCTCAAGCAAAGAGAGATGAGGTAAATCATGACATGGGAATGCCCAGAATGCGGTTTTGATAATGATGACGAGCGCGATATGTGCGAGGAATGCGGTGCTCTGCGTCCCGCCGGCGTAGCACCTGCGCCGTCGACGCCTGCCGCTCCGGTGCAAGACTTCGCTGCACCTAGTGGTGAACGTCCAGCGCCCGCCGTCTATCCTGCGACTTCTTCGATGGGTGGTACACCACCGGTTCAACAGTCTGCGTCCCAGCAGGTGTATCAGTCTGTTCCCGTGCCCGCGCCGCAGCCGGCACCCGCGCCTATGTCTCAGCCGGCGCCCGTGCCACAACCGATGTCCACCCCACAACCGATGCCTGCGCCCGCGCAGCAGCCCACGGCCATGTCGATGCCGCAGCCTACCCCCATGCCCGTTCCGCAACCCGCTCCGGTTGCCGCGCCAATGCCGCAGCCCGCGCCGCAACCCATGGCGAATGCTGCAGCTACTCCTGCGGTTCCTGCGCTTACGCTTGCCGATCCAGCTATGGGTGAGCAGCTGCGTCTTACGGGTATGACCGTGCTTGGGCGCAACGCGTTTCCCAGTATGGCGTCGAATTTTGCAATATCTCGCCAGCATGCCAGCGTTCGCTTTGAACAGGGCGCGTGGTTGGTTGCCGACGAGGGTTCCAATAATGGAACGGCTCTTATGCGCGGCGGCCAGATTCTTAATTTGGCTCCCGGCGTGTCCCAGCAGATCCATACCGGTGACGTGCTGCTGATCCCGGCGGCATCTGGTGAGTTTGCCCAGCTACGTTTGATGGTCACCGTGGAGGAGCCTCCTGCGGTGCAGCCCACGCAGGCTCAGACGGCGGTTGCGCCGCGGCCTGCGGCCGTCGCGCCCGCTGCGGCACCCGCCACGCCAGCCGCCAGCCCGTCTGCCGGCATTGAGGGCTGGTTTGTCGAGTGTCCCGAGTGTGGTCGTCTACACCTTGTTGCCGATGAGCGCGCAAAGGTCGGGGATGGCTGTGAAGAGTGTGGCTGTTCGCTCGCGCGCACGTCTGCCGTATATCGTACGCTCGACCCCGGCGAGGATTACTCGGATGTTCGTTAGCCAGATGCTCGCGCCTGTCGTTTCTCTGGGGCCAGGCGAGCGCATCGCAATCTGGACTAGCGGCTGTTCTAAGCACTGCGCCGGATGTATCTCGCCCGAACTTAGGATGCAGCTGCCCGAGCAGGATGTCGACGTTGATGAGCTTGCGCAGATGTTGCTCGATACGGCGCACGAACATGGCGTGCATCGACTGACAGTTTCGGGTGGAGATCCGCTCGAGCAGGCACCAGGGCTCGTGAAGCTGCTGACAACGATCCGCTGTGCCTACGACGACATTCTCGTTTACACCGGATTCACGTTTGAAGAGCTGCCGCAGGTGATCGGTGCGGATACGTGGGAGACACTCAAGCCCCTCATCGATGTACTGATCGACGGTCCGTACGTAGACGAGCTCAACGTGCCCGATTGTGCGCTGCGTGGCTCGACTAACCAGCGCGTGATCTATCTGAGCGACCGCCCGCACGATGACTACGATCAGTATCTTCAGCAGCCTCGTCAGCTTCAGAACTTTGTTCAGGACGGCACGGTTAACACCGTCGGCATTGCTAACCGCTACCACCATGAATTTCCTGTCAAGGAGGTATAACACATGGCAACTGATTTCGAGCGCCAATCCTGGCAGCGCGAGATGCTCAACTTTAAAGGGGTGAAGAGCCTCTTTATCCTTGAGGGCAACGTGAATGACAAGTATCCCGATGTGGTTGACGGCGGCCTTCAGTTCTCGGAGCTCGCCGAGGTCGTGCGCGGCCTTTTTGAAGACGCCAATGGCTCAGTTGAGTACAACGTGGCATATTTCGATCCCATCCAGCTGTTCTCGAGCAGCATGGGCAACGTCGATTGCAAACGCCTGGTGTCGCTGGCACACGACGAGGCTTCCAAGAGCGACGACCGCATGATGGAGGCGAACGCCTGCATCGCCGATGGCCGCCAAGCATATGCCACCGAGCAGTCGAGCCTACCATCATACGGCGAGGTTATCCGCTCAATGTTGCGCCTGAAATACAATGACAATCCCGATGGCGGCACCGAGGCTAAGCCGCTTTGCGTGATCGTCAACATGGCGTCGCGCCTGCTTGCCTCCTCGACCGGCCTTATGCCCGACGAGACGCAGTTTTTCCTTAATCTGTACCTTGGTGCTAGCAAAGCACGCCTTATTAACCGCACGGCTGTCAACACGCTCATTCTGGTAACGGATAACGTGCGCAACTTGCCCGTGTGGTTTATCGAGGAGAACCCCTTCTTGCGTACCATCACGCTGCCGCATCCCGACCGCGACATGCGCGAAGCCTATATTCAGAGCAAGTTTGGCTTTGGTGAGGCGCTGTCCGATTCCGATGACCGTGCGGTGCGTCGCTTTATCGATACCACCGACGGCATGAGCGTTAAGGAGCTCGAGGGCCTGCAGCGCATGTATCAGCGCGATATGCAAAACCCCGATGCTTCAATTGAGGCCATCCTTCCCAAGCTCGTCGACGTGTATAAGTACGGCTTTCGCGAGAACAAATGGCAGCAGATGTTCGAGAAGCTCGAGGAGGATCCCGAGGCAAAGATCAAGCGCCGCGTGAAGGGTCAGGACGAGGCCGTCGAGAAGGCCGTCACCGTGCTCAAGCGCTCCGTTATGGGCCTTTCGGGTGCTACCCATTCGTCTGGCTCTAAACCCAAGGGTGTTCTGTTTTTGAGCGGTCCCACCGGTACCGGTAAGACCGAGATCGTTAAGGCCATTACGGAGCTCCTCTTTGGCGATGAGCGCAGCATGCTGCGTTTTGATATGTCTGAGTACGGTGCCGAGAACTCCGATCAAAAGCTCTTTGGCGCTCCTCCGGGATACGTGGGCTATGCCGAGGGCGGCCAGCTTACCAATGCGGTCAAGGCCAATCCGTTCTCGGTGGTTCTTTTCGACGAGATCGAGAAGGCCGCGCCGAGCATTATGGACAAGTTCCTGCAGATTCTCGAAGATGGACGCCTGACCGATGGCCAGGGCAATACCGTGTACTTCTCTGAGACGGTCATCTTCTTTACGAGCAACATCGGCTTTTCCAAGATTGAGATCGATGCGCAGGGCAACGAAGTTCGTAATACCATCGCGCCCAACACGCCCTATGACGAGATTTGCGAGCGCGTGCGCACCGAGATGGATCGCGAGTTTAAGCCCGAGTTCTTGGGCCGTATCGGCGACAACGTGGTGATCTTCAACTTTATCGACGATGCCGTGGCACTTCAGATCCTCAATTCCAAGATCGATGCCGTTAACCGCAACGTGCATAAGGCGCAGCCCGATATTACGGTTGAGGCGACCGATGCCGCCCGCGAGCTGCTGCACTCCATTGCCATGACGGACGCCGTCAAAGCCAAGGGCGGCCGCGGCATTGGCAACTTGGTGGAGAGCGGCTACCTTAACGGGCTTTCCGATTTTCTGTTTGAACACCGCGCCGAGTGGCGCGGTCGCCCCGGTATGGTGGCACGCGCCGTGCCGCAGGGCGAGGGCGATGATGCGCATATCGCATTTGAGCTCGTGCCCGGATCGATGGGAGGCGATTGGCGATGACGAAGTTTATCGCTGCAGCAAAAACCCAAGCGGGAACCAATCACCCCGTCAACGAGGACCGTTTGCTTCTTGACGGTGATGTCCTTTGCTATGGCCTGGTGGGCGATTGCGAGCGCGAGATGGGCTGCATGGCAGTCTTTGACGGCGTGAGCGAAGGCGGGCACGGAGCGGCCGCCTCGACGCTCGCCGCTCAGGCGTTTGCACAGGCGACTCAGGTATTTGAAGCCGATTCGATTGATGTCCTGCAGGATCGTTTGCGTATGGCGGGCGAGCGCGCTGAGAACGATGTTGAGTCCTATGCGGCCCGTTATGGCCTGCCCGTTGCTGCATCTACGGTTGCCGGGCTTATGGTGGCGCATGATGGGTCTGCCGCAATCTTTAATGCTGGCGATTCGCGTGTGTATCGCTTGCGCGATGGCGTGCTTGCGGTGTTGAGCTACGACCATACGCCCGAATCCCGCCTGGGCGGCGTTGGTTTTGAGTACAGCGATGAGTCGGTCTCGCATTGCATTGAGCTGGCGGTCGGTCTTAATCAGGGCGGACGAAACCTGGAGATCAATACGACCACGTTGTTTCCGGGCGATCGCTACTTAATCTGCTCTGACGGCATCGATGGGGAGATTGACCTTGCGCGCCTGCAGCAGATGCTTGCGAGCGATTCGACCTGTGCGCAGCTGTGCGAGGAGCTGTATGCCGAGGCCCGCATGAGCGGTTCGACGGATGACGCGACGCTGATCGTGATTGAGATAGGGGAATAAAGATGTCTGATGAGACGATAACGGTACACCGAGATGGCGGCGCCGGCAACGGTGAAACCGTGACGGTCCACCGTGGGGGCGTACCTGTAAACGGCGAAACGGTCACCGTGTATCACGGCAATCAGGCTCCTGTACCGGGCGAGACCGTGACGGTGCGCCGAGGCACTGCTCCGGTGTCCGGAGAAACGGTGACCATTCGCCGCGGCGACGCCCCGTCGGCAGGCGAGACGGTAACGGTAAGTCGTCCGGTTTCTGCGACTGGCGGCGAGACCGTTACGGTTGCAAGGCCGATGGCTGCTCCCGCTGGCGGCGAGACGGTCACGGTTTCCCGGCCGATGACGTCCGTGGCGGGCGAGACCGTAACGGTGCCGCGACCTGCTGCTTCTGGGGGTCAAACGATAACGGTCCCACGCGGTGCGGTGGTAAATCCCAATGGCGAAACGGTGACCGTTTCTCGTGGGGACGTTCGCGCCGCTTCCTCCGTGCCCGTATCCCCTTTCGTTCCGGAAGATGTGACGATTACCTCACGTGACGGCCAGCAGTTTATTGTTCACTTGGGTCAAGTTGTCGGTCATGGTGGTCAGTCCACGGTCTTTGCTGCCGAGCGGGTGGATGACGGCCTCGCATGTGTTGCCAAGGTGTTTCAGCCTCTTATAGAAAGAATGCTCACGGAATACGAGAAGACTGTGCATGCCGTCATGAGCCTCAATGGTCGTCCCGTGTCAGAAACGCATTTGCTGCCTATTTTTGCCTATTTGCACCAGGGCTTGAGCGCGACCGTAGTAGGGGCCCCCGCTCCTCAGCTTTGGGATATTGCCATCACTCCCAAGGCTACCTGTCTTAGCGACCGTCCCCGTAGCAAGCATATGGTTAAAAGTCGCGTGATTCCGGAGCTGAGCCAAGCGATAAACTTGCTACACACCGAGTTTGGCATCGTCCATCGTGATGTGAAACCGTCGAATGTCTACCTGTACGATAAACAAATCGCACTTGGCGACTATGGGTCCGCTCGCTCTCTTTCCGGAATTGATAATCGTACGACTAATACCGAGACGCGATCAAACGGGTATACGCCTGGTCACGGCAGAATGGTCGATCCTCGCAACGATTGGTATTCGTTTGGCTATACCATTTGGACTCTTTATGAGGGTAATGTCCATCCACTCCAAGACCTTGTGGACCACGACATGTTTTTCGAGTTTCAGGAAGCGGGTCAACCTGCTGAGTTCACCCACCCTGATGACGCTACCTTGGGTAATTTGCTTCAAGGCCTTACGTTTGAGCTTGCAAACAAGCGCTTCGGATACGAAGAAATTAAAGACTGGATCGCTGACCCCGATCACTTCTATCGTCAGCTGCCCACCTTCGATTTCAAGAGCGGCCATGCGCCGTATGAATTTGTCGGCAGGCTTTATACCGATCCTGTGTCGCTCGCTCGCGGGCTCGCATCTCATTGGGACGAGGCAAAACAACGCATGCAGCAGTGGCAGCTCGAGCGCCAGATGCGTAAATGGAATGAAAACGACCTCGAGACCAAGATCCATGAGATCACCGAGGCGAAAGCGAAGGGCGGAGAAAAACCGAATTACGATTTCAATCTTGCTTGCGTGATCTACGAAATGTCGGGCGGCAAGATCATTTCGTGGCGCGGCGAAGATGTTTCGCTGGGCACCGGCAAAAACGATCTTCCGGCACGTATCGCCACCATGGCCGATACCGATATCGATCGCTATGCAGTGAAGTCGGGACTTGATGGCACTGCGTCCATGGGTGTGCTTCCGTCGGGCTTTCTTTCCTACGTTCTCTCCCGTCAGGGCGAGCATGATGAGGCGGTTGCGAATATTGCCAGGAATATCAAGGCAATCGAGGACCTCGCTGCTTCTTCAAACGATCCACATTTTGCTGCCTGCCTATTGAAGGGCTTCCTTACGTTCGACGAGTTGGAAACTCATGCTGCGGCCCAGCAAGAGATCAGGAGGCTCATCGGGAACCCCGGGGCATTTTTTGCCACTTGCTCAACGTCTCGCGCTGTCGATGAGTTCTTCCTGCTCTTCGCAGGAGACGTTTCCATGGACGCTATTATTAAGGCACGTGGTGACGCCCAGAGCGGCGGGTCAATTGACGTTGATGTCGTACTCGATTTCATGGACCGTGTCGCCGACAACAAGGCTCCCGTGCGAGCGTTCTACCGTAAATACGGCAATATGGCAGGCTGGATTTGGCTTTCCGAGCACACCGCCCTTTACGAGGCACTTCCGGGCTCTGCCGGAGAATCCGCAATTGTCAATCTTCGCGGTCTATCTCCTTCGGCGCAGGCATCGGTTGCTTCGCTCATGCAAGCGGGGTCCAATATCCGAATCGAAGGCAGCAAGCTTCGCGCCGACATGGAGGTGACGCCTGTTCCCTATGTGAATGGCTGGCAGACGAGGGACGTTCTTCTTACTCGACCGCTTACGTTGAATGCTCTTTTCTGTGCCGAGGCACGAGGAGAGGCAGTACCACGCGGATATGTGGCAGAACTGCTTGCAGGCGGTGCGGATGAACATCTACTTGATAGCATCGGAATCAGGCTTTTGGCTCATGCGAACCTGATGTCTTCCGCCAGTTATTCTCAATTCCTTGAGGACGAGCGAAACGAGGCGGATGGCGCGCTCGAAGGTGCTATCCGACAGGATACGCAAGACTACGATGTGACTGAAGGCATTGCCGATGCCACGGCGCGTATTGAGGCCGTGAAGAAAGAGCAAGGCGGGGTGCTGCGCTGGACGTGCATTGTGGCGGTTGTCTACTTTGTTGTTATCCTATGCGCTCGCGGTTCCTTTGGACAGTTCATCGTTATGTGTGGCTCCTTCGCCCCGCTCGCAGTGCTGTTTTTGGTTGCGGCGTTTGTCGGTATCTTCGGCTTCTTGGCATTGAATCTGCTTCGTTCCTTTTCCGCGGTTGACCGCGTCCAGTCACTCGACAGCGATCTGGCGGCTAACGCCGATCTTCTTGAAAGTCGTCTGATTCAGTTGGTCGACTTTGATAGCCGCACAGGCGCTACAGCGGAAAAGCTTTCGATGGTGGGCGTTGACGAGGATCTTCCGATGGCACAGGGGGCCGATTTTTCGTTTGGCTCCGAAGACAAGGCTTTCTACGCCGATCCTGAAGTTATGGATAGACTTGGCAGGTTGGCAATTCGCCTGTTGTTTATCACGGCGGCCGTGATTAGCGCGTCCGGGTTTATGGGCACGGTGTTTATTGACGGCGATACGGTGGCCAAGTGCGAGGTTTTGCTCGCCATTCTTGTTGATTGCTTCGCTTGCATTGCCGCATGGGGCGACAACGAACATCCCAGCAGCGCTTCTACGATTAAGAGCTGGTCGTATCTCTGGTTGATTCCCGCAATCATTGCGTTCCTGCTTTGGGGTGTAGTGTCTCTTCTTCAGTCGGCAGGCGCAATCATTGCCATTGTTGTCGTCGTTTTGCTTGTCCTGTTTATTTTTGGTCGATAGGACCGAGCTGGGCGTGAGCGGATTGGCCTGCCCCATGAACCTATTGATAGGTCGTAACTGCCGTTTGTAAGTATCTGCATTGCGTTGGGTGAACGGCTGAGACGGGTTTTTAAGTTAGGAAAGAGTGTTCTATATGCCCTTTGATTTCACTAGACTACTTCCGAATAACGGACAAGGTCGCAATCAAAATCCCAGCGAGCGTGGTCTCCATGGCACCGAGCGACGTGCCATGGGCGCTTTTGACGACATGTTGGGTATTGAGAACGTGGCGTCCCAGCGCGGCTCTCAGACGAATGCACGTTCTCGTTCGAACATGGCGCAACGCGAAATCCGAAATGACGTGGTGATCAATGAGGGCTTGGGCTCGTATGACGGACGCCCGTGCTCCATCAGGATTTTCGAAAACCACCTCGAGATTGTCGCCAAGCGTGAGGGCTCGACGCTCGATAATCACCCCGCGCTCAAGATGCTCGTCCCCGGTATAGGCAGCAGCAAGGCGGTGGCGGGTAGACTTTTCGCTCCGGGTAATTCCAATCCGCCGATTATCATCCCCTTTAATTCGCTGAGCGGGTTTCAGGAAGTGAGCGGATTTATGCCGACGTTTGTTTTTAATCGACGTAATCCTCAGACCAGAAAGATGGAGACGCATACCATCAAGACGATATCCAGGGAGTTTGGGTATGCGCTTAACCGCTATGCTCAGACACACTTCCATTATTAATTAGGTAAAGGCAGAACACATGGCAGACGATAACCAGCAAGGGGGCATGTCGGCGCAGGAGAGACTTGCGCGCCTCTATAACTCTCGCGTTGATGAACAGCAGGGGGATGCGACGCCGGCTGCGGGACAGGTGGCGGGAACACGTGTTTCGGCAGGTGCATCGCAGGCACAAGCCTCTTCCGCCCAGGAGCGGCTCGATCGTTTGCGCGCGCGCCGCGCCGGCGTGCCTCTTCCGGGCGATCCGGAGGCGGCTACTCCGGTTAACAACGAGGGCGCGAATCGCCCTCGCTTTAACATCAATCTTTCGCGCATTGTGGACGCGATTCCCACCATTGTTCGGTATTTCCCGCTGCGTATTTTCACGGTCTGGGGGCTCTGCTCGGTCTGGTACCGCATGTACTTGAACGTTGGCGGAGACGATGTGTTGCATACGGGGCTTCCGGCACCGGGGTATAGCGCATTCAATCCATTCGCTTTGGCCGCCGTTGTATTCATCGGCCTTCTCGTAGTTGTGACGGAAATCATTGCCGGCCCTTTGAGCATGATCATTAAGCAACTGATCATCGGCGCCACGTACTTCTTCCGCGGTTCCGCCGCCACCCGCGAGGCCCGCGACCGCGCCCACGCCAACTTCAGCCTGCGCCGGCTCGTCACCGAGACGGTCCGCGGCTACCACAGCGGCTACTCCGTCTTCGGTTCCATGGCCCGCGCCGCCCGCGGCGCCCGCAACAGCGCCTCCACGCTCGATTACGGCGTCGGGGCCTTCACGGGGGAGGACCCCAACGCTCCCGTCTACGACGACGGCCTGGGCGACCGCCCCTCGCAGATGGAGCTCACCGACGACGCAGCGTCGAGGATCTGGGACCTGTACTACCCGGCCTACGGCGCCGAGGGCCCCATGTCCAACCTGCACGAGGCGCTCGCCGCGGGCGACCCACAGGACTACACGGCGCTGATGAGCCTCGCCCTCAACGTGGCGGAGTGGTGCGAGCAAAACGGCACGCCCGACACGCACGGCTGGTTCGACGACCCCGCCTACCCGGGCGACTACGTCGATGCCGGCACGTTCTACCTCATGGCGTACTCGTTCTGGGAGCGGGCGGCTGAGGAGCGGCGCGTGGGGCCGATCGAGCCGCTCGCGGACGACATGAGCCGCTTCATCCTGCGCCACCTGAGCGACTGGTCGCGCGAGAACGCCCACGCCTACCGCTGGCGCGGCGACTGGCGCGACGCGGACTACTTCGACAAGGACCGCCTGTAGGCGGCGGAAAGGGAAACACGGATGGCAATTAATCAGAACGGGTCTGGCCGCAGGGGCGCCGGGTCCAACGGATCGGATATCAACGATATCGTGAACCGCATGGGCGGTCCGCGCGTAGTGGTTGTCCTTGCCGTGGTGGTAATCATTGCCATTGTGGCGGTGACGTCCATCACAAGCGGCATTTCCGACACCAATCGGCAGACCGAGCAGCGTGCCGAGGCCAAACAGCAGCAAGAAGACGAGGCAGCGCGCGCTCAGCGTAAAAAGGAAAAAGAAGAGCGCCACCAGGAAGAAGCGAAAAAGGCCACAGTGCTCACACTCGATGAGATTACGGACGAGGCACTGCGCTCGGACTTAGCGCTCGATGCAGATGAGGACGGCAATATTTCGCAAGAGACTGCGGATGAAGCTAGCTCAATCGACGTCGAGTCGTTTGATTCGCTTCCGCTGTTGGCCAACTTCCACAACATCACGACGTTTGGCATCGGCGACTACGACAGCGAAAGCTACGACATAAGCTCCATTAGCAATATCACTCATCTGTCCATTGGCGACTGCTCGGTGCCTCAGGTTGATCTCACACGTTTTCCTCAGCTACAGCGCGTTACCATAAACAGGCTCGAGAGCCCCGTCGATACCTTGAATGCCAAAAACATGTCTTCGTTGACGAACGTCCAGATCGAAGGCCTTGATGGCAGTATTGGGACGCTTGACCTGTCGGGTGATGTGAACCTCAAGGTCCTGAAAATCGGTTGCAGAGTCGATACACTCAATCTGTGCGGGGCAGGCAGGGAAGATGCCTTCCATTTCACTTTTACACCCAATTGTGTTGGCAAGATCTTGTACGACAGCGACACGAGCAGCAGCCTGGTCGAGTATTTGCAAAAAATGAGCAGTGACTACGGCTACACCATGGAGCAGCAGTAGCGATGCGCTCAAGTGAGGAGAAGCGATATGGCGAATTTTAAGCCCGACATGTCTTGGCGGGATAACGAACGGGTTCAGCGTGTGACCGAGCAGCCTACGGGCGGGGCTAATGAGCCGGCTGCCGAGACGCCGGATGTGCGGGTGAATATGCGTCCGAACGGGCAGGCAACCGAACAGTCTGCTGGGCAGGCGCAGCAGACGCCGGGGCGTTCGACAAGTCGGATCCCTCGCCCTGCCAGGCAGCCGAATGGACAGGCGGCTGAACGTGCAAATGAAGCCGTTTCTCGCTTGGGCGGCGTTCGCGCCCTGGTAGTGCTTGCGGCGGTTGTGGTCATAGGCGCGGTTGCTGCCTTTGCCGTGATTGGCGGCGTCGGTGACGTGCAAGGCGCCGGAGAAGCCTCGTCGAGCGCCTCTAAAGAGTCGAGCTCAACTGACGCCTCTGGCTCCGAGACCAAGAAAGAAAAAGGTCTCGTCGATGTTGATGCGATCACGGATGATACCCTGCACGGGCTGCTTGCCGACTACGATAACGATGACGATGGCCAGCTGACCGCCAAGGAGACCCAGCGCATCACAGAGCTGGTCGTGAGTGACGAGGTGACGGACTTCACGCCCATTAGCAAGCTGGACAAGCTCGACACGCTCGGCATCAATACCCTGAGCGCCAAGAGTGCAGACTTTAGCGAGCTCAAGGCACTCGAGGTGCTCAAGTTTGGCGACATGACGACCCAGGACCTCGACCTGAGCGTCTGTCCCAAGCTTAATTCCTTTAAGATCGAGGGCCTTAAGGGTGCTGTCAGTTCCATCAACGCCTCGGGTCTTAAGAACCTAATGTTCTTTACCGTTGACCAAGGTCTTCAGGGTGACGTCGAGAAGATTGATCTTTCGAATGATGACATTCTTGGCGCACTCGAGATTACCTGCAACGTCGGTGAGCTCAACCTGTCGGGTTGCAGCCACTCGTTCCCCAAGCTCAACATTGCCGCTGATCACATCGACAAGATCGTGGTCGACAGCAACACCAATGCGGACCTGGTGGCTACCCTGCGTGACCTTTGCACCCAGAAGGGCTGGACGCTAGAGGAGCGGTAGGGTCCCTTGGAGCGGCAGAGTGCTTTTGCTGCAAGGCCATAAACGAACAAATAGAAGTGGGGCTCGGTTATTTCCGAGCCCCACTTCTTTATCTATTTCTGAGTTGTGGCAGTCTATCTACCGCCTATGTGAACATGCGATCCCTCAGTTCGGCCGCCTCATTAATCTCGACGTTGGTGCGGCCTTGGTGGTCTTCGGTGCGTTTGCTGGTGAGCTTGCCGTCCTTTAGTCCGTAGGTGGTGTACTGAACGATTGCGCCGGCGGTTTCGGCTGCCTGACGCAGGGGCTCGTAGGTGTCGGTTTGCTCGCACCATGCATAGAAATCATCAACGGTGGCGTTGGGATTGCCGCTAAAGAGCCGATACCATTCGCGTCCAAAGCTGCCAAGGACCGAGAACGTCTTTTTCTCGACAATCTTGTCGCCCTTGTATTTGTAGTCCAGCGTGAGGTCCACCAGATAGGCGGCTCCCGTTTCAAAGGCGTTCTCATTGCCCTGATGACCGATGACCTCGGCCTCCGGATAGTACTTACCAATAAACTCGGCGGCATCGCCTTCGTAATCGGCAACGATGCGCGCACTCTGCACCTTGCCGCGTTTGTACGTGTAGTGCAGGATGCGCAGCAGTCGCTCCTGCCAAAACGCATAGGAAAACAGGTGGTCGACAAAGTGTGGGTTCTCAAGACGATTGGCCCGATCCATCCAAACAGTTTGGAACAGTTGGTAGTCGGCCTGCGGCTCGTCCGTGACCTCGCGGAACCACTGTACGGCGACGTCGGCGGGGATATAGAACGATAGTCGCTCCTGCGGAGTACCGCTCTTGGTCGTTTTGGCGCGCAGGGGAATCTCGACCTCGTAGCCAGAACCGTCGTCCGTTCCGCAGTTTAAAACGGGCGGCAGCATAAACTGGCAGGGGCCCTCGTCGCATACGCGCATCGGCTGGGGGCTAACAGGTTGCCCTTCAAACTCCATCTCGATGTCTGTGTCGTCTTCTTCGTCCTCGTCATCATCTTTGATGCCAAGGTCGTAGCCGGTGTAGTAGTCATCCAGGTGTCGCTCGTTTACATTTCGCCCGTTTACGACGTCAAAGACGGTAACACCCGTCATGCGGTCGCAATACTTTGCGACTTCAAAGAGGTTGCAGCTCTCCTCGGGCGTAAAGTTATCCATGCGGTGCAGGAACTCGGTAGAGCATTCATCGGGATCATAGCCGTCCATTTCGCTGTCACCGAGCCAAAAGTTGGGATCACGATTGCTTTTGAAGTACCACCAGTACCAGACGGGGCCGAATACCGCATTTACGCCAAAAAAGACTTTCTGGATGATGTTGCCGTTGCCGTCGAACTTGTAAGCGAGCGGCAAGTTAACAACCGGATCGTTTGATGTGTCACGCGCCATGGTGTGCTCCCTGCGATGATTTGTGTTGCGCGCGAAGGCCAGATTCGATGCGTCTGACCTTCGCACGCCTATTACTTCGCATACTAGGCCGCCTGCGCTGCATTCTGTTGCGCAACATCGTGGACGGCGCGGTTCGATGTCCAGGGCCGATGCCGCGCAACAGATACATGGCTTGGCCGTGCCAATCGCTCTCTAGTAGCGCGCCGAGCGCTGGGCGTTACCCGGGTTGTAGCCCGCCCAGGCGGCGATGACGTCCGACTCAACGACGCTCGTTGCAATGTTGATAAAGCTGCCGGCACGGGGCAGGTCGGTATGGAAGTCTTCGAGCAGGTTGGGCTGGAACCTAAAGTCCTCAAAGTTGAAGGTGTTGGGGTTGTAGAGCTGACAAGTGCCATCCTCGGTAGAGATCGGGCCAACCATGTAAACGACCTTGTGCTCTACGACCTCGGTGTCGTCGACGTCGATCACCTCTCCGCGATCGTGTGCGGCAGCGGCGTGCTCCATGAGCTCGAGGAATCGGTCGGCTTCGGCGCTGCAGAGTACGCAGCGCGAGAAGAGCACCGTAAGGGCATAACCCGTTTTACGACCCAGTTTTTCTCGTAGCTCGCTAAATCGTTGCGACTGCTCCGGGGTCATGCGCGTTTTGGACGGTGCGGTCTGCTTGAGTCCGCACGTCTTAAGGAACATCGCGTTGGCCTTGCGCAGGGCGCTCATGGCGGCAGAGTCACTCTTTGCCGTGGAGACGTCGATGCGTCCTCCCTCGGGAATCTGCTTATAGCGAGAGAAGCCCTTCTCGCCCTCGACGGGCATCCAGTACGTAATGACGTCATTTTCCACTACGCTAAAGCGGCACGTAAAGGGCGCGCCGATTGCCGGCGCCTCGCCGTAGAACTTTACGCGTACGGCTTGGTCGGTGTCCGCCATCCACATCATAAAGCGCTGGCTATTGTCGCCGTTATGGCTCCGGAGCTTTGCAATAAGGTAGCAAACCGAGTCGCAACGGCTCTCGAGTGCGGCGCCTCTTCCGGTGGCGATGGCGCTTATGCCCTGGGCCTTGAGCTCGATGTCGCGGTGCAGTGCGTTGAGCTCTTCGGATGTCAACAGGTCTTGGCCGAGAAGCCCCGCGACAAGCGCGCCGACTTCTATGTCGGTAGTAAGGGCGGCGTCGATAACCTTGCGGTGCGCCTGGTGGCTTGCATAAGCCGGTAAAGGTTTGCGGCCTGTGGCAAATCCAAATGGGTCTCGGATCTGATCGCCGCCGCGATAGAGCGGCTCCAAAAAGAACATGTTCATGTCATTTTGCTTGCCCTGCTTTTGACCGTAGGCATCGAGGGAGTTCCAGACATGCTTTTCTGCAATGGGGTTCATCCACAGGCTGATTTTCGATTTTTCTGCCGAGGAGGTCGAGGTGTTCTTTTTGGAACTTGCGGCGGGACGAGAAGCCGGTTTCTGATATCCAGCGGGGAGAACTTGCTCAAGATCGAATTTTTTAAGCAGCCTAACGTAGACTCCGACCGATGCTTCTTCTGCCATTTCCGCCATGACCGACTGCGACGGGTCGTCGACAAAGGAAATGCGCGTTTTGCCATCATCGGAGACTGCCTGGCAGTAGCCGCATCGAAGCGCAACGTAGCCTTCGTTGTCGCTGCCATGGTCAAAGTACATCTGCTCTTTGCATCCGAGCGTGCCGGGGACGAATGCGGTCGGGTTTGCTATGTCGGGGATCGTAATAGCAGCGCCGGTCGCGCGTTTAAGCTCATCGAAATACTCGACGTATAGCGGAATGTTGTAGTGCTGGACGAGCGCCTCGAGAACGACGGCGTTGGGCACGGAGTGCGCCACGCGATAGCGCACGGAGTTATAGCCCCATTCGACATCAGCTGCATCATCGGGGATTCCGTGGCCTACCATGGTGGACAGGACTTCATTGGGTGAGTCAAACGTACCGTCGGGTGTGCCGCAAATCGCCTGGAGCGAGAACCCGCCAAAGCACTTTTCGAGATCATCGCGGATATACTCGCAGCAGTCATGATTGGGAAAGACGATGCGAAACGTCATCGCGCCCATGGCCTGGGACATGTAGACGTTGCCCGATGCCTGGGCATCGGGCTCTGCCTGGGGCTCGTCATCCTCGTCTTCGTCGTCATCGTCCGATGGGTCTGCAAACGAGCTGTAGTTTGCATTGATCAGGTCGAGATACATGGAGACGGTCCCGCGGGTTGCCAGCTTTTGCATGATGGGATTGAACGTGTCCGCAAACGAGACCTCGCGGTCCTGGGGCACGCCATTTTGGGTCACGGAAAGCGTGACGGTCGCCACGCCGCAACGAACTGCCGTGGCATCTCGGTACTGGCTGTTGTCGGGGAAGAACGTCCACTGGCTTTTAGTGAGGCTTGCCGCAAACGAGACGTCGTCGTCATCGGGATCGGCTAGCCATGCTCCGGCCTTGTAGCCGTCGGTCACTACGTACTCGTAATAAACGGGCGCCCCGAGCAGGCCGGCGAGCGCCTTTGCAGCTCGCAGCAGCGGGATGCCGTCGTATTCGTATTGAAGCGAGTTGTAGCCCCACATCTCGTTGAATGTCCGTCCGCCTAGGGCGCCACAGATATGGATACACATGGCGGCGTTTTGCGGCTGGCTCAAATCGCCAAGGTCGGAGATTGCGGGTATCAGCGTGGCGAGCGAAAAGCCGCCAAGTTCCTGTTCCAGGGTCTCCTTTACCTGCATGCAAGCATTGTGTCCGGGAAAGACGATGCGGTTGATGACCCTTTGGGGCTGGATCTGACCGCCTGTCTCTTCGATTAGATGGCTAAAGAGCACGTCAACGTCTGATGCGTCCATAGTGGCGGTTGCGACCTCCTGCGTCTTGGTCGACTTCTTTTTGCGTTTGCTTGCCGCAGAAGACGATTTTTTGCGCGAGGGCGCCGGCTGGGGCTCCTCTTGGGCGCCGAACTGGTCCTTGAGAAAGTCGAAGTACAGGGACACGTTTCCGCGCTGCGCATACGAACGCATGATGGGGTCGGTGGTGTCCTCAAAGTACTTTTGGCTTCCGTCGGGCATGGACATGGTTCCCATGCCGCAGCGGAACAGGGTGTCGGTGGCACCGTCGAACCCCTCCGGGAAATACACCCAGCAGCTCTTGTCGACCACGTTTGCAAACGAGACGCTATCGCCCTGCGCATCGGCGATCACGGCGCCGGCGGCGATCTCATCGGCATCGGTGTACTCGTAGTAGACGGGAACGCCGATCATCTTGGAGATAGTCTTGGCAACCTCCAGCGAGGGGATGCCGTTGTATTCGTACTGGAGCGAGTTGTAGCCCCAGACGACGTTGGTGACCTCTTCGCCGTCGGACCCGCAGGTTTCCAGGGCGGCATTGGTGGCGTCGGTCGGATCCATGTGCTGGAAGTCCTCGTAATCGGGGATCACGGCAGCAAAGCAGAACTCGCCATAGTCTCGCTCCAGGACAGCTTTGGCCTGCATGCAGATATCGTGGTTGGGAAACACGATGCGATTGACAATCTGGTTGATCGAGATCCCTCGGTCGGTATCTTGAAGCAGATGCTCAAAAATCTCGTCCATCGTTCCTTCTTTCGTATGCGGTGGAAGCCCACGATCCCGGGTTTAGGGCTCGTGGCTTTGCTAACTCGAACGCTACCGCCCCGATGGGCGAGAACGTTGCGCAACATCCGCGAGTGCGCAAATTGCAATGCGGAACGGTTTGTCCCGAGGCGTTTTGAGAGCGGATCCGTCTCGTTCCCGGCAATGTTGCGCAACGTCTGCTCGGTATGGATTTCTACACTTGAGCTGTCCAAAAGGGATTCGGTTCTTGAACGAGGGATGAACGATGAGCAGGAACTCCTATTACGATGACGATATGTCTGAAGAGGACTACGAGCGGGTCATGGAGCATATGTACGAGCTTGAGTGCGAGCTCGAGGAGCCTCATGACGCTCGCACCGACCAGTTGATTCGCGAGGAGCTCGAGGATCTTTCGAGTGCCATGTTGTTTGAGCCGGTGGTCAAAAACGGTGAGTACCTTGGTGAGCGCGACCATGTGCCCGGGTATTGGACGGATCGTCGCGATTTGGAGTCTGAGTCTTCAGGCGCTTCGAGCGATGTCGACGAGGTGGAAAAGGATGAGCCGTTTGATTTGATCGGCTATCAGGGCTCTTCCTCGGGCGGTTCGGCGCTCGACATGTTTACTCCCATTTTAAGGAGTCGCGTGTTCTGGATCTTCATCGCGTTTTTGGTGTTTATCGGCCTGCTCGACATGTTCTACGACAGCTTTATTGTTCCTTCGGGCTTCGCTATTAGCCGTATCAATTTTCAGGGCTTGGCGCTGCTGGCGATTGTCGTTGCATGCATTGCCCTGCGGCGTCGTCGCCGTTAACGGCGGTATTGACGCAGCTTCCGATGTTGCGCAACAGGTTATCTGGACAGCGGCGTATGCTCGGGTTGTCCTGAAAGCGAGAGAAAGGACAGGACAATGGCTGAAGTTGAAGTAAGGGCTTTGGGTCCCGACGACGTCGACGATATGGTCGATCTGGACGAGCAGTCGGGCTACGAGGTCTATGACGCGTGGGCGGACTATGTTGAGGATGAGGACGAGGAGAACTGTTACCTCTGGGGCGTCTTTGCCGATGATGAGCTGGTCGGTTTTTGCGTAACGGGCGGTTCAGATGACCCCGACCTGCCGGATGCCGTTACGGAGCACCCGCTCAACAAGTACCTGGGGACGTTTTTGAGCCATGTGTATGTTGACCCCGACTACCGCGGTAACGGCTATGGCGCGCGCCTGGTGCACGACGCCCTGTTGGGATACTGGGAGAGCGAGGGCCACCAGGAGCCTACATTCCTGGATCTGAGCGAATATCTCTTTGACGATCCTGATGCGGATCCGATTAAGCTCGCGCATCTGCTCATCGACTTCTTTGGCAAGAACGGGTTTGAGCCCATCCCCGATGATGAACACGACATCACCTACACCTGCATGGTCTTGGATCCCAAGAACTTTAAGGACCCGGACGCAGAGTAGAGGCTGCGATCTGTTGGTTCAGCTTCCCTAGTTGGTGTTTGACGGGGCCGGACGTTCCAGTTGTGATGGCTGGACGTCCGGCCCTTTTTGTGGCCTGTCGGGTTTGGCGCTCGGCACGTTTGTCTCGATCTGTAACATCTGGCGGGGGATACGGGGTCTAGTTGTTACAGATTGAGATTGTTCCTCGGCAGATAACTCAACTGTCTCAATCTGTAACATCTGGGGCTGGTTTTGCTCCGCAACTGTTACAGATCGAGATGTTGTCTTCAGACGGATTGGTTTGTCTTGATCTGTAACAGTTACGGGTCGATTTACTCGGTAACTGTTACAGATCGAGATGTTAGCCAAGGGGCTGACTGAATGTCTCGATCTGTAACGTGTAGACCCGGTTTTGCCCCGTAACTGTTACAGATTGAGACAATCGGCCGGGCCCACCTCGGGTCCGCCTCATCCGCCCCGTCATCTGTGGTTTACGTGGGGGCATGCGGAGTACGGGTATACTAACCGGCGGCGAATCTGCTCCATCGCTTAGGGCCGCTGCGTCTGGACGGCGCGTGATAGGGCTGCCAAAGCGATCGCCAGCGTGCTGAGCAACGTCCTCTCTGTGCGCACCTGTTTTTGTATGTATTAGCGCACTACCAAGCACGCTCGCGCGGCCGCATGCCGTGCCCATAACGCGTGCAGATAAGGAACAACAACATATGCGTAATTCTGTATCCGACGTCACCGACGCCGAGATTCTGGACGAGGCCCGCGAGGCCATGACCCAGGCTGCCTTCGATGCTGCCGACGAGGCCAGCGCCGCCGAGACCGTCGAGTCCGCGACCGAGAACCTGCCCGCCTTTGACGAGCTGGGACTTTCGGACGAGATACTTCGTGCCATCGAGAACCTGGGCTACACGGCGCCCACGCCCGTCCAGGCTGGCTCGATCCCCGTGGTGCTCGAGGGCCGCGACCTGCTTGCCGCCGCTCAGACCGGCACCGGCAAGACGGCCGCCTTCTTGCTGCCGACCATGAACAACCTGGAGCACATCGCTCCGCCCAAGCCCGTGCGCGAGCGTGGCGGCCGCAACCGCCGTCGCGGCGCCAAGAAGCCCGAGGGCAACGGCCGCGGCCCCGTGATGCTCGTCATCACCCCCACGCGTGAGCTCGCACAGCAGATCGACGAAGTCGCCGGCAAGATTGCCGACGTCACCGGCCATGTTGCCGTGACCGTCGTGGGCGGCGTGAGCTACAAGCCGCAGACCGCGGCGCTCAAGTACGGCTGCGACATTCTGGTCGCCACGCCGGGCCGTCTGGTCGATCTGATCGAGCAGGGCGCTTGCCACCTGGATGAGGTCAAGGTGCTGGTGCTCGACGAGGCCGACCGCATGCTCGACATGGGCTTTTTGCCCGCCGTTCGCCGTATTGTGCGCGAGACGCCGGCCGAGCGCCAGACGCTGCTGTTCTCGGCCACGCTCGACGAGGAGGCCGTGGGCGAGATCACCGACCTGGTGAGCGATCCGGCCCGCGTGGAGATCGCGCCCGCCACGTCGACCGCCGACACCGTCGACCAGTTTGTGTTCCCGGTGTCCATCGAGGCCAAGAACAACCTGCTGCCCGAGTTCCTCAAAAAGGAGGGCCCGGAGCGCACTATCGTCTTTATGCGCACCAAGCACCGCGCCGACAGCTGCTGCCGTCGTCTGGAGCGCAAGGGCATCAAGGCGGCCGCGATCCACGGCAACCGCAGCCAGGCCCAGCGCGAGCGCGCGCTTTCGGCCTTCCGCGACGGCACCGTCGACGTGCTGGTGGCAACCGACGTCCTCGCCCGCGGCATCGACATTAGCGATGTGCGCTATGTCGTGAACTTTGACGTGCCGGCCGAGCCGACCGACTACATCCACCGCATCGGCCGCACGGGCCGCGCCGGCGAGCTGGGCTGGGCCATTACGTTTGTGACCGAGCAGGACGTCGATGAGTTCTACGAGATCGAGAAGCTCATGGACAAGACGGCCGACATTTATGACGCCGGCGACCTGCATGTGGGCCCCAATCCGCCCGCCGTCGATCCCGAGCGCGATCCTGCGGCCTTTAAGGTGAAGAAGAAGACCAAGCGCGGCAAGTCCAAGAGCAAGAAGAAGCTCGAGCAGGCACGTCGCGACGGCAAGCGCAACGGCGACGATTACGGCGATGTTGCCGGTCGTTCCAACCGCGGTCGCGACGAGCGCCGCAGCGACGGCGAGCGCCCGAGTCGTCCCAAGCGTGGCGGCAAGACCCGCGTGCGCGAGGGCGTTCAGGCTCGCGTGGACGAGGCCGTTGAGAGCGTGGCTCGCGAGGTGGCTGCCGAGGAGCGCGGCGGTGCTGTTGAGCAGGGCCCGCGCGGCAACCGTGCCGAGCGTCGCGCCAAGCAGTTCCAGGGCGAGGCACACCGCCGCCGTCGTGAGGACGAGGACCGTGGCGGTCGTCGTCGTGTTGAGCGCGAGGACGAGGGTCGTGGCTCGCGTGGCGGCAAGCGTGGCTCGGGCGACCGTCGTCGCTCCGGTCGCGATGGCGAACGCGGTGGCCGTGATGAGCGTCGCGGCGGCGAGAGCCGCGGTGAGCGAGGTGCCCGTGGCGGCGAGTCCCGTGGCGGCAAGCGCTTTGAAGAGCGCGGTGGCCGCGGCGGCGAGCGTCGCGAGGGTGCTCGCAGCAATGGCGGCCGCGGCGGCGCTGGTCGTTCTAACGAGTCGCGCGATCGTCGTGACCCGCGTGCCAGCCGCGATCGTCGCGATGACTGGCGCAACTACGACGATACCCGCGAGGAGCGTCGTGGCGGCTATCGCGGCGGGCGTGGCGGCAACCAGGCCGGCTCCCGCGGCGGTCGTGCCGGCGGTCGCGATAACCGTGGCAGCTATGGCAACAATCGTGGCGGCAAGCGCGGCGGCAGCTCCCGTCGCCCCGGTGACGGCGGCGGCAAGCGCAAGTAACATACGCGTCGCGCGGTAAGGCGAGATGAGTTTGGGTCCCGAGCAGACGATGCTCGGGGCCCTTTTTGTGGGCGTAGTTTGAGGTGGGCCGGCCCCCTCACGAAAAAGCACGGAGGCGGTCGCGGCAAGAGATGTGGGTTATCGGCTTAGTTGGAGATTCGCGTATGCGGGGTTCTGGCATAGACGGAGAACGTGAAGCTCCCTACTGACGCACGGTGGCCGCAGTGCCCGGGCGGACACACTCGGGATTCCGCTCGCTGCCTGGCGCCCTTGCTGCCATCTGACTTTCACGCTCGCATTGTTCTGGATGCGGGCGTGTTTTTTCACGGCACGCACGGGTCCCCCGGGGTGCGCCGTGCATTTTCGGGAGTTTTCAGCAAGCCGGGGTGGCTGCATACGCGCCGGAAGCGTCTATTTGATCTCGCGAGATCCCTCGACGGGCGATTTGGGTCGGCAGGCGGCGTACGGCGTGGCGATAGCGCGCGTTTCGCGCCGTGCCGTGCCCCAAAGCGACGCCGGCCGCGCGATGCTCCCGGTTCGCGGCGTCGCCGGCGGGGGTCGCGATGCTGAATACTCCGGTTTTTGCACGGTTCAAGCGGGGGTACGTTGGGACGGGAAGGGGCGCCCCCATCTATTTATGCATGGCACAAGCGAAAATATGCAAGACAATAGGGCGCCATGCGCCGGATGCCCAGATTGGGCGCGCCCTGGGCGCCGGCGCTCGACGGCCGCATGCTCCTGCTTGCCACGCACGATGCCGCTGACGCTCAGGCCCTCAATATCTTGGGCATCATCACGCTCTAAATACTTACTCAGCAACAAAATGATCCGTTTTCCTCCGTCTCTATGGGATCGGGTATGGTATTCTATCTGCGGGGTAATACTTAGGAATACCAAGTAATACCAACGCCGTAGAAACAAACTCCAGATGCGGGCCAATCGGGTTGCCTTCACAGCCCGTCGCCCAGCCGCGTGGCCCGCATCTATCCGCACCACCGTCGTTTCAAAAAGGAAGCGCCATGGCAGAACACATGACCCCGGTTGTCGCGAAGGTCTTGCCCGAGGAAAAGGCGGCCTTCGCGGCGGCAACCCAGCTCGTAGGCACCACACCGTCCAACGCCATCCGCATGTTTATCGCCGCGTTCAATCGCTGCGGCACCTTCCCGTTCGACATCTCGCCCAACGGGGCTTTTGGCATTGCGCCCGATTCTCATCAACAATGACTGTCCCAAACTGCCGGCACTTGGGGACGTTCCTTTTCAGCCGGCAGTTAAGGAACGTCCCCAAGTGCCGGGTTTTGAGGAGGTTGGCATGCTCAATGCGATGATTTGGGCGCTTGCCTGTTTTGGCGTCGTCGCTGCCGATATTGCCCTGAGCGTCGTTTTGTTCTCCGCCCTTGGCGTCGCATCGGTGTTCATGGGTTTTTCGATCGATGATCTCGACATCCAATTGCTTCAGGCCGTCGCGCAGACGGCGTCGTTTTTGATGGCGCTGCTGTGGTGGCGTTATCTGTGGCCGCGTTCGTTTATGGCACGCCGGCAAAGCGCGCATCCGCTCGGCGGGGGAGCGCGTGGGGCATGGAAACGCA
Organism: uncultured Collinsella sp.; assembly: GCA_902496115.1. GTDB lineage: Bacteria > Actinomycetota > Coriobacteriia > Coriobacteriales > Coriobacteriaceae > Collinsella. The sequence goes on along the minus strand of CABUZK010000005.1, from coordinate 32,864 downwards.
TCGCCTGCGTTATCGTGATTGGCCTGGCCCTGCAGGTGGTCGTTGGCTACGTGACCGACGCCGTGCTGTCGCTGTTGCCCGATGCCGCGGCCGACTACAGCGAACTTGTCGAGGAAACAGGCATGGGCGACACCAGCTATCTCGCCGTCCTGACTACGGTGCTCGGCGCCCCATTTTGTGAAGAGCTGCTGGTACGCGGCATTATTTTTGAGTTTTCGCTCCGAGCGTTTAATCCGCAGTGCCGCCCACTTTGGAAGCGCCGGCGTCGTGCGAGCGCGCAGGGCGGCGCCATGGTGCCCTGGGCGGCCCCAAGCATGTGGGGTATCGCAGCGGCGATTGTACTGCAGGCGGCAATCTTCGGTTTTATGCACATGAATTGGGTACAGGGTTGCTACGCGGGTGCCGCCGGCCTCATCTTCGGTTGGGTGCTCGTGACGACCGGAAAGCTCCGCTACACGATCCTACTGCACTTTGCCTTTAATGCCGGGTCGTATCTCATGACGTTGCTCTGGTTTGTGAACACGCCGCTCGACGTGGTGGTCACGGTTGCCATCGCCGGCTTTGTGCTGGTAGAGGCGATGCGCTCGCTGCTCCGGTCGTGCATTCCTGCGCCACGCGAAGCTGATCGGCCTGATTATCAATGACTTTAACTAGACCGATGCGCCCTGAATACACCTGGCGTTTCGCCGAATGCTTCTTTGAATTTTGAGTAAAAGAATGACATGTTGGAGATGCCGACTTTTCGGGCTACATACTGCACGCTGCGCTCGGTGTTGTTGAGAAGATATGCCGCCTCTGTGAGCTGCTGGTTGAGCTTGATTTGCGAAAACGTTTTGCCGGTTTTTTGCTTGATCAAGCTGCTGAGATAGCTGGTGCTATAACCCGTATCGCTCGCAATGCTTTCGAGCGTGCAGTCGCCGTAGCTTCGCTCAATATGATTCAGAATCGACACGATGCGCTCGTCCGACATGATTGCCTGGTTATCAGTTGCAGAGCGTCGGTACAGTCCTCGAATGAGAACAAGGAATAGGCTGACGGCGAGGTGCCTCATGAGTTCATTAGAGTAGGCATCTTTAAAGTGATATTCGATAAAGAGCATCTCGATGAGGCGTCGCGCATGTCGGGCGTATTCCTCTGGAAGAATGAGATATTTTCGGGCCTCGCGGTTTTTGGACACAAAATCAAATAGAAGATTCGTTAATGGTGACGCGCCGGGTAGCTGGCTCAGGAACAACGAATCGAACATTTCTTTTTTGAAGACGATCGAAATGACGATATCATGCTCGCCCTTAACGTATGGAACGCTTCTGACTACGCCGGTGTTGCAAATGAGCACGTCGCCCTTTTTAAGGAGTAGTCGCCGTCCGTTGACGATAAACGTGCAGACGCCGTCGTACACGTAGTTAAGCTCCATATCCCGATTGATATGAGGAGGAATGTCGGTAAAGCGCGACTCCTTGATAAGGCCCACGGGGTTTTCGTCGAGGGTTTCTTTCCAATCAAACAGATAGACTTCTTCGCCGCTAATGGTTGTGGTTTCCACCCTGTTATATCGCGGGCTGAGCTCTCCCGGATGCGTGCGATGCCACTCTTCGGTCTCGGTATGCGTATAGAGCAGCTGTTTGAGATTCGAATCCATGGGGTGCTCCAGGGGTGAACGGTAGAATCGATGCCTTAAACGGTATTATATCTAAAAAAATGTTATAAACCCACGCTTTCTATGCGATATCTTATGCACCTTGTTCTTCCTAGTATTGGGTTATCCGCTGGAGCATCCGATCAAGGAGGGCAAATGAGTAAGTTAAAACATGGGTTTGACTCCGACTTTTTATGGGGCGGAGCCATATCGTGCTCGCAGGCCGATGGCGCCTGGAATGAGGGCGGAAAGGGAAAGTCGACGCAGGATTGTCGATGGCTGGATGGTACCTGGACTCATGACCAGATTGAGGACAAGCATCAAAACAACCCCTTCTGCCATGACGAGCTAATGAACGCTCTCGCAGATGACGGCGTTGAGTTCTACCCGTTTAGGCGTGGCAACGACTTCTATCATCACTATCGTGAGGACATCGCGCTTTTTGCGGAGATGGGTCTCAAGCTGTTCCGCACCTCTATTTGCTGGAGCCGAATCTATCCTAACGGAGATGACCTTGAGCCTAACCGCGAAGGCATCGAGTGGTATCGAAGCATGCTGGGTGAGTGCAAAAAGCACGGCATTAAGACCTTCATCACCATGCTCCACTATGACATCCCGGTAAATCTTGTCACCACATATGGGGGATGGAAGAATCGCAAGACGATTGATTTCTTCGCCCGCTATGTCGAGACAATCGTTACGGAATTGGGCGATCTGGTCGATTTCTGGCTACCTTTTAACGAGTTCAATGCAGCGCGTTTTTCGCCTTGGGACGGGGTCTGTCTGGTCAAAGACGAAGAGGGGGAGAACTTCGATCGAGCCATCTTCCAGTGCCTGCACCACGAGTTCGTTGCCAATGCGCGCGCCGTCGAGATTGTCCATCGTCTTTCGCCCGATACTCCCGTTGGCGGCATGATCGCTCGATTCTGTACGTATCCCGCCACCTGCCGTCCCGAAGATAACATGCAGGCTATTCACGACGACCAGTATTCCAACTGGTTCTATACGGACGTGATGGCTCGTGGAAAATACCCCGCTTATATGAATCGCTATTTCGATGCGTGCGATATCGAGATTCAAATGGAGCCGGGCGATGAGGAGCTCATCGCTCGCAACACGGTCGACTTCCTGGCCTTCTCGTACTACTTTTCCCAGGTATCCACCTGCGATCAGGGATGGGAGAAGACTGCGGGTAATCTGGTCATGGCAAACAAGAACCCTTATCTCGAGACGAGTGAGTGGGGCTGGCAGCTCGATCCCATTGGTCTGAGGGTTACCCTTAACCAGATGTATGACCGCTATGGGCTGCCCCTGTATATCGCCGAGAACGGCCTCGGTACATCTGATGTAGTCGAGGAGGATGGCAGCATCCACGACGAGTATCGAATCGATTATTTGCGCCAGCACATAAAGTGCCTTAAGGAAGCAGTGATCGATGGCGTTGACGTGCGCGGATACATGATCTGGGGATTCATTGACCTTGTTGCCTGCGGTCCTCTTACGATGGACAAGCGCTACGGGCTTATCTATGTCGATCTGGATAATTGCGGCAACGGCACTGCGGAGCGCTCGCGTAAAGACTCTTTCTATTGGTATCAGAAATGTATCGCCACTAATGGCGAGGATCTTGGGTAGGAGTGATTGTCGTGGCAGACAAGAAGGAACTGGCCGCTCGTGTCCTCGAGCTCGTGGGCGGCGCCGATAACGTTGTTATGGCAACGCACTGCATTACAAGGCTCAGATTCAACCTGAAGGACGATAGCAAGGCAGACCTGGAGGCCCTTAAGACGCTTGACGGCGCCTTGGGCGCGCAGGTTAAAGACGGACAGTGGCAAGTTATCATCGGCGCCAGCGTGGGGTCGGTATATGACGAATTGGAGCCCATGCTAGGTGACAGGATGGGTGGCGAGGTCTCCGCCGACGCCGAGCAGCCTGAGCTCCAAAAAGGTTCGGCTCGCGTATTCGATATCATCACCGGCATCTTCTCCGCTATCATTCCCGCACTGGTGGCGGGAGGCATCGTAAAGGGCATCCTGGCTGCTATCGCGGCTTTTGGAATCGACACGGGTGCCGGCGACTTTGCGATATTCAATATGATTTCGGATATCCCGTTCTACTTCTTGCCGTTTTTGCTGGCAATGTCTACAGCTGATAAGTTCCGGGTCAACCGTTCGCTTGCGCTTTGTGTTGCCGGATCGCTGATGTACCCGACCATTGTCAACGCTGTCGGTACGGGCGAGACGCCCCTTGCGCTGTTCGGTTTTGCGGTGCCGATTTTTAGCTACGCCGATTCCGTGTTCCCGGTTATCTTTGGCGTCATTGGCTTGTCTTTTGTATATCGCGCAATCGACAAAGTCGTGCCGGATCTTTTTAAGCTCGTTGTCGTTCCGGCGCTCTCCCTTGCTATCGTGATTCCCGTCAACCTGTTTGTGCTCGCTCCGATTGGTGCCTGGTGCGGTCTTGGTCTTGCCAACGGTATCGTTTGGCTATTCTCGACGTTAGGCCCCGTTGCCGGTTTTCTGCTGGGCTTCTTTATGCCGCTTATCGTGCTCTTCGGCATGCATCAGTCAACGAGCCCTATCCAGATTTCCAATATCGCAACGCTTGGGTATGACTATCTGCTCCCGATCTCTTTCTGCCATAACCTCGCCGAAAGTGGTGCGTCTTTTGGTGCAGCCCTGCGCATGACCGACGAAAAGCTCAAGTCCGCTGCAATGACGTGCGCCTTCTCAGCATTTATGGGAATTTCCGAGCCCGCCTTGTTTACCGTTCAGGTTCCTAACAGGACTCCGCTTATCGCTGCGATGATCGCGGATGGCATTGGCGGTGCGCTTACCGTTGTTCTCGGCGCAAAGTGCTTCGGCTTTGTTATGCCCGGCATTACCTCGTTGCCCGTTTATGCCGATCCAAGCGGCAATCCCATGAACCTGATCATGATTGTCGTCTGCATCGCTTTGACTTGGGTTATCTCTGCGGCGCTCTCGTTTGCGCTCTATGGTCGTTTCGACAAAAAGTAACGACGTTTTGAGATAGACAATATTAATCGGCCGCTCGCCGGGGAATCGTTCTGCGACGCCCCGGCGAGCGGCATTTTATTGGTGGGGCGTGTCGTGTCGCCAACGGCGGCATGCCGCCTCGCCGCGCTAGTTGCGCCTGCCGCCTCCGTTGGCACCCTGACGCCCCTGAGCTGCACGGTTGCGACCGGCGGTGTTCTGCGCACGCGACATGCCGCCGTGGCCCTTGCTGCCCTTGGGCCCCTTGCCGGCGGCGCCACCGTGGGTCTTGCCGCCCTTCTTGCCAGCGCCGTGTCCGCCGCCAGCAGATGTCTCGCCCGGGCGTGGCGGCACGGGGCGAATCAGACAATGCTTGGTGTAGCCGATTAGGTCACGACGCCCGGCCTTTTCCAGCGCCTCGCGTACGAGCTTGTAGTTCTCGGGCTTGCGATACTGGATGAGCGCACGCTGCATGGCCTTCTCGTGCGGGTCGCGCGCCACATAGATCGGCTCCATGGTGCGCGGATCCACGCCGGTGTAGTACATGCACGTCGACATGGTGGACGGCGTGGGGTAGAAGTCCTGCACCTGCTCGGGCATGTAGCCCATGTCGCGCACGGCTTCGGCAAGGTCTACGGCTTCCTTCATCGTCGAGCCGGGGTGGCTCGAGATCAGGTACGGCACCACATACTGCTTGAGTCCGTATTCGCGGTTCAGGCGCTCAAATTTACGGCAGAATGCATCGTAGACGGCTCGGCTCGGTTTGCCCATCACGGACAGCACCGCGTCGCTCACGTGCTCGGGTGCTACGCGTAGCTGGCCCGAGACATGGTACTCCAACAGCTCGCGTAAAAACTCGTCCGAGGCATCGGCCATGGTGTAGTCAAAACGGATGCCGCTGCGGACAAAGACCTTCTTGACGCCCGGCAGCTGGCGCAGGTCGCGCAGCAGCTGCGTGTAGCCGCTCTCGTCGACCACCATGTTCTTGCACACGCTCGGCCACAGACAGCGCTTGTTCTTGCACACGCCGTGTTTGAGCTGCTTGTCGCAGGCCGGGCGGCTAAAGTTGGCCGTCGGTCCGCCCACGTCGTTGATGTAGCCCTTAAACTCGGGATCGCGCGTGAGCAGCTCGGCCTCGCGCATGATCGAGTCGTGGCTGCGCATCTGCAGCACGCGACCCTGGTGGAAGGTCAGCGCGCAAAACGAGCACTCGCCAAAGCACCCGCGGTTGGAGCTGATCGAAAACTTGATCTCGGCAAAGGCCGGCACGCCGCCCGCCGCATCGTAGTCGGGATGCCAATCACGTGCGTAGGGGAGCTCGGCCACCTCGTCCATCTCGTCGGTGGTGAGCGTCGCCGACGGCGGGTTCTGCACCACATAGACGCTGTTGGGATAGGGCTCTACCAGACGATGTCCGGTGATGGGGTCCATATTCTGCTGCTGCACGTTAAAGCTGCGCGCGTAGTTGAGCTTATCGGCGGCAAGGTCGTCCCAACTGGGCAGCAGGTCGTAGTCGTAGACCTCGTCGAGCGAGCCCGTGCGGTAAACGGTGCCGTTGATATAGGTGATCTGATCGATGGGCAGTCCCGCGTCGAGCGCGTCGGCGATCTCGACGATTGCGTGCTCGCCCATGCCGTAGATGAGGATGTCGGCGCCCGAGTCGAGCAGCACCGAGCGCTTGAGTTTGTCCTGCCAGTAGTCGTAGTGGGCCAGGCGGCGCAGGCTCGCCTCGATGCCGCCGATGATGATGGGAGCATCCTTGAACGTCTGGCGGATGAGATTTCCGTAGACCGTGACGGCTCGGTTGGGACGGCGCCCCTCCTCGCCACCGGGGGTATAGGCGTCGGTGTGGCGGCGGTGCTTGGTCACCGAATAGTGGTTGACCATGGAGTCCATGTTGCCAGCACTGACCAAAAAGCCCAGGCGCGGCTCGCCGAGCACGGTGATGCTGGCGGGGTCGGTCCAGTCGGGCTGGCAGATGATGCCCACTTTGTAGCCGTGCGCGTCGAGTACGCGGCTGACGATGGCCATGCCAAAGCTGGGGTGGTCCACGTAGGCGTCGCCGCAGATGTAGACAAAGTCGCACTGGTCCCAGCCGCGCGCGTCCATATCGGCGCGGCTGACGGGGAGGAACTTGTCGCGGCCCGGACGCCAGGGGCGTGTGGGCGCTGCTGGGGCATGCGTGGTGTGCCCACCCTGCGCCTTGCCGCCGCGCTTTTGCTGCTGGCCCTGTTTGCCCTGCTGACTGCGCTGGTTGTTCTGAGCATGCTGAGGCTTTTTTGCCACGATCCCTCCCGGTGTTTGTATGCTGCACGTAATTGTAACCAGTCTTTTTGGGACGGGGCTAAAAAGACTGGTGGAGTACATGAGGCGTCGGGTGTCGGCGCCGCGCCCGCTGTTTGTTTCCAGACTGTGTATCTGCGCGCTGGAGAACCCGTCTCGCGCGCACGCCATGTTGTCAATGGGTTACAGTATGAACGGCGGCTATGTTTCCGCCAACGCACGAGAGAGTCGTCAACAAGGAGGATGCACGACGATGCAGCGTGCCAAACAGATATCGGAGTCTATTGAGCTGGGCATCATCTTGGCGCTCGCCGGTGGCTTTATGGACGTGTATTCGTACATTGGGCGCGACCATGTTTTCGCCAACGCGCAGACGGGCAACATCTTGCTGGTGGGCGTGAGCATCTCGGAGGGCAACTGGGCACTTGCGGGGCGCTACTTCTTCCCTGTGGTGTCGTTTGCCGTGGGTATTATGCTTGCCGATCTGGTACACGAGCGGTTTGGCAGCGTGATCCACTGGCGTCAGGTGACGGTGTTCTTTGAAGCCGTTATCTTGCTGGGCGTGAGCTTTATCCCGGGCGGCGATTTCAACCTGCTCGCCAACTGCCTCACCTCATTTGCCTGCGGTATGCAGGTCGAGAGCTTCCGCAAGATCCACGGTCACGGCATCGCCACGACTATGTGCATCGGCAACCTCCGTAATGCCTTGCAAAACGTGGACGACTACATCATCACCCATAAGCGCGGCTTTTTGGAAAACGGCCTGCTGTACTTTGGCGTGATCTTCACCTTTGTGTTTGGCGCCGTGCTGGGCAATTGGTGCATTGAGCGCATGGGCCTGCACGCCATTGCGGTGGCGAGCGTGCTGCTGTTTGTCGCGTTTGCCATCATGTTTATCGACCGCGAGCGTGACTTGCACAGGAAATGGGCCCGCATCATAGCTGACTGGCAGACCGCGAGTCTTAAGCGCTAAGGTGCATGTTTGTAACAACATTCAGGAGCCAGAAAAACTATCTAGCTCCTGAATGTTGTTACGAACTGTTTTTTGCGATTTATTCGAGATGCTCTTCAATCCGAGCCCTAAGAAGGGCAATGGCTGTAGGTATTCCAATTGCGGCGGCTAATTCGGCTTTATCCAAAACCTGTATGCTAAAGCACGATTGTTTATCACATTGAAGGACGATAACTGAAGATAGCTTCACTTCCCGTTGGCTGAATATATCGTAATCTCCAAATAGGAAGTTACCTTTTATTGTGTAATTCGGTATGTTCGTTACGCACTTCATCTCAAGTCTGTTTAGACCATAATCGAACACCGCAACTTCCTTGTGTTCGATGATGAGCGCAACCCTGGGCATGTTGCTAAAACCACCGTCGACGACAGTGAAGAGTTTTTCATTTGCATCGTCATAAACGGTATATTTAAGACTTAATAGCTGTCCTAGTGGACCCGTGAACCCATGTCTTTTGATGTTGAGGTTGTCTCCCGCTGGGTTGATGAGAGCTAGAGCATGCGGATAAGGGTTACCTTCAATTGAGATTCGATATTCGTTTGTAGCCGTCTTGCTCGATTTAGGACCACTAGCCACCATGTGTCATCGCCTCGATCGAATTGGAACCGTCTTCTGCTTCGTGCGGAGAATTACGCTGTACGTTGCAGTAGATGCAGCTGCAATAACCGCATGGGCAATTTCCAACAAAATGAATGACGTTATTTGCTGCATGCATGATATTCACTACAAAGTATCTATTTATAAACGTATTGTCAAACATATATTGCTAAAACAGAAACAATTTATAGACTGAGTCGGTCGTATTCTTTGGGCGATTGCTCCTATAATCTAGCCTTCGCTGCTGTCGGGAGGGAAGGACTGGGGCTCCGTTATTCTGTTGAAACGCTTTAACACTTTTGACGTTCTCACGCGTTTTTTGTTTCAAAAGCGTTAGGATGGAACTTAAAGCGCGGGGCGTAATAGGTGCCCCGCACACGATGGGAGGCTATCAATGGCTAATCGTTTCGTTCTCAACACCATTTCTTATCATGGTTCCGGCGCCATCAAGGAAATCCCCGGCGAGCTCCAGCGTCGCGGCTACAAGAAGATCTTCGTCTGCTCCGACCCCGATCTGGTTAAGTTTGGCGTTACCGCTAAGGTGACCGACGAGCTCGACGCCGCCGGCATCGCTTGGAGCCTCTACTCCGAGATTAAGCCCAACCCCACGATCCAGAACGTCAAGGACGGCGTCGAGGCCTTCAAGGCCGCCGAGGCTGACGCTATCGTGACCATCGGTGGCGGCTCCTCCATGGACACCGCTAAGGCTATCGGCATCATTATCAACAACCCCGAGTTCGCCGATGTCCGCAGCCTCGAGGGCGTTGCTCCGACTAAGAACCACGCCGTGTTCACCATCGCCGTGCCGACGACCGCCGGTACCGCTGCTGAGGTGACCATCAACTACGTCATCACCGACCCCGAGAAGGTCCGCAAGTTCGTGTGCGTCGACACCAACGACGCCCCCGAGGTCGCCGTCGTCGACCCCGATATGATGGCTTCCATGCCCGCCGGCCTGACCGCCTCTACCGGCATGGACGCTCTGACCCACGCCATCGAGGGCTACACCACCAAGGGCGCTTGGGAGCTCTCCGACATGTTCCACTTTGAGGCTATTAAGCTGATTAGCGAGAACCTGCGCGACTCCGTCGCCGAGGCCAAGTCCGGCCAGCCCGGCTCCGGCCGTGAGGGCATGGCTCTTGGCCAGTATGTCGCCGGCATGGGCTTCTCCAATGTTGGCCTGGGCATCGACCACGCCATGGCTCATACCCTGTCTGCTCACTACGACACCCCGCACGGCGTCGCTTGCGCCATGCTGCTGCCGATCGCCATGGAGTTCAACAAGCCGGTTTGCGCCGAGCGTCTGGCCAAGGTCGCCGTCGCCATGGGCGTTGACACCACGGGCATGAGCACCGACGAGGCTGCCGACGCTGCTATCGCCGCCGTCAAGCAGCTTTCCGCCGACGTGAACATCACGCACGTCTGCGAGGCCATGAAGGCTGACGAGATCGAGGTTCTGGCCAAGGACGCCATGGCCGACGCTTGCTTCCCGGGCAACCCGCGCGAGGCGACGCTCGACGATGTCATCGAACTCTTCAAGAAGATCTGCCCGGCTGCCTAACTTGGTTCGGCGGGCGCAGTTCTGGGGAGCTCGATGGGTCGTCTCGCTAGGTAAAAAGATGGTTCGCGGTGGTATTGTTGCTGTGGGTTTAATTCGAGATGAAAGGGTGACTTTGGTGTCCAAGATGGATTCTACGCTCTCCTATATTACTGACCAGTTGAAGGCGCTTACCTCGATTGCTTCGCCTACGGGCTATACCCGTGTGGCGACTGACTATCTGATGGAGACGTTGCGCGATATGGGCTTTGGGCCCGAGCGCTCCAATAAGGGCAACGTACTGGTTGAGCTTGGTGGCGAGGGCGAGCCGCTCGTATTGGCGAGCCATGTCGATACCCTGGGCGCCATGGTGCGCTCCATTAAGGACAATGGTCGCCTGCGTCCCACGACGCTTGGCGGGCACCAGTGGTCCACGGCCGATGGCGAGAACTGCACCGTCTACACGCGTGACGGCAATGTCTACACGGGCGTGGTCCTCAATACCGAGCCTTCGGCGCATGTGGCCGATGAGCCGGTCAAGACCATCGAGAAGAACATGGAGATCTTGCTCGACGAGAACGTCGATAGCAAGGACGATGTGCTTGAGCTGGGCATTCAGACCGGCGACATCATCGCTATGGATCCGCGTACCACGGTGACGGAGAGCGGCTACATCAAGAGCCGCTTCCTGGATGACAAACTGTCGGCGTCGATTCTGCTGGGTCTGGCCCGCGCCGTTGCTGACGGCGAGGTGTCGCTTTCGCGCAAGGTGTCGCTGCTCTTTACCGTGTACGAGGAGGTCGGCCACGGCGGCGCCTTCGTGCCGGCCGACACGCGCGAGATGATCAGCGTGGACATGGGCTGCGTGGGCGACGACCTGGGCTGCACCGAGCGCATGGTTTCGATTTGCGCTAAGGATTCGGGTGGCCCCTACAACTACGACCTGGTGACCACGCTGTCCAACATCGCGCGCGAGCTCGAGCTCGATTACGCCATCGACGTGTACCCGCATTACGGCTCGGACGTCGAGGCCACGCTCTCTGCCGGCTACGATATTCGTCACGGCCTGATCGGCCCCGGCGTGTACGCGAGCCACAACTACGAGCGCAGCCACATCGACGGCGTGCGCAACACCTTTGAACTGGTTCGCGCCTACGTTCAGCGCTAACGATGCAGCGGCCTCGGCTGACACAGCAGTACCGACCGAGGCCGCCCTCTGTAAGTTGCGGTGAAATAGGGACTGTTTAAGCGTTTTAAATGCGAAAACAGTCCCTATTTCACCGCAACTTAGGGGGCAGTGCTGTTATCTCTGCACGTGACGTAGTACCTCAACGGCGGCGCTTACCTCTATCATGCGGCGCTCGAGACCGCGGCGGATGGCCTTGAGGCGATTGCCTGCTGTTGCCCATGCGCTTTGTGAGAGGATTTCGACTGCCTCGTCGACGAACCCATCGAGATGCGACGCATCGAACCAATCGAGCGAGTCAGCAAATGCTAGCTGAGCGGAAGGATCTGGACCAAACGGTTTGGCGGCAAATCCAAACTCCCCGGCAACGAGCACGGCGGTTGGCACGTTGTACCACAGGCAATTGCCACTATCGAACAGCGGTGCAGGCCGCATTTCCAGCGTGTCGACATTGCGGATGATGCCGAAGTTTCGCCAGTGGCGGTCGCTGTTGGCCAGGAGGGCATCGCAGACAATCATCTGCGACATGGATTTTCTTACCGCGGCTTCGTCAGCCCCGTGTCTGCCAAGATAGCGACAGTATCGATCGTATGTTGAGTTTCCTCGCTGGCCACCGAGTGCGTCCCTGATATAAGCGGCCGGCACGTATTCCTCACGGCCATTAAGAAAGTCATCGCATAGGCATACGGGCCCGTCGAACATGCGCTCGACCGTATAGGGAACAAACTCACCTTTGGATAGCAGACGCCGATGTAGAGCTGTTGCAACCGCCTCGTTAAACGGTCGCTGATCGTCCATTCCGCATCCTTTGACCAGGATGCGAACACCATTGCGGATCATCCAAGATTTGGGGAGCTCACCCTCGGACGTATTGTCAGGATTTTTGAGTCCGATGCCCTCAAGCCAGCCTGAACGATGCTCGGGTGCCGACCGTTCAAAATCGTTTTCGAAGTAATTGAGGTGCTGCCAATCGAGTCCATCGCAGTCGACCGGTCTTAGCCAATAGCAATCCGAAAGCGAAAAACCCAGGCAACGAACGGGCACTTCAATTCCGCTGTCAATTCCCAGCTCGCGATAGCGCGAGATGAGTCCGGGGCGGACGTCGGGCACCGACCGGTGGCTCCACCACGTGTTGAGCGCTCGTTTATTCACCGTTGGAGAAGAACTCGAGCACGTGCCAAACGGCATCCTTCGTGCATCGAGTATTTCGGCAATTTCAAAGGAAAACTCGCGCGTTGGATCAAACGAGACATGCGCGACCTCGTGGTCGGCTGACATCAACGTGAACTTGCGCCCTACGTCAGCTGCGGGACGGCGCCCACGCTTACGGACCTTTTGATAACCAATCGCGGAATCGTACTGAACCATTTTCCGCCCACCGACGATATCGAACGCGAGCGTTCCCGATGCAGCCAGTTGCGATATACGGGCCTTCGTAACGCCCAGCAGGCGCGCGGCGTCACCCATGGTTATATAGTTGGAAGTACTCATCTGCTGCATCACCTCGTTAAGTATTCTAATCGTTAAATATAGCAAGCACAAACATCATAATACTTAACAAAGTTGCGGTGAAATAGGGACTGTTTAGCGGCTTGAAACGCTTAAACAGTCCCTATTTCACCGCAACTTATCGAGGAGTGCTGTTATTTGATGGCGCCGGTCACGGTGCCGCCGCCCAAGACGACGTCGCCGCGGTAGATAACGACTGCCTGGCCGGGGGCGATGGCTCGCTGCGGTTCGTCAAAAGTCAGCAGCATTTGCCCGTCGGCGCCACGTGTAAGGGTTGCTGCCTGGTCCTTTTGACGGTAGCGGTACTTGGCGCCCACGCGAATGCCGCCGGACGTGAGCTCTGCCTCCATGCGGTCGGCGGGGGCGCTCCAGATCCAGTCATTGGCCGTGAGCGCTGTGGCCGTCAGGTCCTCGGCCTCGCCCAAATGCACAATGTTGTTGGCGGCATCGACGCCCGTTACGTACACGGGATGCGCCATCGCGACGCCCAGGCCCTTGCGCTGGCCGATGGTATAGCGCAGCGCGCCGTTATGGCGTCCGACCACGCTGCCGTCGCGCCATACAATATCGCCCGGCTCGGCGGCATGTCCGCAGCGGCGCTCGATATAGCCCGCATAGTCGCCGTCCGCGATAAAGCAGATATCCTCGCTCTCGGCTTTCTTGGCGTTTATGAAGCCCTGCTCGGCGGCAATGCGGCGCACGTCGCGCTCTTTGTCCAAGCCTGCCAGCGGAAAAATCGTGTGCGCCAGACGCTCCTGCGTGAGCGAATACAAAAAGTAGCTCTGGTCCTTTTTGGAGTCCTCGCCGCGGTGCAGCTGCCAGGTGCCGTCGGGCGCCTGACTCGTTTTGGCGTAGTGACCTGTGGCGATGTAGCCGCAGCCCATGTCCAGCGCCGCATCGAGCAACGCGCCAAACTTAATATGGCGGTTGCAGATGATGCATGGGTTGGGCGTCAGCCCCTCCTGGTAGGCAGTCACGAAGCGCTCGATAACGTCGTGGTCGAAGGTTTGCTGCAGGTCGAGCACATGGTGGGGTATCCCCAGGCGCTCGGCGACGGCCTTTGCATCGGCGATGTCGCTGTCGACTTTGCTCATGCCCGTGACGGGATCGGGCGCGGGGCAGGTGAGGCGCATGGTGGCACCGACACATTCGTAGCCCTGGCTTTTGAGCAGGTACGCGGTCACGCTGGAATCGACGCCGCCGCTCATGGCGACGAGCACGCGCTTGTTGTGCATGGGGAGGTTCTCCTTGGTGGCATGTGGCCAAAAAAGAAAAGCGGCGCGGGAGGCTGGTTCCGCGCCGCAGACATTGTAGCAAGTTCGGACGTCCTGTGGGACGCCCTGATGGGATGGGCTCAGACTGCCGGGAGAGAGGAGACCGGCTCGTCCCCAGGCTCAACCTATGGGCGACAGGCCCTAGTCCTGGAAGAGCGCCGTGGACAGGTAGCGCTCGCCGGTGTCGGCAAGCAGGGCCACGATGGTCTTGCCCTCGTTCTCGGGGCGCTTGGCTAGCTGCAGTGCGGCCCACACGGCGGCGCCAGACGAAATACCCACGAGCACGCCCTCCTTGTGGCCCACGGCGCGGCCGGTGGCAAAGGCGTCGTCGTTCTCGACGGGGATGATCTCGTCATAGACCTGGGTGTCGAGGACGTCGGGCACAAAGCCGGCGCCGATACCCTGGATCTTGTGCGGGCCGGCCTGGCCCTTAGAGAGCACCGGAGAGGTGGCGGGCTCGACGGCGACGACCTGAATCTGGGGATTCTGCTCCTTGAGGAACTCGCCCACGCCGGTCACGGTGCCGCCGGTGCCAACGCCGGCGACGAAGATGTCGACCTTGCCGTCGGTGTCATCCCAGATCTCGGGGCCGGTCGTGGCCTTGTGGATGGCGGGGTTGGCGGGGTTTACAAACTGGCCGGCGATAATGCTGTTGGGTGTCTCCTTCTGCAGTTCCTCGGCCTTGGCGATGGCGCCCTTCATGCCCTTGGAGCCGTCGGTGAGCACGAGCTGTGCGCCGTATGCCTGCATAAGTTTGCGGCGCTCGACGGACATGGTCTCGGGCATGGTGATGATCACCTTGTAGCCGCGAGCCGCCGCCACCGAGGCGATGCCGACGCCGGTGTTGCCACTCGTGGGCTCGATGATGGTGTAGTCGCCGCCGCGCACGAGCTTGCCGGCCTTCTCGGCCTCGTCGATCATGTTCTTGGCGACACGGTCTTTGACGGACCCGGCGGGGTTGAAGTATTCCAGCTTGACGAGCACGCGGGCCTTGAGGTCTTCATCGGCCTCAAAGTGAGTGAGCTCCAGAAGCGGAGTGTGGCCGATAAGCTGATCGATGGACGTGTAAACATTGCTCATGGTGAACCTCCAAAGTGTTCAAATGACTGGATACCGTGTGGTTTTACGGTGTGTGTAACAGCGAAACCCACAAACCTTATAGGTTGTTCGTTTGCTGTTGGCAAGCATAGTAGGCACTAAAGCCTAGTAACGCAATAGGAAATAGAAGATTATTACGAGTCGATTAACCAGCTTGACGGGAATAGGTATTTTCAAAACCAATTTTTCGGCTAGAATTTCTACGAATTAAAAGACCGAAAGGCAGCAATATATATGTTGGTTTCCACAAAGGGCAGATATGCCCTGCGCGTTATGGTTGACCTGGCCGAGCACCAGGCGGCAGGCCGCATTCCCCTCAAAGAGATTGCGGCGCGTCAGGGGATTTCTGAGAAATATCTGGAGAACATTTTGGCTACGCTCGTCCGCGCCAATATGCTCTCGGGCATGCGCGGCAAGGGCGGCGGCTACGTGCTCACGCGTCCGCCCGAGCAGTACACGGTGGGCGAGATCTTGCGCCTGACCGAAGGCAGCCTGGCACCGGTCGCATGCCTGGACGGCGACTGCAAGGGCTGCTCGCGTTCGGACGAGTGTCCTACACTCGGCGTGTGGAAGAACCTGGACAAGCTCATCAACGACTACCTCGATGGCGTGACGCTCGATGCGCTCGTCGCCCCCAACGAGGGCTACGACTACGTCATCTAGCCCCACCTGCCATTTGGGGACGGGGCAGAAATGGTAGATTTTCTTGCCCTCTGAGGCTTGACAAATGACAAGGCCGCCCATCGTTGCGATGGACGGCCTTCGTTTTGGCGTGTTGTGGCGGTCCGTATCCGGTCGCTTTAGTTCCTGGCGATGCTGTCGAGTATGCTGCGCATGATGGATACCAGGATGCTGCCCATAAAGGCCGATCCAAAGCCGGCGATAGAGATGCCAGCGCCGAGGATATTGACGGAGAGGTAGCTGGCTAGCTCGAGCATAAAGCTGTTGACTACGAGCTGAAAAATACCAAGCGTGATAATAGTGAGCGGCAGTGAGATGACCGTCAGGAACGGCTTGACGAGCGAGTCGACGATGTTGAGGAACAGTCCCACGAAGGCAAAGCAGACCCAGGCATCGGCCATGCCGAAGGGCTGAATGCCGGGGACGAGAAACGTTGCAATCGCGATGGCGATTGAGGTCAAAAGCCAGTTGAGCAAAAAGCGCATGGTGGAGATCCTTTCTTGCGCAAGACGTGGCAAAGAGGCGTGAGAGGCACATGCCTTTGCAACTCGGATAGATGCGCGGGCACGGCCTTGTTTGGGCGCCCATTGTCTCAGATATTCGTGTAGCTTGCGTGCGCATTCGGTTTCAAAACGGCGCTCGTCCTAAAAAATGCGCCGCTGGCAGAGAGTCTTGTCGCTTTAGTTTGGTGGTGTGCTAAACTGCTACGGGCAAAAGCCACAGGCGTTGCCCTATTGCATAGAACGGGCGAGCGATGCCCGATGTCAGTATCAACTTCGATGCCTTTTGGCGGGTTTGGCGGTGATCGATGAATATCGAGAACATGTTTGACAAGCCTGATGTCAAGCAGCTGGTCCACGCATTTAGCCTTTTGGACGACGAGAAAGATATCCAAGCGTTTTTGACCGATATCTGCACGCCGCGCGAGATTTGCGATCTATCGCAGCGTTTGCAGGTCGCGCGTTACCTGGACGAGGGCGAGCCCTATGTCGAGGTTCAGGCGCGTACCGGCGCTTCGTCCACCACGGTGAGCCGTGTGTCCAAGGCGCTCAACGGCGAGTACGGTGGCTACCGCAAGATCCTCATTAAACTGGAGGATGGCGAGTAGGCCGCGCCAAAAACGAATTGTGCAAAACCGCTCCTCCGGGGGCGGTTTTTATATGCCCGCAATCGGCTGGTTCGTTGGGGCCAGGTTGCTTTGTACCAAAAGATGGAGCTGTGGTGGCAATGTGTCCGCGTGGGCGGGTAGGATGGATGCATTGATTATTGCGAACAGTTTGAGCGGAGGACCATGCCTGTTCGAATCTATACCACCAATGCCGGCACGGATTTGAGCGATGCCGAGTCGGCGCTGCTTGCCGACCTTATTGTCCGCCACGGGCGTGCCGTGTTGCTGGCACCTACGTTTGCCGAGCTCGACCTGTGCCGTCATGATGCGGCGGAAGCCGGCGTTTCGCTGGGCATCGACTACAAGACGCCTACATCGTGGCTTCGCTCGCTTTGGGAGCTTTTGGGCGACGGGCGAGGTTTTGTCGACAACCTGCAGCGCCAGATGCTGT
This sequence comes from uncultured Collinsella sp., assembly GCA_902496115.1. Classification (GTDB taxonomy): domain Bacteria; phylum Actinomycetota; class Coriobacteriia; order Coriobacteriales; family Coriobacteriaceae; genus Collinsella. Next base: position 15,498 of record CABUZK010000005.1, on the reverse strand, counting down.
TCTCGGACATGGTCACGCGTCTCGACGATGCCGACCTGCAGCCGCTTTCGCGCAGCCAGGGCACGGTGCGTATGCTTGCGCGCATGGCCCGCGATGTGCTGCCGGGTGTGGCGGGGACGACGGCCGAGCGATGCCGTGGCAACAATTGCCAGCCTGAGCCAAAAAGCGATGCCGAGGCTCGTGTGTTCGAGCTTTTGCGTGCCTACGCGGGCGGTTTGGACCGTCGAGATATGGTCGAGCCCTGCGAGGCGGCTGACATTATGGCCGGTGCCCTGGCCGATAGCCTGCCGGCGTGCGCCCGCGCCGTATGCGTGCGCGGTATCACGTCGTTTACGCACGGTCTGCTCGAGCTGCTGTCTGCCGTGGCGAACAATGGGGGAGAGGTCGTCGTGCTGCTTGCCCGCGAGCAGGCGGCGATGCGCGAGGAGCTTGCCACGGCATTTGATGCCCGCGGTGTGCTGTTTGAGGTCGGGCCGCTGGGGGAGGGTGTCGGCGCGTCTGATGCCGCTTGCGGGACCGCCGCTCAGCCTGCCTTTATTGAGGTCGCCGGGCCCCATGCCCGTGCTCATGTCTATGCGGACGCAATTGATGATCTGGTAAAAACGTGCCAGGGTTCCGAGGTCGACGGCGCCGCAACGCCCGCCGACCCCGTGCGCGTGCTCGTTGTTTCTGCCCGGGCACCCCAGCTGTTCGGTGAGCTCGCCTCTCGTCTGGCGGCTCGTCATATCGCCGCCGAGACAGCTGAGTTCACGGCGCTTTCCCAATCCATTGCGGGCAGGCAGTTTGCGGCGCTTGCCGGTCTGATCGAGCGTATGAAGGCCGCCGATGAGGGCATGGCGTCAAAGACCGAGTGGTGGCCCGCGCCGGAGCTTACCGACTGGATCTACAGTCCGCTTTCGGGCGCTGATGCCGTCAATGCCCGTACCTTCGATAAGAATATGCGTCTCTCGCGCAGCAAGACTACCGCGGGCGTTAAGAGCCTGCTGCAGAGTGTCCAAGGCCAGGTGAGGGGCGCGCGCAAGGCGGCGAGCGACGATAACTGGCTTAAGAACGTACCGTGTGTGGTTTCGGACGTGTTCCAGGCTCTGTGGCGTGACAAGCCCGTGACGGCGCTCAAGGCCATGCTTGCCGTTGCCGAGGCGTTGCCCGATCGCTCGCTGGGCAGCTTGGATGGCCAGGCCCGTCGCCAGGCGGAGGTAGCCCTGCTGCGCCACGCCATCGACATCCTTATGAACGGCGCCCGCGCGCTCGACGTGTCGCAGGCCGCGACCGTGCCCGTGCTCGATGGCATTCGCACCAAGGTGGACAAGCGTAGCACCGCCTACGATTACGAGACCCACGAGGTTGACCGTGCGCCACGTGCCCAGGTTCGTTTTGCTTCGCTTGCCGATGCGGCGGCTCTGCGCCCCGGCAGCTACGATGCCGTGCTGTTTGCCGATGTCGATCTGGACAGCTATCCGCTCTCACACGAGGAGGGGCCGCTGGCCACGCTGACGGCGAGCCTTGGTCGCGAGGGCGTGACGCTTGAGCCCGCGGCCTTGCTGCGCGTGCGCTTTGGCCACGCGATGCAGGCGTCGCGTGGTCCGGTTATGCTCGCCCGTGTGACCCACGATCGTCAGGCGCGCGAGTGCTATCCGGCGGCCGTGTGGACCGAGTTGCGGGCGCATGCCGAGGCCGCTGAAGCTGCTAAGGCCGCAGACGCCGACAAGGCAGCTGACGACGCTAAGGCCACTGACGACGACAAGGCCGCTGACGCCGACAAGGCGAAGTGCGTGGGTGAGGGCGATATCGTAAGGGACTTCGATCCCGCGGCAGGCGAAGGTCTCAAGCGCGAACGCGTGACCTGTGAAGCCCCTCAGCATCTGAGTGCCGAGGCCGTGCCGTATTTGGTCCTGCGTCGTCGCGATGGCGAGGGCGAGGACGCGCCGCTCGTGCCGCGCCTGACGTCCGCCTCGCAGATCGAGGCCTATTCCACCTGCCCGCTGTGCTGGTTCGTCTCGTATCGCGTCAAACCTCAGTCCATCGATGCGGGCTTTGGCAACATGGAGAAGGGCAACTTTGTCCATGACGTGCTGGAGCACTTGCATGCACGTCTTCCGCAGGAGGGCATGGAGCGCGTGACGCCCATGAATCTGCCGCGCGCGAAGGAGCTGCTGCACGAGGTCTTTGCCGAGACCCTGGCCGAGCACGCCGGCAAGCGCGGTACCGAGGGCCCGCTGGTGCCGCTCTCTCCAGTGGAGGAGCGCCAAGTGGCCGAGATCTTGCCGCAACTGGAGGGCGTGCTCGCCTACGAGTCCGAGGCGCTCGCGCCCTTCGCGCCGCGCTACCTGGAGTTTGCGTTCAACGAGCTCCAGGTCGAGTATGCCGGCTGGCCGCTCGGCGGGCGCATCGACCGCGTGGATGTGGACGCCGAGAACCGCGCTGTGGTGATTGACTACAAGCATCGTTCGGGTGTCGAGGAGTTTAAGCTCGCCGACCCCACGGTGCGCGACGAGGAGTCGGGCGAGGCCCCCATCGACGATCCGCGCTGGCTGCCGCCCCATACCCAGACACTCATCTACGCCCAGGCCATGCGTCGGGCGCTGGGTCTAGATGCCCGTGCGGCGCTCTATTTTTCGACCAAGGGCGGCAAGCCCGCGCTGCGCGGTGCGGCGAGCGCCGAGTTGCTTGAGGAAGAGCGCGGCGACGGTCGCATCCCGGGCCTCAAGAAGGGCTTTCCGGGCGAGGGCGGCAACATGGACTTCGATGCGCTGCTCGACCGCGTGGAGACCGGCATTGCCGAGCGCCTGCGCGAGCTCGAGGCGGGCATCGTCGCCGCTGTCGACCCGACGTCGGCTCAGGCCGCGCATGCGCGCTGCTTGTATAACCACGAAGGAACGTTTGTAAGGAGGGACGTGTAGACCATGGATCTTTCGACCTTGATGCCGCAACAGCTGCAAGTCGTCAAAACGCTCGACCGCCCGCTGTTTGTCTCGGCAGGTGCCGGCTCGGGCAAGACCTTTACCCTCACGCGCCGCATCGTCTATGCGCTCTCGCCCGAATCCGGTCCGTTTGTCGAGCATCTGGACCAGGTGCTCGCCATTACCTTTACCAAAGACGCCGCGGCCGAGATTCGCGACCGCGTGCGCCGTGCGCTTATCGAAGAGGGTATGGACGAGGAGGCCCTGACCGTCGACGACGCTTGGATCTCGACTATTCACGGCATGTGCTCGCGTATCCTGCGCGCGCATGCGCTGGAGCTGGGCATCGATCCTGAGTTCACGGTGCTCACCGATACCGATGAGCTTATGGATCAGGCTGTCGAGCATGTGCTGGGGCGCGCGACGGTGCCCGATGCCGCGCCCCAGCTCGCCGCCTCGCTTAAGGCCCTCTACGCCTGGTATCCCATGGCGGGCGAGGGCGGGTCGTTTGGCGCCGGTACCACCATCAAAGGCCTGGTGCGCGACCTGTTGGAGCTATCGAGCCAGCTGCCGGGCGGCATGGACGATGTGTGCGTGGCGCGCGGCCAGGCCGACACCTCGGCGCTTGCCGATGCCTATCGTGCGGCGCTGGGCGCAAGCAAGGCCACGACCGAGAAAGCGCAGGCGGCACTCGATGCCATCGACGCGTTTGAGGCGAGCGGCAAAACCATGGAGGATGCGGCGCGACTCATGATGTCGTGCAGCATGCCACGCGCGAGCAAGGCGTTTCCTAAGGAGCAGGTGGAGCTACTCAAGGCCGAGGCGGCTGATGCGTTTATCAATATCGTGCTTGCCTGCGGCGGTCCGGCGGTCGATGCGCTGGTGGGGCTTGCCCGTGCTGTGGAGGCGGAGTACCGCGCGCTCAAGGCCGGCCAGTCCGCGCTCGATAACAACGACCTGCTGCGCATGGCGTACGAGGCGCTGCGCGACTACCCGGCTATTCGAGCTGCCTATGAGGACCGCTTTAAGATGGTCATGATTGACGAGTTCCAGGATACCGACCAGATGCAGGTCGATCTGATTCGCTATCTGACGGGTGCGGGCGAGCGCGCGCTGTGCACCGTGGGCGATGCGCAGCAGTCGATCTACCGCTTCCGAGGCGCCGAGGTCGAGGTGTTCCGTCGCCAAGAGCGCAAGGTGGGCTCCTCTGCTGCGCCCGAGGCGACTGCCGTGGCCGACGCCCCTGCTGGCGAGCTCGTCAAGCTTGTGCGCAACTTCCGCAGCCATGACGAGGTGCTGCGTTACGTAGCACGCGTCTTCGACGGCGATACCGGTGGTTTGATGCAGGGGTTCTTGGATCTTGAGCCGAGTGACGATCGCGAGGACAAGCTCAAGGCAAAGGCTTCGCGCCGCCAGGCGCTGCTCGTTGCCGGCGGCAGCACCCAGGAACGAACGCAGGCGAAAGCCCGTGCGATTGCGGAGCGGTTCCAAGCGCTCGTTAAAGCGGGCCAGCCCCAGGGCAGCATGGTGTTGTTGCTGGGCCGTATGACTAATGCCGACGTCTACGCGCAGGCTTTCCGCGACCAGGGACTCGACTGCGTTATCGCGGGCGGCTCGGTCTTTGCCCAGGCAGCCGAGGTGCAGACGGTGCGTGCCCTGGTCTGCGCGCTCGCCAATCCGGCTGATACGGCCCAAGGTCTTATGCCGTTGCTGGCCTCGCCGATGTTTGCACTCGGCGTCCAGGAGTTCCTGGCGCTGGCGACCAAGCTCGACGAGCGGACGGGCGAGACGTCGCGCCGCAATATCGATGTGGGCATCATGAGCGATTCCGATGTGCCGGGTTTGCAGAACCTGCCGCTCGTGACGCGTGCCCGCGAGGTACTGCGCTACGCGCTTCGTCGCGTGGGACGCGATTCGTTCGCCGCCATCGCGCGCGACGCGGTCAATGCCTCCGGCTGGTTCGTGCGTCTGGCGCAGCGCGGCCCCGAGGGGAAGGCCATTGCCGCCAACGTGCTCAAGGCGCTCGACGCCGTGACCGAGGCAGAGGCCGAGCTCGGCAATTCTCCGCGCTCCATCGCGCTCGCCTTCGACCGCTTCTTGGCGGGCAAGGAGGCCCCGGGCGCGCTCAACGAGGAGGGCGACGGCGCGGTGCGCATCATGACCGTGCATGCGTCCAAGGGTCTGGAGTATCCGGTCGTAGCGGTTGCCGAGTGTTTTGGCGTGCGCAAATCGTCCGGTGCGGCACAGATGGGTCGCGTCGACGGTGGGGCGCATGTCGTGGCGCTGCCGGCGCGCTTCGATGGCGTTAAGCTTGCCGACGGGACCTTCGTGAAGGGCGATGACGTCAAAAAGCAGTTTGAACACGCGTTTAAGGGCAAGGGCACGTCGCTGTGGCTGCCGCCAGAGCTTATGGAGGACGTATGCGCGACGGGCTCTCCCGCCGAGGCATTTGCTCGCCTGCGCAACGACGACCTGCGGCTTTCGCTCGAGGAGCGGGCCCGCCTGCTCTACGTTGCCATGACGCGTGCGCGCGAGCTGGTGATCTTGGCGATGGATGCCGGCGTGAGCCGCGGCAAGGTGACGGCGCCGACCTTCGACGTCGAGACCGATCTGACCTACGACGTGCTGCGCCGTATTTTGCCGACCGACACTCTGGACATGCCGCAGCTCGATGCCGACCGCCTGGTGTTCGACAACTCCCAGCCGGGCGACTACGAGCTCATTTCGCTCGCGGACTTTACCTTTGGCGAGCAGGCGTTTGAGGCCAACGCTTCGCTGGATGCCGAGGGCAGGCTTGTTCGTGGCGATGTCGATACAGATACTGCCGACGATTCGGCCAGTACAATCGTCCCCGGTCCTGCCGACCCCGAGCCCGATGCGTTTGAGCTTGTGTATCCCCAGGCAGTGGGCGTGCGCATGGGCATCTGTCCGTATCCGATGCGTGACTCGTATAGCTACTCATCAATCGCCGCGGCGCTCCATGCCGAGACGGAAGACCGTGCCGCCGAGGCTCGTGTTCCCATGGACGAGGCCGGCGATGATGCGGAGTCGGATGGTTCCGAGATGACGGATGCAGACGTGGCCGCCGTTGAGCCCGCCGGCAACCCTATGGCGCTGGGCTCGGCGTTCCACGCCGCCTGCCAGTGGCTCATCGAGATGGGTGCCGATGCGCTGCCCGCTGCGCGCGCCGATGCGCTGGCGCGTCTGTGGCGCCTGACGCCGGAGCAGCGCGAGCGCTTCGATGTCGCCCTGAATCGCTGGCTCAAGTCGGCGGTCCGTGCTGACCTGCTCGCGTGGCCGTGCGTTCGCGCCGAGGTGCCGTTCTTTTCGCTGGGCTGCGAGGACGAGGACATCGCTCGCTACGGTGCATATGCCGAAGGCGCCATCGACGCTTTGGCGACGAACCCGGCAGATTCGTCACGCGCGCTGGTCATCGACTACAAGACGGGCGGCACGCCGGATGAGACGCCGGAGCAGCTGCAGGAGAAGCACGCCCTGCAGGCGCGCGTCTACGCTGATGTTCTGCATAAGGCGGGCTTTGAGGCCGTGACCGTCAAGTTCGTCCGCGTGGAGCAGCCGGATCCAACCATCTTCGTCGAACCCGCCGAGCCCCAAGTAGTCACCTATAACTTCTAATCCTCAGATAACTTGCGGTGGAATACGGACTGTTTTGGCCAAAAGAGCCGCCAAACAGTCCGCATTTCACCGCAACGCATGGGAGAGCCTGGGGCGGTACAATGGCTCGAACGGTTCAAACGAATAAGGAGCCATCATGCAGTTCACCAAAACGCTTAAGGTGACGCCGGAGGAGCTTTTTGACGCTCTGGCGGGGTCCATCATGCAGGATATCGAGAACGCCACGGGCAAGCGTCCCAGCCGCAACAAGCTCAACGGCTATAAGTACGAGAAGCGCGCCCAGTCCGCAAAAGGCAAGGCCAAGGGCACGGCGATCAAGGTTAAGATCAAGCACTTTGACTACCCGTGTCTCTATGAGGTCCGTTTTCAGTATGCGGCGGGCATCAATACCATGCGCTATGAGGTTGCACCTGCTGGTGATGGTGCCTGCGAGCTCACCTATACCGAGGATTTTCAGGGTGTGGGTGGCAACACGTCTGGCACGCGCGGCAAGCTCGGCCTCTTCTTCTATGAGCGCAAGCTCAAGAGCCACGCCAACCAGACGATTGATCAAATCGTCAAATACATTGAGAGTGAGCGCCGCGTAAAGGCTAATCCCGCCTTCGCCGATGATACTGCCGAAAACGCTTCGGATGTATTCCATTGATACCCTGTGCAAAAGCTTTACCGCTCTTCACATCAACTATGAACACTTCAGGCTTCGAGTCAGTAGCGATCGGCCCGACAAAAATAGCCGTTAGGAGTGTCAAATGAACAAGAATGCCACTGCGCAGTTGCACGTCTATTCCGCCTTTTTCGTTCTCGCGGGATTTGTTTTAAATCGGGGAGTTTTTCTACTTTTCCTTGCGGAGAAAGGAATGTCTGTCACGGAAATCGCGCTTTATCAAGCCCTGTTTAACATTGCGACGGTCGTCCTCGAGCTGCCAACAGGGCTGGTAGGCGATTTCTTTGGAAAGAAGTTCTCGATTCAAGTGGGCGTTCTGCTTCTTTTCTTCCATACGGCTGGCATGCTGTTGATTTCAGGCCCCTTTCTCGTCGCGCTTTCCCTTGTTGAGGCACTCGCCTACTCCCTTCAATCGGGATCCGAACAGGCACTTTTATATGAAATTGCCCGAAATGCCGGTCAAGGAGAGCGCTTCCTCACCATCAACGCTCGGCTGCTTGCCGCGCAATCAATCGCGACGGGAGTGGCAATCGTACTTGGATCATTCATTGCCCAAGTATCTTGGAGTGCCCTCTACGTATGCGTTTCCGTTTTCTATCTCCTGCAGCTTTTCCTTCTGTATCCCATTGAGAGGATGGAAACGACCCATTCCAAAAACTCTGGGGAGGAAAGGTTTGACGTAGCCAAGATCTTCAGACGCGAAACCTGGTGCATTGGAGAATCCGCTTTTGCGGTGTTGCTTCTTCTAATCGGCACAAGCATGCTCGATGGATTCTATGGGAGTTATTACAACTTGAATCAGTTGGTATTCGACGCATTTGATGCTCCCGTCTCCATAATAGGAATCTTCTTCGGTGCATCCTATGCAGTAAATGCGACGGCCTACATTGCAGCAGATTTCTTCTCATCGCGTTTCGGGAAAAGAAATACCATGCTCGGCTCGATGCTAATCGAGGCCGGTCTTTTCATGATTCTTCCGTGGTTCGCTTCAAATCCGCTGTGTTTGTTTGGCCTTAGCATGGTGCTTTGTTTTCTCCCAGAAGTGGTGTACATCACTTCGGAAAACTTAATCCAAGACGCGATAGCGGACGATCTCCGCGCGACGATCCTTTCCGTCGCGTCTCTGGTAAGGGCTCTCTTTTCTGCAATGTTTTTCTCCATATTTGGATATGTGTTGGGGTTATATCCCATTCAGATAGCGCTCGGTGTTATTGGTGCAATCGCGATAGCAATTACCGCCGTTGTTTCATTGAAAATGGTAGGAATACATGTCTCCAAGAATTGATATATCGATTGACGAGCTATCCGAAGCGTCGAGCCTTCTTGATGGGCATGACTATTCGTCACATATCATTCCGTGCATCGCCGAGGTTCCAGTAATACTCGATATATCTGGATGCACTCATTCCCCTTTTTGACGGTCCCAAAAAGACTGCCCGTGTTGGTTTGGCTAGGTTCGGGTGCTGTCCGTGCCGTGCGGTAAAATCGTTCAGTCAGAACACGAACCCGCATCGGAGCTCATCACATGGCATTCGTCCATCTGCACAATCACACTGTTTTCTCCATGCTAGACGGCGCAACCCGTATCCAGGATATGGTCAACCGTGCCGTTGAGCTTGGCATGCCCGCTGTGGCCATTACCGACCACGGCTACATGTATGGCGTGCCCGATCTGGCGCTGGCCTGCGACGCCGTCAACCACAACACGCCCGAGTACAAGACGTGGAGCCACGACAAGGCCTTCTTGGAAAAGGATCGCCGCGACGAGCTGGTGGAGCCCGACCCCGAGGCGAACCCGCGCGAGCATGCCCAGTACGTCAAAGACATGGCCATGTGGGACGAGAAGGGCAATATCGACGAGCTTAAGCCGCCGCTGGTCATCAAGCCTATCTTTGGGTGCGAGGTCTACTTTACGCCGGACGAGACCCTTGCTCGCGACCACAAGCCCGAGCTCTACCACATGATCCTTCTGGCCAAGGACCAGGAGGGCTACGTCAACCTGATGCAGACGGTTTCCGAGGCCGCCGTGCAGGGCTTTTACTACAAGCCGCGCGTGACGCTCGACAACCTGCGCCGCCATGCCAAGGGCATGATCTGCACCAGCGCCTGCATCGCGGGCATCATCCCCAAATACATCGACCGCGGCGACATGGAAGGCGCCATCAAGTGGGCCGAGACCTTCCGTGACACCTTCGAGCCCGGCGACTTCTACATCGAGATCCAGGAACACGGCATCACCACCGACAACGGCCTGACCGACGAGCAGATGGACCGCACGCTCATCGACATCGCCAAGCAGGTGGGGGTCAAGGTCATCGCCACCAACGACTTCCACTACCTGCGCCGCGAGGACGCGCCCGTGCAGGACGTCATCATGTGTATCGGCATGAACGCCAAGGTCGATGACCCCAACCGCATGCGCATGACCGGCTCGGAGTTTTACATGAAGACCGAGGAGGAGATGCGGGCGATGTTCCCGTATTGCCCCGAGGCCTGCGACAACACGCTCGAGGTTGCCGACAAGTGCTACGTAGAGCTGGACTGGGATTCCATCATCCTGCCGCGCTTCCCGCTGCTCGACCCCGGCGAGACGCACGAGAGCCAGTTCCGCCGCGAGTGCGAGAAGGGCCTGCGCCAGCACTACGGTGACGACTGGGCCACGCGCGAGATCGGTGGCGTCAACATCAAAGAGCGCTTTGAGTACGAATACAAGGTCATCTGCGACAAGGGCTTTGCCGCCTACTTCTTGATCGTTGCCGAGTACGTGCAATGGGCCAAGGACAACGGCATCGGCGTCGGCCCCGGCCGTGGCTCGGCCGCCGGCGCTATCGTCGCCTACGCCATGAACATCACTGCGTTCGACCCGCTCGAGAACGGCCTGATGTTCGAGAGGTTCCTGTCTCCGCAGCGTACCGAGATGCCCGATATCGATATGGACTTCGACGATGAGCGGCGCCTCGAGGTCGTGGAGCACGTTCGCCAGCTCTACGGCCCCGAGAAAGTTACCCACGTCATTACCTACTCGACCATCAAGGCCAAGCAGGCCATCAACGACGCCGCGCGCGTCCTGGACTACCCGGTCTACATGGGCCAGCGCCTGTCCAAGATGGTCTCGAGCGACCCCAAGGTCAAGCTCAAGCAGGTGCTCGACAAGCAGCCCGGCAAAGAGGATCTGTTTAACCCCGACTTTGCCGAGGCCTATAAAAAGGATGACGACGCCCGCCGCATCATCGACACGGCGCTCTCGATCGAGGGCCTCACCCGTGGCGAGGGCGTGCACGCGTGCGCCGTTCTGATCTGCCGTGACCCCGTCAACGAGCACGTGCCCACCAAGCTCGATACCAAGGGCGGCGTCGAGATTACCCAGTACGAGGGTCATACCGTTGCCGACATGGGCCTGCTCAAGATGGACTTCTTGGGCCTGCGTACGCTGACGGTTATCTCCAAGGCAAAGGCAAACATCAAAAAGAACTTCGGCATCGACATCAAAGAGGAAGAGATTCCCTTTGACGACCCCGAGATCTTTAAGCTCATGGGTTCCGGCCACACCGCTGGCGTCTTCCAGGTCGAGTCCGCCGGCATGACGGCCACGATCAAGAACATGAAGCCCACCGAGTACAAGCACGTCGTGGCATTGATCGCCCTGTACCGCCCGGGCCCGCTGGGCGCCGGCATGGTCTCGTCCTACATCAACCGTATGAACGGCAAGGAGCCGGCCGTCTCCTACGATGACCGTCTGGACGACATCCTGGGCGAAACCTACGGCACCATGGTCTACCAGGAGCAGGTTATGCTCATCTCCGTCGAGATGTGCGGCTTCTCCAAGGGCGAATCGGACTCGCGTATCCGTAAGCCCGTGGCTAAGAAGAAAATCAAGCTGCTCACGTCGACGGTGCTCCACTGGGAGGATGGCTCGGACGAGACCACCTACGACCACTGGATGAACGGCGCCATCAAGAACAACTACACGCGCGAGGTCGCCCAGAAGATTTGGGACGATGTTCTTGAGTTCGCATCCTACGCCTTCAACAAGTCACACTCCGCCGGCTACGCCATCCTGGTTATGCAGACGGCGTGGCTCAAGGCGCACTATCCGCACGAGTACATGGCGGCCGTTCTGACGTCCTACACGGGCAAGACCGACAAGATCGTGCATTACGTATCGGCGTGCCGTCACGACGGCATCCCCGTGCTTTCGCCAGATGTCAACGAGTCCGGTACCGAGTTCACGGCTACCAAGGAGGGCGTGCGCTTTGGTCTGGCCGGCATCCGCGGCGTGGGCACCGGCGTGGCGCAGGCGATTATCGCCGAGCGCGAGGCGGGCGGCCCGTTTAAGACACTGCACGACTTTGTCGAGCGCGTGGACTCGAGCCAGGCAAACCGCCGCGTGATCGAATCGCTGATCAAGGCAGGCGCCTTCGACTCCACGGGGTATCCGCGTCGCCAGATGATGCACTTTGTGGATAAGAACAACCCCGAGAACATCATCGATGCCGCGGTAAAGCGCCAGAAAGATCGCGCGAGCGGCCAGACGTCGTTCTTCGATATGTTTGGCGACGTTGAGGGCTCGGGCTTTGAGGTGAGCGTGCCCGATCCGGATGGCCAGGAGTGGGACCGCCACCTTAAGCTGAGCCAGGAGAAGGAGGTTCTGGGCATCTATGTCTCGGACCACCCGCTGCGCCCGTTTGAGTATGCACTTAGCAAAGCGCGCGACTTCTCGTTCTCGCAGATCGACACCGGCTACGAGGTGCAAAACCCCACGGGCGGCACCATCAACCAGGAGATTCCCGAGGGCAAGGCGCTGTGGTGGGCCGGCATGGTCTCGAGCGTGTCCAAGCGCGTGACCAAAAACGGCGACCCCATGGGCATCGTGCAGCTCGAGGACATGGAAGGCGAGGCCACGGTCGTGGTGTTCCCCAAGACCTACAAGGAGGCCGAGGGGTACCTGTACGGCGAGGTCGATCCCGAGACCGGCGCGCAGCTGTCTGACGCGTTTGTGCGCATTAAGGGCAAGCTCGAGCGCTCGGACCGCGGTGACCAGATCATCGCGCAGGAGATTGTGCCGCTGGAGCTTAGCGAGGAGAAAAACAAGCCCAAGGTCTTTGAGGTCATGGTGCCCAACAGCCGATTTAGCCAGGGCAATATGGCGCGCCTGGCCACGGTGCTCACCACCAACCCGGGCGGCGACCGCGTGGAGATCTTTATTGAGCAAGTCGACGGGCGCGTGCTGCGTGCCGAGGTGCCGGCCAAGGTCAATGCACGCTCGATTCCGCTGCTGGCAGAGGCAAAGGCCATCGTCGGCAACCAAGGCCGCGTGACGGTTATCTAAGCTACCCCGGGTGAGATTGGAGGAAGTGATGGCGCAGGGGACGTTTGTGCAGGCGCTTCGCAAAGAGGCGGCGTTGAGCGGCACCTTTATGAAGGGGCGTTCGCTCATGCTCAACGGCGCCGTGCTGTCGATCGAGGACAGCGGCTCGCGCTTCTCCAAAAACGTGACGGTTGAGGGCTCGGTGCGCGGCTCGCGCGGTGACCTGTACAAGACGCACGTGGCGCTCGACATGGACGAGCACGAGGTGATCGACTACGACTGCGATTGCCCCGCCGCATACCGCTATCCCGGTATGTGCAAGCACGCTATTGCCACGGCGCTGGCGTATTTGGATGCCAGCGGCGCCGAGCCCGTCGAAGGCCTGCGCACACCGGTTCGCACGTTTACGGCGCAGCCGAAACAGCCCGTTCGCACCGCGCCCAAAGCGCCGGCCGTCAACCCCAACTTTCCCTTTCCGGCGCCCGTCCCCACGAGTCCCAGCCTCATGGCGGCGCTCTCCGATCTTTCGGACGCGCGCATGGATGAGCTGGCGAGCATGCGCCGCAAGCTCGCCGGCAGCGTGGATCCCGATGCCCCCAAGGCGGTGTTGGAGCCCTCGCTGGTGCCGTACTACAATCCACTGTTTGCCGACCGCTTTAGCTGGGCGCTCGAGCTTCGCATTCGCTGCGGTTCGGTGTCCTATGTGGTCAAGGATATCGACGGCATGGCCGATGCCTACGTGCGCGGCGGCACCTTCTCGTACGGCAAGAACCTCACGTTTGTCCATACGCCCGAAGCCTTCGAAGACGTGTCGACAAAGCTGCTCAACCTTGTCGTGACGACAGTTGCCTATCTCGATGACATCACAAGCTCGCGTTCGGCGTCGTACGACTTTGCCCGCAGCGGTTTTGTCGCCGAGCGTCAGTTGCCGCTGTCCGAGCATAGCATCGTATATGTGCTGGACCTGCTGCGCGGCCAGACCATCTCCTTTGAGCCCGCTTGGTCGCGGGGGACGACGACTCATCGCGCCTATGACGTGGCGGTTGAGCTGTCTCCGCAAGGGGAGGACGAGGCGTCCGCTAAGCGCCCACCGCTCCTTGCCGCCAAAATCGCGCCGGCGGCTGGTGGTAGCTACGATCTGCGCCTGCCGGCCGATGCATACTGCTTTGCTTCGGGCGACGTAGCTTATCTGGTCGACACCCGCCGTGCGCGCCGCACCGATGTAGCGTTTGCCCAGCATGCGGCGCCGTTCCTATCGCGCTTGCTGCCCTGTCGCACGCCGGTCCATATCGCTGTCGACCAGGTGGGGGAGTTCTGTCGTATGGCTCTACCCATTTTGCGCGACTACACCGACCTCACCGCGCCCGCCGCGCTCGATACCGTGGCACCCGAGCCGGGCTTTGCTATGGCAATCGGCGTCGACGATGGGCTCGTGACCTGCAAAATTACGGTTAGCTACGGCGATTGGTCAGCGGATCTCTTTAGCCTGGGCGCTCCGGGCAGCCCCTTCGAAGAGCAGCGCCCGGGCGTGCCGCCGCGCGACGAGGTGGCAGAGTTTCGCGTTATGGACACGGCGGCCCTGTATTTCGACTTTTACGAGGGCGGCCTGGCGTTTGAGGAACGCGATGACGAGAGCCTGTTCCGCTTGCTGACCGAGGGCCTGTCTGCCCTGTCCGAGCTGGGCGAGGTCATGCTCAGCGACCGCCTGCGCCAGGTCTCGGTCCGCCCTGCGCCCAAGCTTTCGGTGCGTGCGACCGTCAAGAGCAACCTGCTCGACGTCGAGCTGGGCGCGAGCGGCCTTTCGGCGGCAGACCTTGCCATCTACCTCGACTCCTACAAGCGTCACCAGACGTTTGCGCGCCTTACGTCGGGCGACATCATTCGCCTGGACGAGGGGGCGCGCGCCGCGTTTGGCCTTGCCGAGGATCTGGGGGTCGATGCCGTCGACCTGCTCGACGGCGTGTCGCTTCCCGCGTCGAGCACCCTTTTTGTCGATAGCATGCTCGCGCGCACGCCCGCGCTCGAGGCCGATCGCGACGCTGCGTTCCGCCGTACCGTCGAGCGCCTGGACACGCTCGGCAAGATGGACTTTACGGTACCTGCCTCGCTCAAGGCCACGCTGCGTGGCTACCAGGTCGACGGCTACCAGTGGCTCGGCTCGCTCGAACACCTGGGCCTTGGCGGCATCTTGGCCGACGACATGGGCCTAGGCAAAACGCTCCAGATGATCGCGCATATCCTGGCGCGCATGGAGGCGGGGGACACTAAACCCACGCTTGTGGTGTGTCCCGCGTCTCTTGTGTACAACTGGACCGCCGAGCTGGAGCGCTTTGCCCCGTCGCTCGATGCGTGCGCCATCGTGGGCGCCAAGGCGCAGCGTCGCGTGCAGATTGCCGGCGTGGCCGAGCATAACGTGGTCGTGACGTCGTATGACCTTATGCGGCGCGATATCGACGAGTACGTCGAGCAGGATTTTGCCCGCGTGGTGCTCGACGAGGCCCAGTACATTAAAAACCCGCTCACCCAGGTGGCGCGTGCCGCCAAGCGCCTGCCGGCCGGCGTGCGCTTTGCCCTGACGGGCACGCCCATCGAAAACCGCTTGTCCGAGCTTTGGAGCATCTTCGACTTTTTGATGCCGGGCCTGCTTGGCACGCGCGAGTCGGTTGCCAAACGCTTCGAAAGCCCGGTCGAGCACGCCGAGGGTGACAGCGCCGCTCGCCTGCAGGCGCTCGTGTCGCCGTTTTTGCTGCGCCGCATAAAGGAAGACGTGGTGGCCGATCTGCCCGAAAAGATCGAGGACACTGTCGTGGCTCAGCTCGCCGGTGAGCAGCGCAAGCTTTACCTGGCAAATCAGGACCGCATCGCCCAGCAGGTGCAGCACCGCGAGGCCGGGGAGTTTAAGAAGGACAAGCTCAAGGTACTCGCCGAGCTCACCAAGCTGCGCCAGATCTGCTGCGACCCGCGTCTACACTACGAGGATTACAAGGCGG